>CAZQIY010000031.1:0-50462 GCA_964593565.1 uncultured Anaerolineaceae bacterium
CATCACCTCATACCGGATTGAAAAGGACGAATGACGGGGCGCAGCGATTGCTGCTCCCTACACCTCCGCTGGCTGAAAGTGTGAGGAGGAACGCAGCCTGGGTGTAATAATGTTATAATAAGACACAAGGTAAGGGAGAACCATCATGCAGAGCATCCCGACACGTACTGTCTTCGACGTCATTACAGATTTTCTGGCAACTGAGCCATCGCCCCAGGAGATCATCGACTACTATCTGCCGGATGATTTGCAGGCGCGGTTGGATGACCTGCTTGATAAAAACCGAGAAGAAGAACTTACACCTTCGGAACGTGAAGAACTCGAACGCTTCCTGAATGCCGATCAGATGTTTTCCATGCTGAAAACCAAAATGAAGCTAAAACTGAAGCAGGCATGGGATGAGTCTGAGTGATAATGAGAAACAGGCTGTCCGTGCGAGGGCCGGTAACTGCTGTGAGTACTGCCGCCTCTCGCAATCTGGCAGTTTCGCACGCTTTCATGTAGATCATATCATCGCACTCAAACACGGCGGGACGAACGCAGACGACAATCTGTGCCTTGCTTGCCCAAAGTGTAACGCCTACAAAGGTGAAAACGTCGCTGCGCTCGATCCCCTCACTGGCGACGCAACCAGACTCTACAATCCACGTCAGCAGAACTGGGATGACCCATTTTAAAATTCATTCAGACGCAACGTTCACAGGATTGACTCCTGAAGGCCGGGCCACCATTCATGTCCTCCGCATGAATGACGAGGAACGTGTAAAACAACGTTTGGGGGAGATGCTGGCTGGCGATTATCCCTGTCAGAAAGATTAACTCCTGATCTTCTCCAGTCGCAGTGATGCTTTCGGTATAATCTCAGCAATCGGAGACTGGAGGCTGAATTGAGACTCGAAAAGGCAGATGCGCAGGACAAAGGCTGGTTGATTGGCGGCTGGAACTCTAATCTGGAAATTGCCATAGGGTACGCCAACAAGGGAATAAACGAACCCCACGTGCACAGCGAAATCAAGGAAATCTTTCTGGTCGCCAGCGGCACAGCTTCAATTCGTATTGGACAGGACACCTTAGAACTGACAAGAGGCGATGTGCTGGTGGTTGAGCCGGGTGAGGCACATACCTTTCTTTCAAGTTCCCCGGATTATTTTCATTTCGTCATTCATACCCCTGGATTAACCGCTGAACGGGCGAAAAGCGATAAACAGTCTGTATCCCGGGCGTCATTAGGGTTGTGATAGTGACTTTCTGAGGATGGCAGGCGCCTGAACAAACAGACTCTGCCTGTGCCCTCGTCCAGCATGGCAGAGTCTGTTCGGTTCGGCAGATGAACTGCGCTGGCGCTACACCTCCGCTGGCTGAACCTGCTGCCGGCGCGCCACAAGCTGATTCACCCGTTCGGAATTGATCAGCATCAGCACGATGAACACCAGAATCGCGATGGGGAACAGTTCAAAGGTGGTCGCAGCCGCAATTGCCCCCACCACAGGCGGGATGATGCTCGTCCCGATATAGGCGACAGCCATCTGAAAGCCCATGATGTTCTGCGCGTCCTCATCCCCAAAGCGTGTGGGGGTTTCGTGCAGCATGCTGGGAAAGATCGGCGCGCAGCCCAGCCCCACCAGCATAAAACCCAGCATCGAGAACACCTCCGACAGGGGCAGCAGCAGTAAAATGGCCCCGATGAGGATCGAGATTTCGCCCGTGCGGATCAGCGCCTTGCTGGACATGCGCATCGTCACGAAGCCGCTGATGAAGCGCCCCAGGGTGATGCTGCCGAAATACAGCGATACCAGCGTCGCGGCGGAGGACACATCAAAGCCCTTGACGCGGATCAGAAATGTGCTCCCCCACAGACCCATCGTCCACTCGATGCCGCAGTACAGGAAGAACACGATCAGCACCGGCCACACGCCCTTGATCTTCAGCGGATTAAACACGCTCTTTACGGCGTTGAAAGCATATCTGCGCCTGCTTCCGGCGGTTGCTGGCGGAACATCGACTGGCGCGTCGTGCGCATCGTTGGTGGATTTCCCCTTCAGGCGTGCCACCTTATCCCACACTGGCAGCGTCACAAACAGCAGCGCCACCAGTGAAAACTGCACAATCGACACGGTGAGGTAACCGGAACGCCAGGATTCATCACGGCTGATAAACTGCGAAATGATGACTGGGCCTGTCATGGCGCCCACGCCCCAGAAGCTGTGCAGCCAGTTCATATGGCGGGCTTCGTAGTGCCGTGCGACATAATCATTCAGGCCCGCATCCACCGACCCCGCCCCCAGTCCCAGCGGGATGGCCAGCAGCACCAGCCAGAAGAAATCGGGCGCCAGCGCAAACCCCAGCAGGGCGGCGGCCGTCATCAATACGCTGACAAGGGTCACGCGGCCAGTGCCAAAGCGTTTGAGGATTCTGCCGCTTAGCAGGCTGGAGATGATGGTGTTGAGAGAAATAACCATCGACACCAGCCCTGCCAGCCCCACAGGGACTCCATATTCCACCTGCATGACGGGCCAGGCGGTCCCCAGCAGGGCATCCGGCAGACCCAGGCTGATAAACGCGGCATAGATTACGAACAGGAACAGAGTGACCATAACAATTACAGCTTTCCGCCAGCATCGGCTATAGAGAAATTGGGATTTGGGGTTCCTGGATACGCCAGGGTTAACTACCTGATGTCAGTCAATAACAAGCCGTGTGCATTATAAGAAATATACGACTTCATTGAAGTCCGGATATCCGGCATTGGCTGGCGTCCAGTCGGCAGAAAGATAGCGCAGGTGTGCTGCGCCTTGTGTTTATTGGTTATTCAGACCAGAAATATTATGAATCTAATATTTGCTAATCACAAACAAAAGGATTGGCAGATGCTCTAAGATCAGTATACTTGAGGGAAAATAAAACAAGTAAATATGGGGGGAGGAGGAACAGTTGTGACTTTGAATCACGATAACTTTGGCGTCTCTACATCTCTCCACAAAGATTCGATTTCCAGAATCGGCGGTCTTAAGGGGCCGATCCGTGTGCTGCACATTCTGGATAAGCTGGGTGTGGATGGTTCCAGCGTGCATGGCGTGACCCAGGCGATTGCCTGGTGGATTCCCCGGTTCGACCAGCAGAAATTCCATTTTCATGTCGTCAGCCTGCGCGGTGAGGAAAAAGCAGGCGAAGTTTTCCTGACTGAAGGCATCGGGCTGACCTTTCTGGGCAAAAGCAAATTTGACCCCACCACCGTGACGGAACTGATGCAGGTGATCCGGCGTCAGAAGCCGCATATCCTGCATCTGCATGGCTTTGGCGCGACCACCTTCGGGCGCATTGTCAGCAAAATGACCGGCCTGCCGCATATTGTGCACGAGCACAGCACCCTGGAGCAGCCCTGGTTCCAGACGGTTGCCGATACGATGCTGGCACCACTGACAGATCGCGCAATTGCGATTTCGCCGCCTGTGTATGATTACATGATCAAGGGACGCAAGATCGCGGCAGATAAGCTGGAAACCTTCTTTTACGGCGTGCCTTTGGAAGATTTTACTCCTTCGGACGACGCTGTTTTGCAGCAGAAACGGCTGGAACTTGGCCTGAAGCCGGAGCACAAAGTCATCTGTACTATTGGGCGTCTGGCGACGCAGAAAGGCCAGATCTATCTGCTGCAGGCGGCGGTGCGCGTGCTGGAATCCTTCCCGGATGTGCGCTTTCTGCTGGTGGGCGATGGCCCTGATCTGGACATGCTGAAGGCGTTTGCCACGCAGCAGGGCATCGCGGAGCAGGTCATCTTTGCGGGCTACCGCGCTGATGTGGCTGATGTGACGGCGCTGGCGGATATTATCGCCATCCCCTCGATGTGGGAAGGCGGCCCCATCACGCTGTTCGAGGCGATGCAGGTGGCGCGGCCGGTCGTCGGTACGCCGGTGGGCATGATGGCCGATGTGATTGAGGAGGGGCGCAGTGGTTTTGTGGTTCCCTGTGGCCAGGCCGAACCGCTGGCGGAGAAGATTCTCTATCTGCTTCAGCATCCGGAAGCGGCCCAGGCGATGGGGCGCAAAGGTCAGCAGCTGGTCGCCAATTACAACCTTCAGCATTCGGTGGATCGTCTGAGTGCGATCTACGAGACGATGGCGCGCCGCGCCACTTCGTAACCCGCATTCCACAAAGCGGCCGCAAAACCGAATAACCAGCTACAAAGAACGGCGCTGCCTGTTTGGGGGCAGCGCTGTTTTGTTGTGCAGGGCTGGCACGGCCACATACGGAATATGACAAACCGCGCTGCAAGGCCTGCAAAATGATACTTTTTCCGTGCTGGATGCGAAGCTTTATTATGTCCAACGTATAGAATGAGAGTGATATAAACAGAGGGAAAGTCGATGTCTCCTCGCGCGATATTTTCTGACGATGCAAAGCTGAGTCAGTTCCACACAGCGCTGACCACCCCTCGCCACAGACCACCTATCGACGCCCGCCAGGAACTGTCTGCGGCCGTGACCAGAGCCGCCAGCAAACAGACCTACTACACGATTCGCTGGCTGGCAGACCAGGAGCAGGTGCTGAATGCTTACCGGGCCTATGCCTATTTTCGCTGGGTGGATGATCAGCTCGATCTGGAGTTATCAGACCCGGCGGAGCGCGCCACTTTTGTAGAGCGCCAGCAGGCGCTGGTGAGTCAATGTTATGGCGCCCAGCGCATCGCTGCACGAAGCCCTGAAGAACAGATGCTGGCTGATCTGATTATGGCAGACCCGCGACCAGATACCGGCCTGCACAGCTATCTGCAAAACATGATGGATGTGATGCGCTTCGATGTTAGCCGCAGGGGGCGGCTGGTATCACAGCAGGAACTGGATTGTTATACGCGGATGCTGGCGACAGGCGTTACCGAAGCGCTGCATTATTTCATCGGCGCCAACCAGTTTTCCCCGCACGACGATACGCGTTATCTGGCTGTGACAGGCGCGCATATCACCCATATGCTGCGCGATACCCTGGAGGACACCGCTGCTGGCTACTTCAACATCCCGGTGGATTACCTGCAGGCACGGGGAATCACGGCGCAGGAGGTGGCCAGCGCCCCTTATCGCGAATGGGTCTGCCACCGGGTTCAACTGGCCCGGTCCTGCTTCGCGGCAGGGCGCAATTATCTGGCGCGGGTGGAGAATCTACGCTGCCGCCTGGCCGGATACGCCTATATCGCCCGCTTTGAATGGGTGCTGGATATGATCGAGCAGGACAGTTTCTGCGTCCGGCCAGCCTACCCCAGATCCATCAGCCTGAAAAATGGCCTGGCAGCAGCGGGGACTCTGCTGTCGCTGCTGGTCAAAGACCTGATATGAGGACTCTGTAACGTGTTAGCTCCGACTGCAATTGTCATTGGCGCTGGCATCGGCGGCATCGCCACAGCGGCGCATCTGGCGCGGCGCGGCCTGCGTGTGACCGTGTTCGAGAAGAATGCCCGTCCTGGCGGCCGCTGCGATCATTTTGTGCGCGCCGGCCATCGTTTCGATACTGGCCCAACCCTGCTGATTATGCCGCTGGTCTACGAAGCAGAATTCGCGGCGCTGGGGGCCTCACTGCATGAAATGCTCGATCTCCAGCGTGTAGACCCGACCTATCATCTGGTGTTTGATGATGGCAGCCAGCTGGCCCTGACCTCTGACCTGAAGGCGATGGGCGACCAGCTTGAGGCGATTGAGCCGGGCAGCTTTCACGGATTCCTGCGCTACCTGGATGAAGGCTTCCGTCATTATCACCTGGCTATGGAACGGCTGGTGCAGCGCGATTTCCACAGCGCCGGGGAATTTTTTAACCTCCGCAACCTGCCGCTGCTGTTCCAGCTCAACCCCCTGGTGCCGCATTATCGCCACATGGCGGCTTACTTTACGGCGCCGCGCCTGAAGGCCGCGTTCACCTTTCAGGATGTGTACATGGGACTCAGCCCCTACGAGGCGCCTGCGACCTTTTCGATGATGCCTTATACAGAATTGGCACATGGAGTCTGGTATCCGCGCGGTGGGATGTACGCGGTGGTGGAGGCGCTGATGGCCGTTGCCCAGCAGGCGGGCGTGGAATTTGAGTTTGATGCGGCAGTTGATCATATCGAGGTGGTGGGGGAGCGTGCCCGCGCGGTGGTGCTGGCGGATGGACGCCGGGTGCAGGCCGATGTCGTGGTAGCCAATGCGGACCTGCCCTATGTATATCAGCATTTGCTGCCACCAGATCATCAGGCGGAACAGATCACCCAGCGGCAGTTCTCGTGTTCGGTCATCAGCTTCTTCTGGGGCGTGGATAAAGCCTACCCGGCGCTCCGGCCGCACACGCTGTTCCTGACCGATGCGTACCAGGAGAATTTTGACCGCATCAGCCGCTGTCTGCCGCTGCCGGAACATCCCAGCCTTTACGTCCATGCACCCGCACGACTGGACCCTTCCGCCGCCCCGCCGGGCCAGGATACCCTCATCGGGATTGTACCCGTTGGCCATCTGACAGAGGCGGGTGAGGAGGACTGGCGCGCGATTCGGGACCGGGCACGGCAGGCGGTATTTGAGCGGCTGGCGCTGCTGGGAATCACCGACCTGGAAGCACATCTGAAGTTTGAAGTCAACTTCACGCCGCTGTCGTGGCGCAGGCGTTACAACCTGCTCAAAGGCTCGACTCATGGCCTTGCGCATACCCTCACCCAGCTTGGGTACCTGCGTCCGCGCAGCCAACATGCCCGTTATCATAACCTCTATTTTGTGGGGGCCAGCACACACCCCGGCACCGGCGTGCCGACGGCGCTGGTCTGTGCGCGTCTGGTGGCGGATCGGGTGCTGGCGAATGTGGGCCGCACCCACGCCCGGTCATAGTCAGCGGCAGAGTAAGCCGCTGCGCGGGTTGTTTTCTGCTGGCGCTTTTTAGTGCGCTAAAATATACTTGAAACAAGCATCCAGCAGGAGGAAACCCCCATGCATCGCGCACTGCGCTTTCTGATTCTGGCCGCCCTCATGCCCGTGATCTGGCTGACCGGGGTGACAGCGGCGGCGGCCCAATCCGGCGGAGAATATGTGGTGCAGCGCGGCGATGATCTGCACCGGATCGCGCAGCGGCTGGGCATCAGCGTAAGCTGCCTGGCCGAAACCAACAACCTGCCCAACCTCAACCTGATTCATCCCGGGCTGGTACTGGTCACGGCCCCCTGTTATGCACAGGTCGCCGCCCAGCCGCAGCCAGATGTGCCCCAGCCTTCCGCTGGCGATTATCTCGTGCAGCCCGGCGACAGATTAACTGATCTGGCCGTGCGTTTTGGCGCTGACCTGCGCTGCCTGATTCGGGTGAACATGCTGGCCGACCAGAATCTGATCCGGCGCGGCCAGTCACTGCTGATTGCACCCTGCACACCGCAGGCCGGGGGCAGCATCGCGCCGCC
Source organism: uncultured Anaerolineaceae bacterium (assembly GCA_964593565.1). Taxonomy (GTDB): domain Bacteria; phylum Chloroflexota; class Anaerolineae; order Aggregatilineales; family Phototrophicaceae. The sequence goes on from CAZQIY010000031.1 coordinate 7,400, forward strand.
GCCGGTCAACCAGAGCTACACCATCCAGCGCGGAGACCGCCTGATGAATATTGCCTTCACCTTCGGCGTGGATGCGGACTGTCTGGCACAAAGCAATGACCTTGCCGACCCCAATGTGCTGCGCCCTGGGCAGACCCTGATCATCAACTTCAGCCAGTGTGCCCCCGCCGTCCAGACTGAGACTCCCGCAGCCCGGGGGTAGGCTGTCGCACAAATGAGCGACGAAACAGCAGGTGCATCCTGTGCATTTGCACGTGGATACGGTATAATTTTCGGGGTTAATTTGGGATAAATCATACAGAATTTGGGAAAATGCCATGCGAGTAAGCGTCAGACAGGAAAACCTGGCGAAGGGGTTAAGTATTGTAGGGCGGGCCGTAGAAAACCGGCCTACGCTGCCCGTGTTGAGCAATGTGCTGCTGAGTGCTGAAGATGCGCGTCTGAAGCTGGCGGCGATGGAAATGGGCCTGGGAATGAGCATCACCTGCTGGATTGGCGCCAAGGTGGATACGCCGGGGGCCATTACCCTGCCCAAAAACACGCTGACAGACCTGGTGAATAATCTTTCGCCGGAGCGCGTGGACATGACGCTGGACAATGCCACCCAGACCGTCAACGTGCGCTGTGGAACCGCTGTCTCGAATATCAAAGGGATTGACGCCAGCGAATTTCCGCTGCTGCCAGAAGAAAGCGCCGGCGATGTGATTGTGGCCGGGCGCACCCTGAAGGAAATGATTAACCAGACGGTCTTTGCCACAGCCAGGGAAGATAACCGCCCTATCCTGACCGGCCTGTATACCGAGTTCAGCGGCAACAAGATGACGCTGGCCGCTTCGGATGGGTACCGGCTGGCGGTGCGCACCAGCGAAATCGACCAGCATTTCCCGGAGCCGTTCTCGATGGTGATTCCGGGGCGTGCGATGGCGGAGGTCGCCCGCATTATCAGCGACGAAGATGACGAAGTGGGCATTACGCTGCCCGGCCAGCGGGATATCGTGCTGTTTCATCTGCATAATGTGCTGGTGTCCTCGCAGCTTCTGGAAGGCAAGTTTCCGGATTTTGCCGGGGCCATCCCGCGCAATTACATCACCCAGACCGTCGTCTATACCAGCGATCTGCTGCGGGCCTGTAAACGCGCCGCCATCTTCGCCCGCGACGCCGCCGGCAGCGCCCAGATTCTGGTCAAACCGGCCAGCAGCCCCAGCGAACCCGGTGAGGTGGTCATTGCCGGGCGCAGCAACGAACGTGGCGACAATACCGGCATGGTCGATGCCTCGGTCGAAGGTGAGCCGCTGGACCTGTCGCTCAATGTGGAATACCTGATCGATGTGCTGAATGTGATTCCGGATGAGCGGGTGATCCTGCAAAGCAACGGCGCCACCAGCCCTGGCGTGCTGCGGCCAGAAAACCGGGATGATTTTGTCCACATCATCATGCCGATGACCCGGCCGGGTGGTTGATCCTTCCGGGTTAATCCTCAGTAAACAGCAGGGCGGCGCATGCGTCGCCCTTTCAGTTCATCCGCCAGCCAGCCGTACCACTTTACGAACAACAGGAATACTTTCCTGAATTATCATGACCTTTGCCACGCACTTTGTTTTATGATTAAGGTGTGATGCTGCATCACGCACCCGAAAATGAGGCAGGGAGTGTATATTATGGCGGAAACACGTACGAACTTCGCACTGGCATCAATCAGCTCACGGTTGATTGCCCTGATTGTGGATAATGTGATCCTGGCGATCATTGGTGCCCTGCTGGTGGGGGTGGGCCGGGAAACAGGGGGCGGTCTCACCTTTCTTATCGGCCTGATCTACCACTGGTATTTCCTCAGCCGGCGCGACGGACAGACCCCCGGCAAGCAGATGATGAATATTCGTGTGATCAAAACGGATGGCAGCGGCCTGACAGATACAGATGCGGCGCTGCGCTATGTCGGCTACTATATCAACACCTTTGTGTTCCTGATCGGCTGGCTGTGGGCTTTGTTTGATGCCAACCGGCAGGGCTGGCACGATAAAATCGTGCAGACCTATGTGGTAGAAGCCTGATCTGAAGCAGGCAGCACGCTGTCAGATACAGATTACTGGTGCAGAGGCGCAGAAGATTAATGCGCCTCTATGCTTTTCTCATTGTTTTATGGGCGAAAGCATGTTGAAATAAGAACAATCCGCTAGAATACAACGACAGTACATCGGGACCTTCTTGCTGAATTATGGCTGACAAACGAACTGTTGAAGAACTGACCGTCGACGAACTGGAGCGTATCCTGGCTGTGAAACGGCGCGAGGAACGCCTGAAGAAGCTGGAACGGATGCGGCGCACCGGGCGCACCATCGAAACCCCTACCAACGGGGGTAAGCAGCACCCGCCCAAGTCCGCCGTCCTGGCGGCCGCACAGGCCGGGCCGTCTGCGGCAGGGCCGGTGATGCTGGAGCAGGAGGGCCAGCCGCGTTTTGTGGATGGGGCAGAGCAGCCCGTCACCGCAGACCCGGACCGGGATCGCTTCTGGAAAAGTTTTGTTAACCAGGCGCTGCTGCTGGTCGAGATTGCGGCTGTTGTGGGGGTGCTGTATCTGGCATACACGCTGTTCCAGTCCATCGGCAGCCTGGAACGGGAAACGGCGGAAGCCCAGCGGATGGCTGATGAACAGCGCGCCGCCTCTCTGCCGACCATCGCGCCGACGCCTGTCCTGCGGATTGATAACGTGGTGCTGCCGGGCGGCCACACACCGCCGAACTCGCCGCACGGCGCGCAGCCTAATCTGAATGAAATTCCGGCCAATCTGCAGCCGCTGGTGCAAAGCCAGCTTTTTCAGCCCGTGATTAACCGTGCTGCGCCCACCGATGATACGGCGCTGCGGCTTATTATCCCTAAACTGAACCTGGATCAGACGATTGTGCAGGGGACGGACTGGGAAGCCCTGAAGCAGGGCGTAGGACAGCTTCAGAACGGGGTGATTCCTGGCAACAACAACGGGAATCTGGTGCTGGCGGCGCACAACGATATTTACGGCGAACTGTTTCGCCATCTGGATCAGTTAGAAGCCGGGGATCGCTTCCAGGTGCAGACGCGCAAAGCCATCTACACCTACGAAATACGCCGCTGGGAGGTTGTGGGGCCAAACGATGTCGAGGTGATGGAATCGACAGCTACCCCTACCGCAACGCTGATCTCCTGCTATCCTTATATGGTAAACGACAAGCGTATTGTCGTCTTTGCTGATCGTGTTGATAGTACCTGAACGGGGTATAGTCTGTGTCCAAGCGTCGCAATCGTAAAAAATCATCACAAGCCAACCTGCCGCAGGAGACTCTGGCCCGCGCCCGGCGCGAAGCTGGTCTGGTAGACGAGGAAATCACTGAGGAGGCGGACGCAGCGGAAGCGCCGGAAGTGCCTGTCGCAGCGCCGGATCTTCCGCCCGCACCTGCCAGAACGCGCAGCGCGGAGACTCTGCCGCCTGTGCAGCGCCGTTCGTCGCGCCGCAGAGAAAAAGAGGTCGATGTCTCTCAGCTTTCGCAGGAAGAGATTGCGGAACGGCTGGCAAATCCTACCCGAACCGTCACCGAAGAGCAGCTCCGGGAGCAGTATACGTACGTGGTCAGTGATCTGCGCAGCATGGGGGTTCTGGCGGGTCTGTTGTTCGTGGTGATAATCCTGGCGGCGCAGTTTCTGGGACGTTGAGTAGAATCTGATGAGCAACGATCTTGAACGCATCCCGCATTTTGCCGGCATCAATGCCGCTGGTCTGGCGCGCATCGACCATATGACCCACCGTCGCGTCTATCAGGCCGGGGCCGATATTTTTGCCGAGGCGGGCGACTGTGCCGGTTTTCATGTGGTCCTGGATGGGCTGGTGCGCATTTACCGTGTGAGCAGCGAAGGCCGCCTGCACACGCTCAGCCTGCTGCGACCCTATTCCTCATTTAACGAAGTGGCGGCTGTGGATGGTGGCCCGAACCCCTATAACGCGGTGGCGGTGACCAGCGCCGAAGTGTTACAGATCAGCCATGAGAATCTGATTGCGCTGATGGCCAGCGAACCGGCGCTGCTGAGCAACTGTGTACAGTCTCTGGCGCGGGTGAATCGCGATTATATCGAACGACTGGAAGATATGACCTTCCGCTCGATTCCGTCTCGTCTGGCGAAGCTGTTCCTGCACGAAAGCACCTATGCCGACCAGATCGCAGAGACCCCCACTGCGCTGACGCAGGAGGAAATCGCTTCGATTCTGGGCACCACCCGCGAGGTCGTGGGCCGGGCGCTGCGCGGACTGCTAAACGCCGGGCTGCTGGTCAAAAAAGGGCGCCATGTCTATATTGCCGACCATGAAGGGCTGGTGTACCTGGCTGAGACCAACATGATGCCCATGCACGACATCGCTCACGGCTGATTTAACCTGGGTTAAAACTTCAATTACAGCGGGTAAGGCAGCCACACAATCCGTGTAAAATCAATTTTCCGAATCCAACAAAAGTACCAGACAGCATGGCTAAAAGGGGTTACATTGAAGCCAAGTTCAGTGAACCCCAACGTAACAGACCAAGGAGAATTGGTAATGACCCATATTATTACAAGCCTGTGCCTGCGTGACGGCGCATGTGTGGAAGTTTGCCCGGTGGAATGCATTGTGCCCGGCCAGCCAGAAGATGAATGGCCGTGGTATTTTATCGATCCGGACACCTGCATCGACTGCGGCGCCTGCATCCCGGAATGCCCCTTTGAAGCCATCTTCATTGAGGAAGAAGTCCCGGCGGATTATGTGGTGGATGGCACGCAGGAAGTTATCCCCTTCGACACCAAACAGCGTTATACACCGGAAGCTGGCGAGGTCATTGACCTGACCAGGGACATCCAGCCCAATTACGATTTCTTCACCGAAGGACCCGGGTACGACGCCCTGGGCTAAATGCAGCACACGCTTCAGAATCCTCTGCGCCGGCAGGGGATTTTTTTATTGCCTGTCAGGCAAACACACCCGCAGCTTTAGCCGGTGAACGCCGGCGCGAAAAAGACCAGTACGGCCAGGTCTTCTTCAATCTCGATGAAGCGGTGCTGTGCCTGGGCAGCGACGAAGATCAGATCGCCGGGCTGGACGGGCTGTGCCTCACCCTCTACCTCAATTTTTGCCCTGCCGCTGATGACATAATAGGCCTCATCTTCCTGATGCGGTTTTTGCTGGTCGGTGCCCCCGGCGGGCAGTTTATAGATTTCCAGGCTCATGGCCGGAATACGGAAGAATTCATGGAAGGATTCCTGCTGGTCTGCCGCCATCTGCGCAAGATGCCAGATATGCGATGCGCCGGACGGTGTCTGCTGGTCTGCCATGTGTGTATGCCTCCTGCATGCATTAATGCTGTATCAGAAATCAGGCGGGTTTTTGAATAGCCTGCTAGTATAATCTGTATTTTAGCATGTGCCGCGATTTTACTTAGCAAGGAGACGATGACGATGCCTGTTCTATCAGAAGGCCAGCCCGCACCGGATTTTGAACTTCTGGACGACACAGGCGCGCCGGTTCGCCTGTCAGATTTTAAGGGTCGGCGTGTGGTCCTGTACTTTTACCCCAAGGCAGATACGCCTGGCTGCACCAAGCAGGCCTGCAACTATCGCGACAGCTACATCGACTTTACCACCAAGGATGTGGTGATCCTGGGCGCCAGCCCGGATACGGTCGAGGATCAGGCTGCATTTAAGGTTCGTTATAACCTGCCGTTTACGCTGCTGGCGGATGAGGATCATCAGTTAGCAGAACAATACGGCGTCTGGCAGACCTACACCAACAGTCAGGGTCAGGAAACCACCGGCATTCGCCGTTCCAGCTTTATCATTGATGAAAACGGCATTATCCGGGGCGTCTTTATCGGTGTGGACCCGACCAACAACACACAGGAAATGCTGGAACATCTGTGATCGCGCCGTGATTCTGCTAATGATCCGGGGTTAGGGCAGCCGGCGCAGGTGGCGGAAGAAGTCATAACACCATGCCGCGCGCCGGTCCAGCAGCATCTGGAAATCGCGGTTCTGCCACTGGATCAGGTCGCGGATCATGTAATCCATTGCGAAGATATCCTGCAGACCCAGCGTTTTACGGATCGCCCGCGCCTTGCGAATGTCCATCGCGCTCCAGATGAGAATAGACCCGGCGACTGGCTGTTCCTCGCCGCTGATGATCAGCCGGTATTGAGCCGGGTTCTGCGCCGCATCCAGAAATGCGGCAAAGGCGCGTGTGCTGCTCAGTTGGGTGACCTGCGCCTCGTCAGTCAGGGGGGTATCTGTGGCCGGGTCGCATTGGATCATGACGGCAAAGGTTTGGCCCCGGCGCGGTTCCTGAAAAGCAAAATCCAGCGTATGGCCGCGCCGGGCGCCTGTCTGCCGCAGGGTGGGGCGGTCTGTGCAGCGATACGGTGCGCGGGAATCCGTCGCCCAGCAGTGCACGATTTCATCCCGGAACAGGGCAAAAACCGTGCTCAGAAACCGGCTGCGTTCCGGGTCAGCAGGGTGAAAGACGGAAAAAAAGCCTGAACCATCCACAGGGGTTTCCTCCTGAGGCCATCACGACGGGCGACAAAACAGGAACACGCATTTCAGAACAGCGCCTCCAGCAGTTTTTCGAGGCGCTCAACCCGCTGGTCGTAGGTATGGTGCGCATAGACATGATCGCGGGCACGCTGGGCCAGCGCCTCGCGTTCGGCGTCGTGCCGCAGATAATACGCCGCTTTCTGCTGTAAATCCTCCATGTTCTGGTAGGTCACAATCGTTTCGCCGGGGGTAAACCACTGGCGGATGCCTGGCAGGTCCTCGGCAAGCTGAAGCACGCCCACGCCTGCCGCCTCGAACAGGCGCATATTGCCGCCATAGCGCATAAAATTGCCATGCGTGTTGATGGTCATGCGGGCGGCGGACAGCACGCGCAGCATGGCTTCCCCCAGGGCCGCGCCGCGCAGGAAGGGCCGCAGTTCCGGCGGCACCTCATGCACGCTCCAGATGCCCAGATCACAGCCGGTCAGGGCGGCCAGGGCCTGCACCCGGCGGCCATACAGATGATCCGGCACCAGCGTGCCCACAAAGGCGACATCACAGCCATAGGCGGCCTGTTCTGCCGGGGTCAGATCATAGGGGCGGTGAAAGTCCGGGTCGGTGGCCGCCAGCGGCAGACATTCCATGTGCTGCGCCCCCAGTTCCAGCCACTGGATGCCATGATAAAAATCATTGACCAGCACCAGATCATACAGCGGGGCGGCCTGTCGCTCGATGGGCCGGGAAAAGACGATGGGTGAGGTGCCGCTGGCATAGATCAGCCGGCAGCCCGTGGCCTGTTTGATGTGGCGCAGCGTGTCCGGGTAAATGACGCTGTTATCGCCCACCAGCCACAGCACATCCGGCTGGAACTCCAGCGCCTGCTGGATAAGCTGGTGATTGCGTCGGCGGTATTCTGGCTGGAACTGGGGCGGGATGCGCTGGCCGAGGGCGGCAATCACCTTGCCCGGTGTGAGGCCTTCGCGGTGGCGATGGGGCCGGATGCGCCCGGAAGCGGGCAGGTTGCGGTAATAAATCGCCAGTTCGCAGCCGCGGCGGCGCAGGGCACGCTCCCAGAAATGCTGCAGGACACTGGGCGGGAACAGCGGCCTGGGCGCGCCGGGCGGAGTCTGCTCGATGGCAGCCTGCAGCTGCTCCGGGTGATGCAGCGAGGCAACAAACAGAATTTTCATCTATTCGGCAGGCAGTTCGACCAGGATACAGGTCGCCACATTATAGCCGACAATCTGCTGCTGGCTGTCGACCTGGACCATCAGCGGCCCTTCAAACGGATCGCGCGCCATCACTTCGACGCCGGTATGCAGCTTGAGGCCGCGTTCGACAATGTGCTGAAGCATATCATCGCTGGTGGCGCGCAGGCGGGAAATGACGGCCGGGGTGTTCAGCGGCCATTCGCTCAGCGGTTTCAGGTTGCGGCGCTCGATCAGGCCCTCTGCGGTAGGGATCGGGTCGCCGTGCGGGTCAATATCCGGGTGGCCCAGCCGTTCTGCAATCGCCTCGATAAAGCGATCAGAAACGGCATGTTCCAGCCGTTCCGCCTCGGCATGAACCTCGTGCAGCTCGTAGGCAAGTTCCTCGACCAGATACAGCTCGATCAGCCGGTGGCGGCGCAGAATCTTGAGTGCTTCTTCCTCGCCCGCCGGCGTCAGCATCACCCCGCGATACTTCTGGTAATCGACCAGCCCGGCCTCTTCCAGCCGCTGGGCCATATCCGTCACCGAGGGTGCAGAGATGTTGAGAAGCTCTGCCATCGCGTTGGTCGATACCCGTTCATCTTCCTGTTGAAGGGCATAAATAGACTTGAGAAAATTCTGGACAGATTCCGACTGCAGCGGATCAGATTTATCGGTCATGACGGCCTTTGACAAATTGCGATACGCCTGAGCCAATCATAGCACAAGTTATTTAACGAACCGAATTGTTACATTAACTTTTGATTTAAGTCGGGCAGGGGCGCGCTGGTGTACGGTGCGCCCCTGTCCTATGGGATTCAGCCGCTTAGAACGGAATGGTCGCGGTTGGATTTTGCGGCGCGTCCAGATAGCGGATTTCAAAGTGCAGGTGCGGCCCGGATGAATTGCCGGTGCTGCCCACGCCGCCAATCACCTGACCGGCGCTGACTGCCTGCCCGCAGCCGACATTAATCGAGCTGAGGTGGCCGTACAGCGTGCTAAACGGCCCGTGCGAGAGCACGACGGTATTGCCATAACCCCAACTGTTCCACCCGGCGAAGATGACAACGCCGCCGTTGGCTGCTTTAACCGGCGCGCCTTCCGAAGCCGACAGATCGACCCCGGTATGCCAGGAGGTAAAGCCGCGCACAAAGGTATAGCTGTCGATAGGGCTGGCCCAGAAGGAGCCGCCGACATTGCTTACACGCCCGCAGCTTCCGGCCTCGCCCGGGGCAAACACCACAAAGTTCCCGCCGCTCTGGCTTTCGCCGCCTTCGCGCTCGACACGCGGGTTCCAGCTAATCTGCTCCGCTTCGCCGCCGGGGATCACCACATGGGTGCCGCTGGGCAGTACAGTTTCCGGGGTTGCGCCGAACAGGTTGTTGTATTCAGAATCAATAATCTGATAAGGATCGCTGATGCCGTATTCCGCCGCGATTTCGGCAATCGTCCGGCTGCCGATGGTCGTATGATAGACGCCATCCACAGGCAGCACGTTGATGACCTGGCCAGGGCGCAGGTTGCCGATGATCGAACGGTCATTTGACCAGGCAATGGTTTCTGGCCGCAGCCCGTAACGCTCCGCAATCGTAAATATCGTGTCGCCTTCCACAATGGTATAGCCAATCACATTGCGGCGGGGCCGGTCCGGAATCAGGGTGAAAGGGTCGTAAGGATTGCGGGCTACCTGAATCGAGGTGCCGGCTTCGCCCTCTGGCGCAGGGGCGCTCAGGATCGCCGCGATCTGCTCCGGGCTGAGGGTCGGCAGGACGTTCACCTGTATAATGCCACCTCCACCGGGCGGGTTCACTTCTGGCTGAGGAGCATCTGTGGGTGGCAGGGTATTGGTCGCCTGGATGACCTGTTCTGGCTGGCTGGTGGCTTCTGGTTCAGGGGTCTCCTCTATAGGCAGCACCATCAGCAGCACTGTCCCTGCTGTCAGCAGCGCCGCCAGCAGCAGGCTGATCATGCCGACGGTGCGCCGCCAGCCAGGCAGCGACTCATCCGTGACTGGCTGAATCGGGTTGGTGTCGTCCAGGTGCGACGGCGGTTCGATGAAGGTCATAACCTTACCTCAATAACTTTACAGCAGTGCGCCCCCCACGCGCCGGGAATCCTATACCTGTTGCTGCGATTCGGCAAGTAGGGAACTAATACTATTCTGCCCGCTGCTGGTGGCCCTCAAAAAAACAGCCCCGGGCCAGTGCGGCTGACCCAGGGCTGAAGTGTACGAAACGTGATAAATCGCGCTGCTGCTTATTCCAGACGGGTGGCGGTGCCGGTGATGACCCACTGCACATAGGTGCTGTCGCCGCCTACCGCCGTGATAGTGACCGAGCCGGTGCGTGAATCGTAGGTGACTTCCTTATCCACAATGGTCTGGCCACAGGAGTAGGTCTGGCCGCCGGTGAAGAACTCGATGTTCTCTGTGCCGCTGCCAAAACAGCTTACCGACAGCACCAGCTTGGCGCGCCCGCCGGGCAGGACGCTGTTGGGGTTCATGCCGGTAATATCCCAGCGGATCCGATCTTCACGATCCCCACCCGGATACGACACATAATCCGTGACCGAGGCGGTGCTGTCCAGTGCGATATTCAACGGCGAATTAAAGCGTGCGTCCTCTGGTGCAGTTTGCACCTCCTGCACAGGCGTGGCCGTAGGTGCCTGCTGATCTGGCAGCGGCGGCGCCTGATCCTGCTGCTGGTCCGGCACAGCGGGAATCGGGGTGGAGGTCGGCATCACCGGCGGCGCATCCTGCTGGGGTGGTGGTGCAGCTTCTTCAGTCTGGGCAGGGACGACTGGCTGTGGCGCATCCACAGTGGGCACAGCAGCACACGGGCCGGATTCAGCCACCACATCGCGCGATACCCAGCCCTGCCCGCCGCCGGACAGATTGACCAGATACCAGTTATTAGCCGTGCCTGCCACCACCAGATTCTGGCCGGGCAGAAGCTGAGTCACCACGTTGAATTCTGTCCCTGGCCCGCTGCGGACATTCACCGCATTGCTGCCCGGCACGCTGACGGTGCAGACATCAGCGCCGGTCTGGTCTGGCGCGGCTGGCGGCTGATCAGCCTGATCGAGGGTGGCCGCTGGTCCGGCGGGGCCGGCGGGCGCTGCCGGTGGGGTGCCCAGGTTGACACTGATCTGCCCGGTGCTGGTCGGGTCCGTCGCGCTCACTTCGACAGTGTAGATGCCCGTGCCGGACGGCAGGGTAAGGCCCATCTGGCCGGTACCGGTCAGCCGGGCGATAATCTGCCCTTCCGGGTTGTAGACCACCACCCGGAAGGCGAAATCTGCCGGTGTGCTGCTGATATTCAGCGACTGGGCCGCCGTCGGGTTGGCCTCAAAGGTGAAAAAGACTGCCTGCCCACCGGGCTGAATATCGGTGGTGGTGGGGGCCTCGGACAGCGCGGGCGCACCAGTGGGCTGGCGGCCGCTGAGGCGGATTAAAAAGTCGCCCGGGGCGCCGGTGACGCTGCTGACCAGAACGGTATACACGCCATTCTGGGGCAGGTTATAGCTGATGCCTGCATCGGTCTGGCCAAAGCTGGCCGGGTCGTTGTCGTTGCTGGCCAGCTGCTGCTGGTTCGGCGCGTTCAGGCTGACTGCCGGGTCCAGGCCGGGTGTAACGCCAATGACCTGAATGGTCACAAGGTCGCCTGCCGCCCCGCTGAACGTGTAAAACGCCAGCGGCGTATCGGCGGAGATGCTGCCGACGACATTGTCGCCATAGTTGAGCACATTTGCCTGCCCCAGCACAGGGCTGACGAACAGCAGGCATAAGCTTAACAGAATCAGGATTTTGGTGAACTTCATGAATGCACTTCTCCAAAGTCGAATAGTGGATATACCCAGTGTAATCAGCTTTTGATTTAAGGCAAAATTAAGTGGACTCCATTCAGGCAGTTCAATACTAATAAATTCATCAATTGACGAGATTTTCATAAATTTTTCTTCATCGACCCGCAAAACCGGCATACAATTAAGTGAACGTTGACATCGCTATGGAAAAACAGGTTGGCCTAAATGAAACTCATCTATCCCTACCGCCTCTCTGTCGATGAAAGCCGCTACCCTGCCGAAGCAGAAGCGCCGATTCAGCCTTTTCTGGTCGATAGAGAGCAGCCTTTTCTGGCCCTGTGCTGGGCAGGCGAAACAGGGGGATGGTCGAGCATGGTCAGCCGCGAGACTCTGGCGCTGGCGCTCAGCCAGGTGACTGCTGCGCATATTCTGCCGCCGCTGGTAGATCTGCCTGCGGGGGTGGATCTGCTGAATTACCGGGTGGAACTGCGGCAGAAGCTGGACCCACTGCTGGTGCGGGAACTGACGCTGGTGCTGGAAAGTAACTGGCGCAGTTATGGCTGGGAACAGGTCGGCCCGCATACCTATCTGTGCGTCATAGGCGCGGGTGTGGCGGCCTGCATGGACATGGCCGACGGCGACGAACAGCTTACGCTGCGCTATAACAACGGCCTGGCCAATGAATTATTTCATGCCGGGCGCGCCATCGATTTACCGCGCAGCCGGCTGTTTCTGCAAACGGCCCTGTACGAAAAAGTCAACGAACTGCTGGCACTGCTGCGCAGCCGCTGCTGGCAGTGGTTTTAAAGCCCCTGGGGTGGGAACGTCCTGCGATACAGCTCCAGCGAGTGCTGGATGGTGTCGCGCGCGCCCTGTGCATCCGTCCAGCCTTCGTTTTTAACCTCCGCCCCTTCCAACTGCTTATACGTCATAAAAAAATGCATGACTTCAGTCGGGAAGTGCTTGGGCACGTCGTTGAGGTCGTGGAAATCGTTGAAGTGCGGGTCTGTGGCGGGGACGGCCAGGATCTTGTAATCCGGGTCTCCCTTGTCAATCATCTTGAACATGCCGATCGGGCGCGCCTCGATGACGCAGCCGGGGAAAGTCGGCTCGTTGACCATGACCAGGATATCCAGCGGGTCGCCATCTTCAAAGTAGGACTGCGGGATAAACCCGTAATCGCCGGGGTAGTGCAGCGAACTGTAAAGCACACGATCCAGCTTGATGACTCCGGCACGCTTGGAATATTCATACTTGTTGCGGCTGCCTTTGGGCACCTCAATCACAGCGTAGACAATTTCCGGCGGTTGTGGCCCGGCAGACAGCTCGTGCCAGAGATGTATCATGGTGTATGCTTTCCTGTATCAGATCTTCTTCTTCAAGCATAGCACATTCCACATATCCCATACAGGCTATGTTTTGCCGTGCCCGTTGCTGGCTTCCCAGTCATAAGGCAGTGGGGCGCGCATGGTACGGCGGGGCGGCCTGCTGCCATTACGCGGCTCCGCCGGGCCAGTGTCCGTACTGATTGGGCCAGTATCAGGCGGCGGGTCATCGTCGGATACGTCGAGCCGGGGCAGCGATTCGCGCTGGTGCCCGTTGCTGCTGTGATCCACCGCTGGCGGCGTTGATTCTGGCAGCGAGTCTGGCGGCGGTGTGATGGGTTCGGCGGCTACATGGGCCTGGAACAGCGGCAGCGGACGCAGGGGCATGTCCAGCAGGGGTTCCACCTGCTCTGCAATCTGCTCCTGCAGCGGCTCTACAGGCTCTGTGTACAGCGCTTTCAACACGTGGGCCGCCAGTTGGAGCAGCTGCGGCAGGCCAGGGTAGGGTTGGCGGTAATGCCGGATCACGAACGGCGCGATCACGCGGCCCATCACCCCGATCACGGGGGCGACATGGCCCACCATATCCAGCACCAGAAAACCATCTGCCGTGTAATAATAGTGATTCAGGGGTTTACCCGCCTGGGTGATATACAACTGCGTCACCAGAAGATCGTACAGGTGGTTGTGTCGATTGAAACATTCCCTCAGGTCAGATTTTAGGGCTTCCTCTGGCTGCCCCTGCCATTCACAGACCAGCACCAGCCGGCGATAACGCAGCAGATCATTCACCATCTCTGGCAGGGAAGGCGGCACCCTGCCTGGCTGCTCCCAGCTTCTCAGCAGCGCGGTCAGGTTGTTGTCAATAGCAATGGACTTCAGAATACGTTCAAATTCCTGATCATAATCTGTTTGCTCAGCCATTGCATATTACCTCGTTTGTTTTTACAAACCCTTAAACAATTGTAACAATATTTAGCAATATTTTACACATACCTTTGCTTGATAAAGCCTTGCATCAGGAAATCGAAAGGCAGCCGTATGGAAATCGCTTTCAGTTAAGGCTTATTTAAGGTTTGACTTTTTGTTTTGAGTCGGGCAGCCTGTGCGGCCATAATAGGCGAATGAATCAGGCTGTTATTAGGAGCTGTGCGCCATGAAACCCCGTGTTCTTATCCTTTGCACCGCCAATTCCGCCCGTTCGCAGATGGCGGAGGCCCTGCTGCGACACATCGCCGGGGATCGCCTGGATATTTACAGCGCCGGAACAAAACCCTCTGTGGTCAATCCGGTCGCCATTGAAGCGATGGGCGCGATTGGCATCGCCATCAGCGGCCAGCGTTCCAAACATCTGAATGAATTTCTGGACATGCCTTTTGATTACGTGATTACCGTGTGCGACAACGCAGCAGAAACCTGCCCCGTGTTTCCTGGCCTGGCGGTGCGCATTCACTGGAGCTTTCCTGATCCTGCCGCTGTCGAGGGCAGCAACGCCGACAGATTGGCTTCATTTGCGCAGGTGCGCGATGCGCTGGAAAAGACGCTGCGCGAATGGGCCGCGGCGCTGCCTGCCTGACATCGGCGCTTGCACAGACCATCAGCCGCGAGTAGAATCCCCGTTCCTGATCATTTAATCAACTTCTCCTGAAACTGCTGTAATGTCTGCTGCCCGTATCCTGAACCTGAGCTTCATATTTGTCTTTCTGCTGGCCGGGGATGCCCATGCGCAGGATGCAGAGCCGCTGCGCGTCGCCACCAAGTTGTTTCCGCCGCTGGTGATGCAACAGGGTGATCAGATGACGGGCTTCAGCATTCAATTGTGGGATGCCATCGCCCAGGAAATGGGGCAGACCTACGAATTTTACGAGGTCGAAACCGTGACTGATCAGCTCGACGCGGTGCAGAATGGCGAGGCAGACGCAGCAATTGCCGGTATTACCATCACTGCTGAACGAGAGGCGCTTCTCGATTTCAGCTTCCCCTATTTCGACGCGGGCTTGCAGATTATGATCCGCGATGATCAGGTCAGCCCGATAGACAACGCCCTGAACGCGGTGCTGGCGCCGGAATTTTTGCAGTTTCTGGGCCTGTTCGTGGTGCTGATCCTGCTGGCCTCGCATGTGCTGTGGTTTATCGAACGGCGCATCCACCCGGAGATATCGCCGACCTATCTGAAAGGGATCGGGCGCATGCTGTGGTGGTCCGCTGTGACGGTCATCGGGTATGACGATGTGCCGCCGCGCACCTTTGCCGGGCGTGTGATGGCGCTGATCTGGATGTTTTCCGGCATTTTCCTGATCGCGAACCTGACCGCTTCGCTGAGCGCGGGGGCGACCGTGCGTGAACTGCAAAGCGCGATCAGTGGGGTGGCGGACCTGCGCACGCACCGGGTAGCGACGGTGGAAGGGACGACCTCGGCTGATTTTCTGCGCAATGCCGGCGTTGGCTATGTTGGGGTGAGCCAGGTAGAAGAGGCCTATACGCTGCTGCGCACGCGCCGGGTAGATGCGGTGGTCTATGATGCGCCTGTCCTGCGGTACTTTGCCCGCACAGAAGGCCGTGACGATTTCCGCACCGTCGGGTCGATGTTTGGGGTGGAAGAATACGGCATCGCCCTGCCAGAAGGCAGTCCGCTGCGCGAACCCATCAACCGGGCGATTCTGCAACTGCTGGAAAACGGCACCTATCAGGATATTTATAACCGCTGGTTCGGGGCGGAATCCAGCTAGGAAGAGGGCTGATCACCCCTGCGCCGGTAGTAGCGGGCTTCATCCAGCACAAAATCCACGGTCCCGGCAATGGTCGGGTCCGGCAGCGCCGCCAGGGGCAGGGGGGCGATTTCCTGATGCAGAATTGTCAGGCGGCCGTTGTCTGCGGCATCCCCCACCTGCACGATGCCCACCTGCCCGGCCTGCACACTGGCCAGATACAACCTGTTATGTTCTATGCGCAGCGTTGGGTGGCTGTTCAGCACAATATGCAGGGTATGAGGCTGCGGCGCGGGCTGATCTGTTGTCGTTACCACCACGTCATCGCGCGCCCAGGTGTCCCCTTCACACAGGATCATCATCCGCATCAGGTTGCCTGCCAGACGGGCGCGGCCCTCGCTGCTGAGGAAGCCGCACACGTTGGCCGCATCATAGCCCATCGCATCCAGCACCAGCAGCGCAGAGCGCCCCCCGGTTGCGGCACAATGCCAGGCGGCCTCGTCACAGGCCGCCCCGGCATCCAGCAGGACAGCACGGCCCGTGTGCTGGCGCTGTAGCTGGCGCAGAAAGGTGTATAACCGGGGCAGCAGCGCCAGGTCGCCCCGCAGGTTAGCGGTGTAAAAGATGGTAAGCGCCATCACCCACTTTTTTGCATCATATCAGGTCGGGCAGGAGTATCCGGTGTCAGTTCCGGCAGATCCTCAAATGCGCCGACCTCGACCAGGTACATATTGGAATAATCCGTCAGGTCAGATGAATACAGCACATGCTGTCCATCCGGCGTGAAGCGCGGGTGCGGGTGGGCATGCTGGTTGTTGAAGGTGCTGCGATGATAGGCCAGGATGCGCGGCCCGATGTACTGTTCGCCATCCCATTTGAACAACTGGATAAATGGCTGCGAGTCCTTCCAGCGGTTGCCCGCCTGTGCCGGGGTGCCATCGCCCACGATGATCCTTTCATCCAGGCTGTGGAAATGGCCGGAATGGAAGGGGAAATGCACCTCGACCGGGTCGCTGTTGTCCCACTGGATATGTCCGAAGATGTGGTCGCCCAGGGGCCGGTCTGCGGTGCGGTCATCGATACGCGGGCGGCCATGATAGCCAATGCGCTTGCCATCCGCAAACCAGTATTCATGGCCAATCGCCAGATTTTTGCCATCGTCCTGATCACGAATCTTCCAGGTTTCGCCGCTGGCAATATTCAGCCCCCAGATGCGCTGTTCAACCAGATGCCAGGGGCCTTCGTGACAGAAGGTGAGGATATCCGGCAGGCTGGGCGAGGTGTTGATGTGGCCGATGTAGCAGCGATCCTCGTGAATGATTTCCATCTGTCCGGTGGCAATCTCGACGCGGATGATCTGGCTGAGCGGGCGGGCGTGGAAGTGTTCGCGAAAGCGGGAATAGGCGAAGTCGATGGTGGGCCGGGCCTGGGCGATATCCTCCATCAGACGCGAACAGAGATAGCGGCCATCGGCGGTGGGGTTGGCGCGGTTATCCGGCACCATGCCAGGCGGCAGTTCCCAGATCACGCGCTCCTCCAGTGTATCCAGATCAAGCTCGATCATCTGCCCCTGCCACCAGAAATAATTGGCGTTATTCACGGTGCTGATGCAGCCGCGCGCCTTGCCCGGCCCTTTCAGGTCGGTCATCTGGGTGATTCTGCCGTCGTCCAGGTCGTACCGGAACAGGTTGCTCTGGCCTTCGCGGTCAGACATGAAGATCAGCGAACGGCCATTGTTGAACCAGCAGGGATCGGTGAAATAAAAATGATTGGAATGGCCCAGATAACTGGTCAGGCGGGTGATTTCGCGCTCGCTGTAGGGGTCTTCGTAACGAAATATCTCATCCTGATAAACACGTCCTTTACCCATAAAAAACTCCTTTTTATAAAAAAACAGCAGCGGTACCCACAGGGATAAAGCAAAGCATACCATGCCTTCTGCTGTCCCTGTGGGCCTGCTGCTGCATTGGACTTATGGTCGGCGGCTGCGTGAATCGCTAGCCTGACGCCGGTTCGAGTGTGTCGCAGTCTGGCCGCCCGGTCAGCACCCGAATCTGGAACGTCCAGGTCGATTCCAGGGGCATGGCTTCCCACGCCGACTGGTCAAGCGTGCAGGTGTATTCATCCTCGCCAGCACGAAAGTGGACCAGATATTGTTCGGATCGTTCGCCCTCCCGTTCGCAGCCGATGCAGGTGCCGGTCCGGGCGAGATTCGCGTCTGGCCAGTGCGGATCGTCGCTGAGAGCCTGTCCGCGGGCGGTGACGTTGCGTTCGTGGCCCCAGCGATCAACCGTGAAGTAGCAGCGATTAGCGTAGACCGGTTCTTCGCGATAGCGGGTGCGGCACTGCTGCCGTTCGCTGAATGTTCCATCGCCATTATCGACGCGGACGGTGCTGCATTCCTGGCCATCAGGTATCTGGCGATAGCTGCGTACTTCGCTGCGGCGGGTGATGCTGTAGGCGTCAGCAGGCATGGCATCGCACCAGGCGCTTTGCGAACGCGGCTCGAAGGATTCAATGCTGATCTCGCGCGTCCATTCGTGCCCCACGACATAGCCGGTTGCATCCTGCTTCCAGAAGATGCCCAACAGAATAAAGGCAATGACCAGCCCGACAGCGCCCAGGATGCCGTACAGCCACCACTTTTTAGGCTTTGGTCTGGCGGTGCCATCCGCCTGAAGGCCTGCCGCTTCCAGCTTTTCGACATAGCGTTCGTGGGCAATATCGCGCGAACCGGTGGAGGCAAAGCTTTCGCCCTCGCCAATGACCTGATCATCCGTCACCAGTTGAGCTTTGGGGGCATCCGTGAGGGGGGTGCCGCACTGCTGGCAGAACTGGGCATTGGCGCTGTTGAGCGTGTCGCAGCTTGGGCAGACGACATCGACGCCGTAATACACATGATCCTTGACTTCGACTTTTTCATCATCCGAAGGGAAATAGCGCGCTTCGTCGTCCTGCGGGGCGCCGCAGTTCGGGCAGAAGCGGTGGGTTTTACCAAGTAGTTTCTGGGTTCCGCAGTATTTGCAGTCCCACAGCATTTCGTAGACTTTTTCGCTGCTCATAACAAGTGCCGGACCTTTGCATATTCACACAACTCTATTATATACCTTCCCGCTATACGGGATACCTTCAGGTACGGCGCTGCACCCCTGTCTGTTCCACACTTGACTCGGGGGGTAATCGGGATAGGATTCAACCTGCGTTTTGTCTGATCATCCGCCACAGAGCCGGAAAACCCTATGTCACACGACTCATCCTCCCGCTACGAGAGCACACGCCAGACCTGGGAGCAGATCTGGGATACGGCGTCGATAGAGGTGGAACTACAGGCGGTGCGTTATCCTCGCTCGATGGCGACGATTGAGGCTTATGCCCGCTATCTCCCCCGCGATGCCGTGATCCTGGAAGCAGGCAGCGGCCTGAGCGCGGTGGTGATTACGCTGCGGGAGATGGGCTTTCCGGTCATCGGCATGGATTATGCCGTGAACGCCCTGCACACATCCCGCGCTTACGATCCTTCGCTGGTGCTGTTTGCCGGGGATGTTCATACGCTTCCGGTGGCGGATGAATCCATTGGGGCGTATCTGTCGTTTGGCGTGCTGGAACATTTCGAGCATGGGCTGGGGCCGGCGCTGGCAGAGGCCTATCGCGCCCTGATGCCGGGCGGGGTGCTGGTGCTGACGATCCCCTACCCGCACATTGTTCACCGGCTGATCGGCTGGCGGCGGCAGTTGATGGGCCAGAGCCGCCTGACAGATGAGGATTTCTACGAAAGCACCTACACCCGCGCCAGCCTGGAACGCGCCGTTACAGAGGTGGGATTCAGCCTGTGCGAAACGCTGCCCACCAGCCACGCCTTTACGCTGTGGGGATTAGGCGGGCCATTTCGCGGGCCGGGCTATTACCAGACCAGCGCGCTGGCGGAGGCGCTGGGCGCGGTGCTGGGCCGCATCTTCCCCTGGGCGTTTAATTATTCCACCCTCATCATCGCCCGCAAATAACTATCAAAAAAACGACCCTGCACAGTCGAGCAGCAGGGCCGTCCGGATTAGTTGATCGTACTGCCGCGCTAGGGCGTGGGCGACTCCGTTGGGAACAGCGGCAGCGTCGTTGACGATGGCAGCGGCGGCGGTGGTGGCGGCGGGTCTGTTACCACAGGGGGCGGCGGTGGCGGAATAATGACCGTCGGCGGCGGTGGCGATGGCGACGGGGTGGCGGTGGGCGGCGGCTCTGCCGTTGGGATGCGCGTCGAGGTCAGCGTGGCAGTCGGGGTCGGGCCAGCACAGGGGTCCGGGTCCTGGTTATCCGGAATGCCGTCACCGTCCGTATCCGGGTTAATGGGGCTGGTGCAGCCTGCTGCTTCGGTGCCATCAGACAGCGTATCGCCATCCGTATCCCGGTTTCTGGGGTCAGTGCCGTACTGGCGCACTTCCTCGCCATCCAGCAGGCCATCCCCATCTGTATCCGGGTTGAAGGGGTCCAGGTCCAGTTCAAGCTCACGAGCATCGGTCAGGCCGTCGTTATCCGAATCCACGCCTGCTTCGGCAGTCTGGCGCGTGCGTTCGGCCTCTGCGGTGGCGGTGGCGTTCGCGTTCTGGTTCGACCCCGCCAGGCCGATGGCCAGCAGCGTAACGGCGATGCAGCCCAGCAGCCCCAGCGCAACAGCAGCGCCAAACACCAGGCGCGGAATCATTGCATCAACCTGGAGCGCACCGGAAACACTTTTGGCGCCGGCGCCCAGTCCCTTGCTGGCGACCTGTATATCAAAGGGGAGGATGCGCGTGCTGCCTACAATGGGCTGGCTGCGGGATGCCACATCAATCTGCACGTCAATGCCCTGAGCTGGTTCTACCATCAGCGGTTCTGTCGGCAGGTCGAATGTCAGCGCATACTGGTTATCTGATGCCGACAGGGTGTAATAATCGGTGCTGTTGCCCTCGTTGATGATGGTCAGAATCAGCGGCTGATCGCGGTGGATCAGCCGGGGCTGCAGGCTGGCGCTGAACTGGTAAAACGGGTTGATTTCCAGCGTGCAGGGAATGGTCATGTAGACGCTGGCATCCTTAACGCTGACGATGCGCAGCGTAAAGCGATGTTGTCCGGCGCGGCTTTCGCTGCTGCGCGGCGGGTGCAGCCGTACGGTCAGGGTATCCTGCTTGTCTGGCAGCAGCTTCAACTGCCGGTCTGGCAGCACCACCCATTCCGGCGGCAGGCCCATGACCTGAAGCGCGTAATGATCAACATATTTGCTGCGGTTGGTGACAGCCACCGTAATATCGTTATACGAGCCGGCCTCGACGATCACATGGGTCAGGCTGGCCTGTACGGCGATATTTTCCGTCAGAAACTCTTCTGTCAGCGGGTTCTGGGTGTTGGGCTGGGTTCTGCCGTCCCCCTGGCGCGATGCGCGCGCCCCCCGGTTGGCCACCAGGTCGATCTTCAGCCAGTAGTCACCGATGCGCACGGTTTTATCCGGCTCCCAAAACTGGGGAACGCTGGGGGTCAGCTTCTGGCGGCCCATAAACGTGCCGTTGGTCGAGTTCAGGTCGATAATATAATAGCCGCCCTCCGGGTTGCGTTCGATGCGGGCATGATGGCGCGATACTTCGGACTTGGTGCCCTGCAGCGCGATATGGTTGGTGGGGTCGCGCCCGATGGTGATAATGTCCTGACGGATGGGAATCGGGTCCAGCTGCTGCGATTTGTAGCTGATCATCAGCAGGTCATGGCCATACAGATCAGACCGTTCGACATCCGGGTACATCGAGGGCGCGGCATGGGGCCAGGTAGGGTTGGTTACATGTGTCAGCAGGTTGGCTTCTTCGGGCGGCATTCTGGCAGGGGCAGGGGGTGGCGGCGCTGGCGCAGATTCCTCTGGCAGCGGCGAGCGCTGGCGCACTTCGTCACTTTCCAGAAACTGGCGCAGGGCATGGGCGACCTCATGCGCAGACTGATAACGATCCTCCGGGTTCGATGCCAGGCAGCGGTTGATCACTTCCTCCAGTGCCGCTGGCAGGCCGGGGGGCGTGTTGGCCGGTGTCAGCACCGAACCGCCGCGATGTGCCCGGACGGCATCACGCAGCGACTGCGGGTTAAACGGCCGGTAGCCCAGCACCAACTCGAACAGGATCACCCCCAGGGCATAAATGTCCGAGCGTGCATCCACCCTGCCACCCAGGATCTGTTCCGGGGCCATATAGGCCAGCGTGCCCACCGGCCCGGTCTGCGAGGTCTGCATCTCCTGCAGCAGCTTTGCCAGCCCGAAATCAGCAATCAGGGCGCGATAAGCGGTGAAGGGGTTGTTGCCATCGGTATCAGTCGTCAGCAGCACGTTGGCCGGTTTGATGTCGCGGTGAATCATGCCCTGCTGGTGGGCATAATGCAGACCACTCGCCACCTGCCGCACCAGTTCGACAGCCTCCGCCTGTTCCATGCGGCGGCCCTGGTCGCGCAGGCGCTGCATATAATCCTGCAGGCTGCCATTTTCCAGCAGTTCCATGACCAGGAAAAGCTGGCCATCCCGGTTGAAGAAGTGATGAATCTGGACGATGTTGGGATGCTTGAGGCGGGCTGCGTTCTGGGCCTCGCGCACAAAACGCTGCTGGAAGCTTTCGCGCGCGGCCAGATGCTTGTGCATGATCTTGAGCGCGACGCGGCGGTTGAGCGATAGGTCAGTGGCCTCATAGACCACCCCCATGCCCCCCTGGCCCAGCAGGCGTTCAATCCGGAAATGATCAATTTTCTGGCCGATAAGATCGGTCATAGTCTTTTCTCCTGCCCCGCGAAATGGCAGCGTCCGGATACAATCCACACCGTCTGCGATGTATCACACACAGCCGGGTACGTATCCAGGGTCACAGTTCTGGCAGCAGGCCTTATCAGCGATTCTGCTCAGAACTGACGCGCGCTTCTCCAGATCATTATACTTACAATCATAAAGGAAAATATTACAGCGTGTATACCCCTAGTAACGCGGCGTTCGCCAACCGTAGGCTGAGGAGCAGGAATCCGCCGGTTAACCGAGCAGACACTCAGAGGCGGCCTTGTTCCCCAGCACCCAGCCATCCAGTGCCACGACAGACAGGAAGCCCGTGCCCACACGAATTGTCTCGTTCTGGTCCACCGCCAGCATACGCGCGCGCGGGCTGCTGTTGCGGTCCCCCCCGGCATACAGTTCCACCTGATTCACCAGGTCGCCATTAGAGGTGTCGAAGACATTGAGGATGCCATCCATGCCCAGGGTATACAGCAGACAGCCATTGCCCGTGTCCATTAAGGGGGGCAGCGAGTCCGGCTCTACCGGGTATTCCACCTGCCACAGCACCTCGCCTGTAGGACTCATCGCCAGCAGGGTATTGCCAAAATTGCCCATGTAGACATAGGTGTTGCTCAGCACATCCACCGTCGCGGCAGCGGTGCGGCCCGGGCGGATATCAATGCTGCCATAAGTATGATTTTCGCCGTTGCTAAAACGCTTGAACTGCACACCATCCAGCCCGATCCAGCTTCCATCCCAGGCCGGGGCGATGATGGGCTGTTCCTGCAGCGATGTTTCGTACTGTACCTGGCCCTGGGTGTCGATCAGCCGCCACAGAATGCCCCCGGAATCCTGCCGGACGCCGAGCGCGATCTGCTGGCCGTTGGTGGTAAACTGGGTGACGCGGTTGGTGGTGGCCACCGAAGGCAGCGACCACAACAGCGCCCCCGCAGGATCATAGGCTTCCAGCCCGCCGCCAGTCATGGCAAATACCAGCGTTTCCCCCAGCGTGAGAAAGGGTTCGTCGATGCCTTCCACCTGCCACAGCGCCGTATAACGCCCATCCTTTAAGGTGAATACCTGGCCGTTGCGGGTGTGGGCGACGACGCGCTCGCCCGGCAGGCTGGCCAGCCCGCTGACGACGCCGTCTGTTTCCAGCCGCCCCAGCACCTGCCCGTTTGCCTCGCCGACAATTTCCAGCACATTGCCAGAAGCCAGCACATAGCGCCCGCTGTCGAGCCGGACCGGGGGCAGGGCCGGCACAGAATTAAAGGTGACTGATTCGATAAAGCCGGGCTGAAGCCGGATGCGCCACAGATGCGTAAAGTCAATCGGATGATACCAGCCTTCATCCAGCGGGTTGGTGGTGACATACCCCGGCCCGCCTTCGTCCGGCATAAAATCGCGGATTTCATAATGCAGATGCGGCCGCCCGCGTGATGGCCAGCCAATGCCGCCGAGCACGGTTTCCTGATCTACACACTGGCCGACGCGGGGGAACTTGACATCGTCTGTTTCTTCCATATGGCCGTACAGCGTATAGGCGATGCTGCCATCCGGAAAGGTATGTTCGACAACGACCACCCCCTTTTCGGTATCCCACTCTTCGATATCTGACAGGGTGACGCGGCCTTTGGCGGCGGCGTATACCGGGTCGCCCCAGCGGTCGAAGCCGATGTCGATGCCGACATGGTTGCCTTCGAAGCGCGGGCGATACAGGGCAAAATCGTCATAGCCTTCGACCAGGTTGTCGATCGGATAATCAAACGAATCGACCACCCCACAAAACGGCGCTGGCTGTGTCTGTGTAAAGGCAACCGTCGGAAAAAGGACCAATACCAGTAAAACCCACAACTTACGCATAGAACCATCATCATTCTGCCTGCTAATGCCCTATAGTTTACCACCTTCGTGCCTTTATGACGTTGGTGAAGTACACGATTTGCCTGTGATTTTGCGCCTATAACCATTTTTCCCGGCCCTGGTTGCGCTGTCTGTTGATGCTGGTATGCTCTGTTGCTAACAGAGGGTTTCTATGCAGAAAGGCAGCATCATGCGCATAGTGATTATCGGCGGCACGGGCAATATCAGCATCAGCATTGTGGAACTGCTGCTGCAGCAGGGACACGAAGTCACCTGCTACAACCGGGGGCGCAAGGGTGATGTACCGGAAGGAGCCAGGCTGATCCTGGGGGATCGCAAAAACCGGACGGCGTTTGAGGCCAAAATGCAGCAGGAAAAATTTGATGTGGCCATCGATATGATCTGCTTTAACCGGGAGGATGCAGAAAGCGACATCCGGGCGTTTGCTGGCGTGCAGCAGTTTATCCAGTGTTCCAGCGTGATGGCCTATGGCAAGCCGGATGTCTGGCTGCCGGTAACCGAAGATCATCCCATCCAGCCGGATACCCCTTACGGAGTGGGCAAGGCGGAGGCTGATCATGCCTTTATGGCGGCGTTTTATAATGAGAACTTTCCCGCCACCATCATCAGGCCCTCCACGACGCACGGGCCGGTGCGCGGCCTCATCCGCCAGGCCAGCCGCGATACCCAGTGGATTGACCGGGTGCGCAAGGGCAAGCCGCTGGTCGTGTGTGGCAATGGCCGCCAGATGATCCAGTTTCTGCATGTGAAGGATGCCGCGCCGGGCTTCGTCGGGGTCATCGGCAAATCGCGCTGCATCGGGCAGGTTTATAACCTGGTGGATGCGGGATTCACTTACTGGGATGTGTTTCATCATACCGCAATGGACGTTATTGGCCGCGAAGTCGAACTGGTGGGTGTGCCGCTGGAGGATATGATCGCGCTGGGTGTGCCCAATATGGGCACCTGTAAAGATGCTTATTCCCATAATAATTATTTCAGCTCTGAAAAGATTTTTAGGGATGTGCCGGAATTTCGCCCGAAGATGACCCTGAAAGAGGCGATGGAGGACATCATCGCGGCTATGGATGCCGCGGGACGCATTGATGATTCGGATCATGTGCAGTGGGAAGATGAAGTCATCGCCGCGCAGCGCCGCGTCCGCACCGCAAAAATCAGTTAGCGCGAAGGGAGACAGACATGCGACTCTATTTTGTGCGGCACGGTAAGGCCGAACCCGGCAGCGGCGCCATGATCGATCATGACCGCCCGCTGACGGCCGATGGCGCTGCCCGGCTGCAAACCGAGGCGCAGGTGCTGGCCCGGCTGGGTGTCGCGCCGGATCGAATCTACAGCAGCCCGCGTGTGCGTGCCCGCCAGACAGCGGATATTCTGGCCGGGGTGCTGCAAAAACAGGTGGAGGTCCGCGAGGAAGTCAACTTTGACTTTGACCTGGACGCGGTGGCTCGCCTTACCGAGGGCCTGCCGGATAACGCCGAGGTCATGTTTGTGGGGCATAACCCCAGCATGGAGGCGGTGGTGAGGCTGCTGACAGGCGCCGAGGTGCTGATGAAAGTAGGCAGCCTGGCGCGGGTGGATATCGAGCCAGGGCCGGGGCCGCTGCGTGGGCGGCTGATCTGGCTGCTGGCGCCCCGGGTCTTTGATGCGCTGCAGGGCTGATTGGTCTGCATGCTGGTTGGGGCGTACGGTGCAGGCAGGTTAAAATTCATGCCATTAACGGTCTGATCTTCAGAGGAGACAATGTCATGAAAACTTTGCCTCTGGGCAACAGCGGGGTCGAGGTCAGTGCCCTGTGCCTGGGTACGATGCAGTTTGGCACCCGCAACGACCGCGAGACTTCCTACCGCATGCTGGATATGTATCTCGATGCCGGCGGCACCTTTCTGGATACCGCCAACGGCTATGCGCACTGGCTGGAAGAATGGGCAGTGGGCGGTGAGAGCGAAAGGCTGCTGGGCGAGTGGATGCGCGAGCGTGGCAACCGGGACCGGGTGTTTATCGCCAGCAAGGTAGGCTTTCCCTATCCCGGCAGTGCGGATAATCCCGGTGCGGAACGCGGCCTGACAGCGCGGCAGATCGAGGAAGAATGTAACAAGAGTCTGCAGCGGCTGGGGGTTGATACCATTGACCTGTATTATGCCCACAAGGATGACCCTAACACGCCGCTTGAGGAAACCATGCAGGCTTTTGACCGGCTGGTGCAGGCTGGCAAGGTGCGCTTTGTGGGGGGCAGCAATTATTACGCATGGCGGCTGGAAGAAGTGCTGTGCGCCAGCCGCAGCAATGGCTGGGTAGAATACTGCTGTTTGCAGCAGCGCTACAGCTATCTGCGCCCGCTGCGCCGCTATGGTTCAGACCTGGGCAACCATACCCTTGTGACGTATGAACTGCTGAAGCTGGTGGAACAGCGCAATATCCGTATTCTGGCGTTTTCCGCGATGCTGGGCGGGGCCTATACCCGGACTGATCGCCCGCTGCGGCAGGAATATGCCGGGCCGGACAGCGAGGCGCGGATGCAGGCGCTGCGCGAGGTCGCTCAGGAAACTGGCGCGACGGCCAGCCAGGTGGTGCTGGCGTGGATGCTGCACAGCACCCCGGCGGTGCTGCCGCTGATTTCTGCCAGCACGCCGGAAGTCATGCAGGATAACCTGGGCGCGCTGGAGGTGACCCTGACGGATGCGCAGATGGAACGGCTGAACACCGCCGGGGCCTGATAATCCGTTTGCAGAGGGCGAGGCTGTGGCGCACAGCTTCGCCCATCGCCTTTAGACTGGCAGGTGCGCGGCGCAGGCATCAGGCCATTCTGCGCAGCAGCCAGATACACCCACAGCCGACCAGCACAATCACCATTGTGACCAGCCCAACAAACGTGAAACTGCCGGTCAGCCCATAAACACCCGCCCCCACCAGCGCCCCAAACAGACGCCCCAGGGCCATAGCGCTGATATTGGCGCTCATCATCAGGGCGCGGGATTCTGGCAGCACTTCGGTAAACAGCCCGATAGACGCCACGATAGACATTTCCACCAGCACAAACAGCACAAACATGCCCACCAGCGCGACCGGCAGGTTCTGGTTAAGATGAAAGATGAGGGCGAAGCCGGCCCCGGCCACCAGCGCACCATAAAAGGCCATGCGGTGCATCCCGATTCGATCTCCCACCGTCGTTACCAGCAGTTCGCCCCCGGCTTCTGCCAGGCCCAGCACAATCGTTGCCACGCCCAGCGAGGCCAGCACCAGCTCGAACGAGGTTTCCATCCACAGCGCATAATTGATGAAGAAGATTTCCTGCGCCGCAATCGAGCAGAAGGTATAACCCAGCGCGGCGAAGGCCAGCGGGCGCTGTCGCAGCAGGCGGAACACCGGCAGGCGATTCTGTACGGCGGGGGTGGTGGTGGGCGGTGGGCTGTCCCCCGGGATAAAGCGCCAGTACAGCAGCAGACTGAACGACAGCGCCACAAACAGCATCCAGAACACCGGCTGCAACCCGGCATCTTCCAACAGCAGGCCAGTCAGTGGGGCCGCCACAAACAGCGCCCCGGACCAGCTAAGTTCAATGGCGCCCCACACACGCGCGCGCTGGGCAAACGGCACCCGGTCTCCGATATACGCCTGAAGCGCCGGGTCAAACACCATCTTGCTGGCGCCGTAGATGATGATCACCAGGGCAAAGGCCCAGAACTGAGGCACCAGCGCCCCCAGCAGGCTGGCCAGTGCCATGACCGCCATTGCGACCAGCATGACCCGCTTGCGGCCATAACGTTCTGACAGCGTGCCAAACAGCGGGCTGAGGATGCCGATTCCCCACGAGATGGCCAGCGCGGTCTGGATGCTGCCGATGGGGGTGCCAAGCCGCCGCGCGATTGCCGGGATGAACGGATAAGCGAAGCGCCGGGTCATATTGACGATGAGCCGCCCCAGCGTGAATGTGATGATGATGCGGGACAGAGACTTCAACGAACTGCCTTTCTTTTACACAAACGCCATATTATGACTTTGGGGTCTGTGTGCTGCCAGGGCCAATGCGCAGGATGCCGGGTGATGGCCCTATCTTCAGAAACCTTGTGTTGATTGCGGACTGAATTCGCAGTAAAGTGATGAGAGATACACACTTTCTAGCCATCATGATCTGACCGTCGCTGTTGAGGTGAAGATACGGCCAGCGGGCGAATACACCTTATCCGCATTCGTCAGAATGATAGAACAGGCAAAACAGACTGTGGTTCCGTTCAGGCAAGTGCTGGGAACAGACATGCTGCCTCGGATCATAACCGGGCTGGTGGGTCTTCCCATAATCCTCTTTCTTACCTATGTAGGCGCGCCCCTGTTTAACCTGGGCGCGAATCTTGTAGGGGTGATCGGCGGTTTTGAACTGGCGCACATGATCCTGCCCGGTCATATGCTGCTGGCGCTGTTGGTGGCGCTGGCGGTGATGGTTATGGCCACCGCTGTCTGGTTACAGGCGCTGCCGCTGGCCCTGCTGGTGGTGCTGCTGCTGGTGTGTGGCGGCATTATCGAAACGCTGCGCCGGCGCGGCAGTCTGCTGCGGGAATACAGCTATGCGCTGGGCGGCGCGCTGTATATCGGCCTGTCGATGGGTGTGCTGACGCTGATCCGCGCCGGGGAAAACGGCCTGTTGTGGACCCTGATGCTGTTTATCAGCAACTGGTGTACAGACAGCTTCGCCATGATCGGCGGCCGGTTGTTTGGCAAGCACAAGCTGGCCCCCACCATTTCCCCTTCTAAAACGGTGGAAGGCGCTTTTGTCGGCTTGGCGATGGGCTTTGTGGGGGGCTTTACGCTGGCGCTGCTGGGCGGGCTGCCGCTGGAGACTGCGCTGTTGGCGAACATCGTTATTCCGGTGGCCACCCAGACCGGCGATCTGATCGAATCGCTTATCAAACGCCACCTGAACGTCAAGGACAGCGGCTCCATTCTTCCCGGGCATGGCGGGGTGCTGGATCGGATTGATGGGACTCTGCTGGCGGCGCCCTGCCTGTATGTTGTGCTGATGCTGGCAGGATAGACTCGAATTTTGAAGCGATATTGTGCTATAATGACACGTAGACATGCGCAGCACATATACACACCCCATCAATCCCAACCGAGTGACCATTCACGAGGCCCTGAGGGGTAAAGCTCGCGCAAGTAAAAAGACCCGCTTCACGGCGGGTCTTTCGATTCTGGGATTCTGGCCTGCTGTGACGCAGGTATTTGCTTAACAGTTATTCGGTCATGGTGTGGCGTGTGGGCTGGCCGTTGCTGGTCAGGCCGGCGGAAAACTGCTGCACCACGTTGATGAGTTCCAGCGGCAGCACGAACTTGGTCGAAGGGCTGGCGCCAATGTCGCGCAGGGCGTTCATGTACTGTAGGTACATGGTGTTGCTGCCGGCCATGTGCGCTTCTTCCTCGACGGTCTTCAGCGCGGCGGCAAAACCCTGGGCGCGCAGCAGTTGAGCCTGGCGCTCGCCTTCTGCCTGCAGGATAGAGGACTGCTTCTGGCCTTCCGCCCGCAGGATCGCGGCCTGTTTTTCACCTTCTGCAACCGCAATCGCGGCTTCGCGTTCACCACTGGCCCGGGTGACCAGGGCACGGCGCTCGCGCTCGGCGCTCATCTGGCGGTTCATCGCGTCCTGCACTTCGCGCGGCGGTTCAATCTCGCGGATTTCCACACTGGTGATCTTGAGGCCCCAGCGCTCCGTGACTTCATCCAGCTTGACGCGCAGGGTGTCGTTGATCTGCTCGCGCTTGGACAGCACATCATCGAGTGAAATATCACCGATGACCGCGCGCAGGGTGGTGGTGGCGATGTTGGTAGAGGCATGTACCACGTTATCCACCGCGATAACCGACAGCTTGGGGTCTACCACCCGGTAATACACCAGGAAGTCGATGGCGATGGGGGCGTTGTCCTGCGTGATGGCGGTCTGGGCCGGGATATCCAGGAATTTTTCGCGCATGTCCACCTTGATGGCCTGCTCCAGAAGCGGGATGACTACCACCAGGCCCGGCCCGCGTGTCCCGGCATAGCGGCCCAGGGCCAGAATGACCAGGCGATCATATTCCGCAATGACCCGAAAGGTGCGGATAATCACATAAAAAACCAGCAGAATGAGCAGAATAATCAAAAATGGTGTTTCCATAGGGCTTACTCCTCGTGGCCATTTACCGGGGCGCGTTTATGCTTTATCCCCTCGACTAAAATGTTCAATCCGTCGCGTTCTACAACGATCACTTCATCCCCCGCTTCCAGGGGCTGTTCGCTGCTGGCAGTCCACAACTCACCATGCACATTGACCGTGCCTAGCGGGTTCAGGGCTTTTACGACACGCCCCCGCGCACCAATCAGCCCATCGCTTTCATCGTTTACCGGCAGCATGCGGGCCTTTTCCAGCATTGGGATCAGGATATAGCGATGATAGATAAGTGAAATCACCACAATCAGCGCGATAATCACAGGTGAAACGACGGTGCCATGGAACATGAACAGCCCGCCCAGCGCCTGCATAATCAGCCCGCCCAGTGCCAGCACCAGAAGCTGCTGTCTGATGAAGGGGATGACGATAAAACTGAGCGCACCCACAATCACCAGAACAACCGCGCCCCAGTTGGTCGGCATGCTGCCAAGCGCCAGCACCACCCCGATCACCGAGGCGGCGGAGAAAAATTCCAGCAGGCCGGTCCCGGGCATATAGACCGCTGTGACACCTATCCACAGACCGAAGATCAGGGCCAGGTAAACAATGTTGGGATCAACAATAAACATCAAGACCTCCCTCTTTAACCTACCCCTTTTTTCTTTTCCTTAATTATACTGGTATTCTGCGCCATTACTCCCCGAATCATTGAGGGTTGGCCTTTTTCTTATATCATTTTTGGCGCAATTGTTTATAATATGGGGCCAATCGCCGGACCTGATTGGTTGTAAACATTCTATGATCCTGCCTCAGCTCAAAATCAGCAGTGAACGCTTGCAGGCCGACTTTGAGGAAATTTCCAAAATCGGCCTTACTGAAAACGGCGGCATTTCCCGACCGGCCCTTTCTCGCGAAGATCTCGAAGCCCGCGCCTGGTTTGCAGACCAGATAGAAGAAGCGGGCTTATTGATTCATGATGATGATGCCGGCAACCTGAGCGGCATCCTGCGGTCGGATAACCGCAGCGCCCGCACCGTCCTTATCGGGTCGCATCTGGATACTGTCCCCAATGCAGGCCGCTTCGACGGTGTGCTGGGGGTGCTGGCCGGGCTGGAATGTCTACGCACGATCAGAGAGGCGCAGGTCAAGCTGCCGGTACATCTGGAGGTGATGGATTTCACCGACGATGAAGGGACGTGGGAGCCGATGTTTGGCAGCATGAGCCTGACGGGGCGACTGCCAAAGGATGTGCTGAATTCTGCTGATCCGACCAAAAGCGCCTTTCGGGCGGCGCTGCGCCGGGCAGGCATCAACCCGGACGATGTGCGCCGCGCAGCCCGCGACCCAAAGACGGTGGCCGGGTATATCGAGATGCATGTAGAGCAGGGGTCCAGGCTGGAACGCAGCCGCACGGATATCGGCGTGGTGACGGCCATCGTCGGGCGCACCTCCTATCACATTACCTTTCTGGGGCAGGCGGGGCATTCCGGCACGGCCAGTATGCGCGAACGGCGCGACGCGCTGCAGGGGGCGTGTCAGTTTGTGATCCGGGCGCATGAACTGGTGCGGGATACCTTTCTGGATGGTGCGCTGAACTGTGGTGATCTGGAAGTGCGGCACGGTTCGCTGACGATTATCCCCAACGATGTCTGTGTTACTGTGGAGTTTCGTCATCCCAACGAGGCCCGGCTGGTGCAGATGGAGGAAGCGCTGCTGGCGCTGGCGCAGGAATGTGGCCAGCAGTACCGGCTGGATGTGAAATCCACCCTGAACATGCGCATCCCGGCGGCCATGATGTCGTTTAAGGTAGTGGAATGTATTGAAAAAGCCTGCACGCTGAACGGCGTCAGTCACCAGCGCCTGGCCAGTTATGCCAGTCATAACGCCCAGGTGATGAGTATGTTTACGCCCAGCGGCCTGATCTTTATCCCCTCCGTCGATGGCGTCAGCCATCACCCCTCAGAAAATTCACGCTGGGAAGATGTGGTGCGGGGTACCAACGTGCTGCTGACCAGCATTCTGGGCCTTGCCCTGTCAGAATAGGCCGGGCACGGGCGCTCTCTGCATCGCCAGCCTGCCAGCGGGCGCGGCTGTGCGCCCTGCCTCTCTGCCGCCGGATTGTGTAGAATGAAAACCGGAAACTGTAAGGTATAAGGCGGTATGCGTATTCTGCTTGTTCAACTGGCGGATATTGGCGATCTGGTGCTGACGACACCGGCTCTGCACGCTTTGCGCGAAGCTCAGCCACAGGCCCACCTGACTCTGCTGACGACATCGCACAGCGCGCCGCTGGTCGAAGGCGCCGGGCTGGTCGATGAGATCATCACCTTTGAGCAGACAGCCTTTAACCGTGCAACCGCCTTTCTGCGGCCCGGCAATCTGCGACGGGTGCTGGGGCTGGGGCGCTATGACGTGGTGGTTTACTTCCATCACTTTACGCTGAAGGCAGGCACACTCAAGTTCGGGCTGATTGCGCTGGTCAGCGGCGCCCGGCGGCGCATCGGGCTGGAGAACGGCAGCGGCTGGTTCCTGACGGAACGCCTGCCCGATGCCGGTTTCGGGGCGAAGCATCAGGCGCAGTACTGGCTGGACCTGATGGGCCTGCTGGGGGCAGATACGCGCCCGCGCCCGGCGCATCTTCATCACCAGCCTTACCTGCTGCCCCCCAGTACAGGCCAGCGCGTGGTCATTCATGCTGGCGGCGGCACCTATAACACCGCCCGGCGCTGGAACCCGGAATACTTCGCGGCGGTGGCAGACCGGCTGCATCAGGCCTGCGGTGCGCAGATTATCCTGGTGGGCGGCAAGGATGACGACAGCGAAACAGTCCGGCAGGCGATGCAGACAGCGCCGCTTGATCTGACAGGCGAGACGACTCTGCCGGAACTGGCCGGCGTGCTGGCGCAGGCGGATGTGTTTATCGGCGCGGAAAGCGGCGTGATGCACATCGCGGCGGCGGTGGGTACGCCGCTGGTGGCGATCTTCGGGCCGGGCAATCCGGATGCCTGGGGGCCGTGGAACCCGGGCGGGCGGTCCGTGATTGTGCGCAGCGCGCCGGAATGCAGCCCGTGCAGTTATGTCGGGCAGGGGGTGGGCCTGCGCGATGGCTGCGCTGCGCGTACCTGCATGCGCATGGTCACGCCGGAACAGGTGGCCGAAGCGGCGGCGCGTCTGCTGGAAGGCGACAGCCCGGCCAGCGAAACACCGCCCGCGCCTGCGCCCGCTTTCCTGAAGCGCATTCGCGTGCTGGGCCTGCCGGTGGATGCCATCACCTATGCTGAATGGCTGGACCTGATCGACCAGTGGGTGAAGGCGCACACTGCCACGCGGCATGTATGTACCATCAACCCGGAATTTATCATGATCGCCCAGGACGACCCGAATTTTCATCATATCCTCAACCGGGCGGCGCTGTGCGTGCCGGATGGAGTCGGGCTGTTGTGGGCGGCGAAGCACCTGGGCCAGCCGCTGCCGCAGCGCGTGACGGGTTCGGATGGTGTGCCCATTATTGCGGAACGGGCGGCGCAAACGGGCTGGCGTTTGTTCCTGCTGGGGGCGGCGCCGGGCGTGGCAGATAAAGCGGCGGCGGTGCTGCAATCCAGATACCCCGGTTTGCAGATTGCCGGGACCTACAGCGGCAGCCCATCCCCGCAGGAAGAAGATGCCATCGTGGAGCGAGTCAACGCCAGCGGGGCCGATATCCTGTTTGTGGCCTATGGCGCGCCGGAGCAGGACAAATGGATCGCGCGTAATCTGCCGCGCCTGAATGTCGCGATGGCGATGGGAATCGGTGGATCGCTGGATTTTGTCGCCGGGGTGCTGCCGCGCGCGCCGCTGTGGATGCAGCGCCTGGGGCTGGAATGGCTGTTCCGGCTGATTTTGCAGCCCTGGCGGCTGCGCCGGATGCTGCGCCTGCCGCGCTTTGTGCTGGCAGTGCTGCTGCGCGGGCGGGCATAAGTACAGATGTGGCAAACGATAAGGTGATCTGAATTGAACGGCACGCTCAAAACCTGGATTCCCCGGCTGGCCGGGCAGCGTATTGTCGTGGTGGGCGATGTCATCCTCGATGAATACGTTATCGGCCGGGTGATGCGCATCAGCCGCGAGGCGCCGGTGCCGGTGCTGGAATTCGAATCGCGCCAGATTATCCCCGGCGGCGCGGCCAACCCGGCGGCCAATATCGTGCGCATGGGCAGCACGGCGGTACAGATTGGCGTCACCGGTGCAGACACCGCTGCAACACAGCTCCGGCAGCTTTTGCAGGCAGAAGGCATCGAAACCGGCGCGCTGGTGAAGGATGCGACCCGGCCGACGACGGTCAAAATGCGCCTGATGGCCCAGATGGGCCTGCGCTTTCCGCAGCAGGTATCGCGGCTGGATACCGTCTCGCGAGAGCCGGTCAGCAGCGGCATCGAGGCGCGGGTGCGGGCGCTGATCGAAAAACATATCGCGGCGGCGGATGCGGTGCTGGTGTCAGATTATCACGCGGGCCTGCTGACAGAGTCGCTGGTGACGCATGTGCGGGAACTGGCGGCGGCGCGGGGCGTGCTGCTGGCAGCAGATGCCCAGGGCGAACTGGATAAATATCATCATTTTGGGCTGGTGAAGTGCAACGCGGCGGATGCGCAGGCGTATCTGCGGCGCACGCTGGATGATAACGACGCCTTTGGCGAGGCGGCAGCGGCGCTGTTTGACCGGCTCCAGCTTGGCGGCGCGATGGTCATCACGCGGGGGCCGCAGGGCGCGACGATTGCCACGCAAGAGGGGTGGGTGCATCACTGCCCCAGCCCCGCGGTGAGTGATGTATATGATGTCGTGGGCGCGGGCGATACCGCCATCGCGGTTATGACGCTGGCGGCGGCCGCAGGCGCGCCCTATGCCGAGGCGGTTACGCTGGCGAATTATGCCAGCGGGCTGGTGGTGCGCCGGGTGGGGAATTATGCCCCGGCGCCGGACGAACTGGCCTGGGCACTGGATCAGTGGTCAAGC
This sequence comes from uncultured Anaerolineaceae bacterium, assembly GCA_964593565.1. Taxonomy (GTDB): domain Bacteria; phylum Chloroflexota; class Anaerolineae; order Aggregatilineales; family Phototrophicaceae. Next base: position 42,716 of record CAZQIY010000031.1, read on the forward strand.
CAGGGGTAGATCAGGCCGCATCCGCGATGGTCAGGGTTTGCAGGACGGCCATATATTTCTCGCGGATCATCTCCTGCGCCAGTGGACTCAGCTTGTTCCAGCTTCGTTCCAGTTTGGCCCGCACCCAGCGCGTCCCCTCGTCAATATCCAGGCCGCGCTGCACATACACCATGCGCATCAGCGAGGGCACCTGCTCGATATGGGCCAGCGCGTCGGCATCCGCCAGGCACTGCGCCTCGATACTCTGGCGCTGCGATGGCACGCTGGCGCGGTGAGTCGCGATACAGTACTTCACGGCTTCGATGGTGTCCGCAGGATACCCCAGCGCTCTCAGCAGTTTTTCGGCTTCTGCCGGGCCGTGAATATGATGTTCAGCATACAGGGCTTCGTCCTTCACCGCCGCGTAATCGTGGAGCAGGGCCGCCAGTTCGACCACTTCCTCGTCGCCACCACACAGGCGCGCCAGCAGTTTGGCATAATAAACCACCTGGGTGATGTGGTGCGTCCAGATGCCGTAGCCAAAGATGTTGGTTTCGCGCATACAGGCCGTGCGGACAATCGCCGCGATTTCATCCACTGCTGAACGTTGTACTGTTAACTGAACCATTATCCACACCTGTCTTATGAGAGGATGAGCTGCTGAATCTGCTCTCTATTGTATCGAACTTATGTTCTAAGTACAAGTTTGAAAATGCTAATCTGACCGCTTATCAGACAGGCAAATAAGCGGCCAGCGGCAGCATATCCGAGGGGGGATAAAAGCGCGTTATGCCGGGGACAGAATATCGGCGATCTGTTGTGCCCAGGCGCTGATGGTGTCCCAGTCGCGGAAGTCGTTGTTGTAGGTGCCCGGCGGGGTTACGCCATCGTAACGGGCTGCCAGCGTCCAGCGTTCGTCCCAATCAACCGCAGACATTTCAAGCCGCCCGGCGAAGGCAGTCAGGCTTTTCAGGTTCAACTGATCCAGCACACGATGATTCACATATTCCTGCAGCACATGCTCGTAACCATCGGATTCCAGCACCCGAATGCAGGTGATGAAAAATGCGACCGGGGCCTCCTGAAATTTATCCTTAAAGTGTTCAAGAAACTGGGACATTTCCGTCAGCCACATCATGGCATGAATGGCTGAACCCAGAACAAAGGCATCATACTCATCCACGGATTCGACATCGGCCACATTGCGAACCGTGATGGTGAACCCCCGCTGTGCGAGTTCCCTGCCGATAAATTCCGCAATTTCAGCCGTAGAACCATGTGCGCTGGCATAGCCAATCAGTATATTCATACTCATTCCTGAAGTATACGCAGGTCCGGATGTGACCCTGGTGGTAAGGTCAGTACATTAATCATACCAGAACAGTGGGGGTAACGACAGCGGCGCGAGCCATGTTTGTGCCCGCGCCGCATGAATGGATGATTAAAGCTGAACGTAGCTGTTTTCGGCCAGGATCAGCCGGTGAGCATCCGGCACGTGCTGGGCCGAAGTCACCTGAGAATTATCCGCCAGCAGGCTGGAATCGATGCGCCCCGGCATATTGCGGATCACGCAGTCCTTCATGACGATGCTGGCTTCAATTTCGCTGCTTTCGATGACGACGTTATCCCCCAGCGAGGTATAGGGGCCGACATAGCTGTCCTTGATGATGACGTTATCGCCGATAATCACCGGCCCGCGCACCACGCTGTCGATAATCTGGCTGCCCTTGCCCAGCAGCACGCGGTGCGATACTTCCGAATTGCCGCGAATTTGCAGGCCATCTTCGGGCGGCGGGCTGTAGGGCAGTTCCCCCAGCACCAGTTGGTTGGCCTGGATAATGGCATCCGGCTTCCCGGCATCAATCCACCAGCCCTTGAGGGTGTAGGGGCGCACTTTTTTACCCTGGCCAATCAGCCAGCCGATGGCATCCGTAATTTCCAGTTCATTGCGCCAGGACGGCTTGATGTGTGAGATGGCTTCGAAGATCGAACTGCGAAAGAGGTAGACCCCGGAGATGGCCAGGTTCGAGGGCGGATTCTGGGGTTTTTCGACTACCTTAACAATGCTGCTGTGGTCTTCGCTGAGCGCGGCGATGCCGAAACGGCTTGGATCCGAAACTTCGCCCAGGGCAATGGCGGCTTCTGCGTCGGATTGTTCAAAGGTGGTCAGCAGTTCGCCCATCTTGTCCTGGAAAACGTTATCGCCCAGGAACACGCAGAACGGCTCATCGCCCACAAAGGGACGGGCCAGGTTGACGGCATGCGCCAGCCCGAGCTGTTCAACCTGAACAATATATTCCAGGCTGACTCCCAGGCCCTTGCCATCGCCCAACTGCTTGCAGATCGGTGATTCGAGATCGTTGACGATGATGCCAATACTCTTGTAGCCAGAATCCCGCAGAATGTCGATGGCGTACTCAATAAGCGCCTTGTTGGCAACAGGCACAAGCGGTTTTGGCATGGTAAGAGTCACAGGTCGCAGGCGGGTTCCCTGACCCGCGGCCAGAATAATGGCTTTCATAGAAGAATGCTCCTCTGGAGGCTAACGAAATTAGCGTTATTGATAGTACTGATGATTCTCACTTGTAGCAAGGCAGTTTTAAAGTGAGGTCTGGCTTCTACTTTGCGCCAGAAGCATAAAAATCCCCTAAAGATAAAAGCGTGCCCGGCGTTTTAGGTCGCTGATAACTCTGGTGGCGTATATTGAAGTTGTCAGTTATTGATGAGTCCTCCAATGATAAGGCTTCAGTTGTCAGATCACCTCTCTCAGGTTCAATTCCCCCAGAAAATCGACGGGCTGACAGCCACAGTGCTGCCGGATGGGCGCTGGCTGTTGTATAATCATACAGATAACCACGCAATCACCCTGACGGCGCCTGCTGGAATCCTGTGGGCGTTGTGCGATGGCCAGACTGATGTTGCTGGCTTTGTGACGCAGTTTGAAACGCTGTATCCCGGCGTGCCTGCATCGCAGCTTGAAACAGAAATCCTGGCGATGCTGCACCAGTTTATGGAACAGGGGCTGGTTTTCGACAGCATTGCCTCCTGATCCGCCCGGTTTGGCGCCGGCCCCGCGTGGCTGGTCATCACCTGCACACATCCTGCGAAGCCGAATGACTTCTCTGATTTTGATTCGACATTCCATTGTCCGGCAGCAGCCGGAAATCAGCGCGCATCAGTGGCAGCTTACCGATGAAGGTCGCGCACGCGGCCTGCGGCTGGCGGAGCAGTTGCGCCGCTATCAGCCGGGCGTTGTCGTCACCAGCGCAGAACCCAAAGCCGTCCAGACCGGGCAGCTTGTCGCGCAGACGCTCGATCTGCCGCTGGAAACGGAACCGGGCCTGCATGAACATTTGCGGGAAAGTGCGCCCTATTACCCTGACCCGCGCGACTTTGAGGCCCGGATTGAGGCGTTACTGCAGCATCCTGATCAACTGGTTTTTGGCGATGAAACCGGAAACGCGGCTGGTGATCGTCTGCAAGCCGCACTGGAGGCGATTATCCAGCGCCACCCCCACACCCCGATTGCGGCTGTAAGTCATGGCACGGTGATGAGTCTGTTTCTGGCGCGTGTGGCCGGTGTAGAGCCGGTGAGCTTCTGGCAGACGCTGGGCATGCCCGGTTATGTGGTGCTGCGCCTGCCTGATTTCACGCTGGATGAGATTGTGCACGAAGTTCAGTAGCGCCTGCTTTATTCTGAATCCTGCTGGCGGGCTGGCCGCGCCGCGAACCATGCCAGAATCACCTGGCTGGCGTCTATGTCGTTGTTCAGCGGGCCAAGTTCAAGCTCGACATCGAATGGCCTGCCGGGCCAGGTGTGCCCACCGCCTTCGACGCCGTAAAAATGAACTTCTGTCCCTGCGGCGCAGTCATACAGCGCCAGATGCCGCACTACAGAACCATCATCCGGGGCGTTATCAGGCAGTTCTTCTGCCTGAAGATCGTCAGGGCTGCTGCTGCACTGGTTGCGCTGTGCCCAGAAGGCGAAGGTTTCAAAAGCGGACAGGCCGACAATCTGCCCATTACGCAGCCGGACGCGCTCCCAGGGCAGGATGGGGTCGTCTGTGCCATGAATGAACAGCACCGAAACCGGCGTGCTGTCGCAGTTCTGCGCGGCTGGCAGATACAGCGGCGCGGCCACCCCGGCGACGGCGGAAAAGGTCTCCGGCGCGGCACAGGCCAGCCGGTAGGCCATCAGCGCGCCGTTGGACATGCCCACCGCAAAGACACGTTCAGTATCCACTGCATAGGTCTCGCGGATTTGCTCCACCAGCCACACCAGAAAGCCGACATCATCAACCGCAAGGGCGCCGCCGGTGGTGGGGATGCCTGCGCCAAAGTCCCAGTTGCGGCCGATGCCATCCGGATAGGCGATAATAAAGCCCGCTTCCTCCGCCAGCGCATCCAGGCCCAGCCAGTCCCGCGAACGCTCCCCACTGCCCCCGGCGCCATGCAGCACCAGCAGCAGCGGCGCGGGCTGGGCTTCGTCATAGCTTTCCGGCACATAGAGCGTGTAAGTGCGTTCGCTGAAATCGGGGATTTCCTGGGCTGAGGCTGGCAGGGCGGCCCACAACAGCGCGGCGCATAACCACAACAACAGATTTCGCGACATCTTCCATATCCTGTGATAACTGCCCGGCAAAAAGCGCCCAGCACAGCGGCCTTTCCTGCGGTATCATACTGAAAAATCACAATTGAGGCGAGAGAAGGCGATGAACTTCCGGCTCATATTCAGGATTACATTCACCCTGTGGGTGGGTGCGCTGGTGCTGGTTGTGGCGGTGTCTGTTATTGCGCCGCTGCTGCCCCATACCGGCCAGCTTGGCTTCAGCACAGAATCGACCTTTTATGTGCTGGATGTGGCGCGCGGCGTGCGGCATCCGCTGCTGCGCACCAACGTGACGGGGCCGCAGTGGTCGCCAGATGGGGCAGAGCTGGTGTATGTCAAGCAGGGAAGCTCCGGCATCGGGTCATCGGCCATTTTTGATCAGGTGATTCTGTCGCGCATCTTTGAGGGCATGCCCCGGACGATTTTTAAACAGGCGGTCAGCGGTGCATTTGTGGCGCATCGCCCTACCTGGCTGCCAGAAGCCTCGCAGATTGCCTTCACCTATGGGCGCATGGATGCGCCAGATTATCTGGAGCTGGTGGTGATGGAACCCGGCGACGAGCAGCCGCTGGTTGAGGATGTTTCCGGCAGCATCCCGGCGGATGCGACGCTGCGCTGGATCGAGGCGGACCGGCTGCGTTATGTGCTGGCAGAAGCTGGCACGGTGCGGCTGAACGAGATGCGGCTGGGGGAATTTGAGCCAGTGCCTGTGCGCGAATGGCCCTTTGAGACGGTGCAGGCGCGCCAGGGGATTATGTCATCGGATGGCGAGCGCTTTATTCTGCCGGCGGTGGTGCCCACCAGCCTGAATTATGAACTGTATCTGTTTGATGCGCGCACCGGCCAGGTGCAGAATATTTCCAGCCGCCCGGTTCATAACGACAGCCAGCCCGTATGGTCTGCGGATGAACAGCAGGTCATCTTTCGTTCCAGCAACGACGCGGGCCAGTTTTTAGTACTGGCGGCGGCGGATGGTTCTGAACAGACCACCATCTTTCACAGCCGGGATGGCCTGCTGCGCGATGTCTCGTGGTCGCCGGATGGCCGTCATGTGTTGTTTGTGGATACGCGGCCCGGCAGAAATCTGCTGTGCATCGTCGATATGCAAACCGGCATCGCCAACTGCCCGGCGGACAGCGTGAGGCAGGCGGCATGGTGGCCTGCGCAGCGCGGCTGATGCGCAGCGGACAATCAAAAAGGCAGGGTATGCTGGCCCTGCCTTCGTCGTTTTGCGCTGTGATGGCGTGTTAGCTCCTGCGCAGGCGACGAACCCCCTGAAAACCAGGACTGCCCTGCACTTCGCGCCAGCGTTCCTCGCCGCCCTCGGTATACCACTCGACCACGTGCATACCATCCGGGTCTTCGTAGGACAGGAACGGGCGCAGCATCAGAGTCTGCCGGATCACCCCGATCAGCTCCCGGCTTTCCTGGCTCATGCGCAGAATAAAATATTTGCCGGGCTGCCATTCAAAGGTGACGTGATTGCCCTGCCAGTTGCCTTCCATTTTGATGGGCGGCACGGCCTGGGTGCAGGTCATCGTCAGGGTTTGCAGCCGGTTCTTCCACAGGGTGTGATTCACCCGTTCTTCGATGTAATAAGGACGTGGTTCCGGCGTGGTATAGAACCATGTCCGCGAATCTGTTGCCATTGTTTGCATCTCCGCTGAGAGGTTGTTTCAGATACGTGCGATAGTGTACCTGAAAATCTCATATCCCTCCAGACGTGGGGTGATTTTTAACGGTGCGTAGGTTAAACTTAGGTCCAGGACAGACGATTGAAGGCGATCGATTAATCACTGCAACAGGACCGTATTTTATGACTGAATCATCCAGAAAACGTGTGCTTTCGGGCATTCAGCCCTCCGGCAACCTGACTATTGGCAATTACCTGGGCGCCCTGCTGCATTGGGTAGAAGACCAGGATGTGTACGAGAATTACTTCTGCGTGGTCGATCTGCACGCGATTACCGTGCCGCAGGACCCGCAGGAACTGCGCCAGAAGACCCGCGAAGTTTCGGCGCTGTATATGGCCGCCGGGCTGGACCCGGAACGCGCCACCATTTTTATTCAGTCGCATATCCCGGCCCACAGCGAACTGGCCTGGATTCTGATGTGCCTGTCGCCGCTGGGCTGGCTGAACCGCATGACGCAGTTCAAGGATAAGGCGGCCAAACAGCAGGCGGATTCGGTCAGTGCGGGGCTGCTCAACTACCCGGCGCTGATGGCGGCGGATATTCTTCTGTATCAGGCGCATGGCGTGCCGGTGGGCGATGACCAGCGCCAGCACCTGGAATTTACGCGCGATCTGGCGCAGCGTTTTAATCACCTGTATGGTGACACCTTCGTCATCCCCGAAGCCATGATTCCCCGCGCAGGCGCGCGCATCATGGGCCTGGATGATCCGCTGTCGAAGATGAGCAAAAGCGCCGAGGCCGCCGGCCATGCGGTTTACCTGCTCGACCCGCCGAATGTCGCCCGCAAGAAAATCATGCGCGCCACCACAGATTCCGGCCGTGAGATTGTCTTCAGCAAGACGCCGGAAAAAGCAGGCGTGAACAACCTGCTGACAATTTATCAGGCGCTGACGCATGAATCCACCGAGGCAATCGAAGCGCATTTTGAAGGTAAAGGTTATGGCGACCTGAAGAAAGCGGTGGCCGAAGTCGTTGTTGAGGCGCTGACCCCGCTGCAGGAGCGTTACGAGGCGCTGGTGCAGGAGGAAGGGTATCTGGAACAGGTGCTGGCCCAGGGTGCAGAACGCGCCGCCACCCTGGCCGAAAAGACGCTGAAGGATGTCAAGGATCGGGTCGGGTTTCTCGCTCCGGCGCGCCGCTGGCCTGTCAACGGCAGCCTGTGAGCCGAGTCCTGATCATAAATGGATGGGCAGGCGCAGCGACAGGGCACGGGCATGATGGCTAAAATGCACGCGGACGAAGCCGATACTGACGTGGCGCTGGTGCGGCGTCTGCTGGCGGCCCAGTTCCCACAATGGGCACATCTACCGGTGCGGCCGGTGCCTTCTGCCGGGACGGATAACGCGCTCTACCGCCTGGGCGACGAGATGGCGGTGCGCCTGCCACGCATTCCCTGGGCGATTGAGCAGGTGGCGAAGGAGCAGCGCTGGCTGCCCGCGCTGGCCCCGCGCCTGCCGCTGGCGAT
>CAZQIY010000031.1:50562-58025 GCA_964593565.1 uncultured Anaerolineaceae bacterium
CTGGCGCAGTTTATCCAGGCGCTGCAGCAGATTGACGCCGCAGACGGGCCGCCGCCGGGATCGCACAACTCCGAACGTGGGGTGCCGCTGGCCGTGCGCGATTCCTCCACCCGCGCCGCGATTGCCGAACTGGAAGGCATGGTGGATACCGGCGCGGCACTCGCTGCGTGGGAGGCGGCGCTGGCTGCCCCTGTATGGGATGCGCCGCCGGTCTGGATTCATGGCGATCTGCAGGCGGGTAACCTGCTGGTGCAGGAAGGGCGGCTGTGCGCGGTGATCGACTTTGGCTGCCTGGGGGTGGGCGACCCGGCCTGTGATCTGCAGGTGGCGTGGAATCTGTTCTCGCCACAGACACGGCAGGTCTTCCGCGAGGCGATGCAGGTGGATGAGGCGACCTGGGCGCGGGGGCGCGGCTGGGCGCTGTCTGTCGGGCTGATTGCGCTGCCGTACTACAAAAACACCAATCCGGTGCTGGCGGGCATCGCCCGGCGCGCCATTGAGGAAGTCCTCGCAGAACATCAGCGCGGGCTGTAAAAACTAACCTGTCACATAAAAAATAAAGTGCCCGCCGGGGCACTCTATCCGCAGAACAGTTATGGGGATGGGGTTGGTGGGATTCGAACCCACATGCCCGTCAGGGCAGGAGATTTTAAGTCACCCATGTATGCCGTTCCATCACAACCCCATAGGTGTGCGGGCCATTTTCTGACCATTTAAAGTCTAGCATTCTCCACGGACTCAGTCAACGGATATTTGCCGTACAGACGCCGCAGCCGCCTATGATTTTTCCTGATACGCCTGTGGGCGACGGTGCGTAATCAGCCATGTATCATACAGAGTCCAGCACGCCACCAGCCCGAAGCCTACGCTGCACAGCGCCAGGTAAAAGACCAGGGCCGGGTAATGCTGCTGGGCCGCCGCCACACCCCCCAGCGCATACAGCGCCAGCGCCAGTTCGATCCAGACAGCGCGGTCCGCCGGCAGCGCATAGCTGCTTTTGATCCAGTCCTGGGTGAACTTGGGCGTTCGCTGAAATTCGGCCCTCTGCCGCTGCCCGAAAAGCCCCAGCAGCACCGCGCGGCTGTTATTCCAGGACATGCCAATCCCCAGCGCCATCAGCAGCGGGTAGACCAGAATCCGCTGCTGCCAGTTGCGGTACAGCGCCCGCTGGCTGACAACGTAGATCAGGGGCGGCCCCAACCCCGCCAGCCCGGCCAGCCCCAGCGGTCCCAGCGGCAGTTGATTAAGGCCGCGTGTCAGGATCAGAGGCGGGGTCAGCAGCATCAGGGCCAGCATCAGCGGATGCGGCAGATACTGGCACAGGTGCATCAGCGCCATGATTTTCTGTGGGAAGGAGAGCCGGGCCTGCCACAACGGGCGCAGCATGGCCCGCAGTGTTTGCGAGCTGCCCTGTGCCCAGCGTGCCTGCTGCCGTTTATAGGCCGCCATCTGGGGTGGAAGCTGTGCCGGGACCACGACATCCGGCAGGTACGAGAATCGCCACCCCGCCAGTTGTGCCCGGTAGCTAAGGTCCAGGTCTTCGGTGAGGGTCGCGGCGCTCCAGCCCCCGGCCTCGCGGATGCAGGCGGTGCGCCATACGCCGCCGGACCCGCTGAAGTTCAGCAGCCACCCGGCGCGGCTGCGTGCGGTCTGTTCAACCACAAAATGACCATCGAGCGCCAGCGTCTGGCCCAGCGTCAGGGCGTTATCGTGCGCGTTCAGATGCCCCCAGCGCGTCTGCACCATCCCCAGGTGCGGGTTCGCGACGAGGTGAGGGATGGTCTGGCGCAGAAAATCCGGCGTGGGCAGGAAATCGGCATCGAAGACAACCACAAACTCCGCGTCGAGCTGCTCCAGCCCATAGGCCAGCGCTCCGGCTTTATAACCGGTCCGGTCTGGCCGCCGGATATGCTGAACATTGATGCCATGTAACTGCAGCCGCTTTGCCAGTCGTCGGATAATCGACGTGGTTTCGTCGGTGGAATCATCCAGCACCTGGATAATCAGGCGGTCATGCGGGTAATCCAGGCGCGCCACTGCCTGAAGCAGATGCTGAATCACGTAGCGCTCGTTAAAGACCGGAAGCTGCACAGCCACCACCGGCCAGTCCTCCACTTCCGGTACAGGGGTGGAGTCGTGCCTGTGCCACCAGTAGGCGAGAAGGAGCACGAACATACCTGCGGCATAGATTGCCAGCAGCAAGGCGCAGATCAGATAGAGGATGCTTAATGTTGATAGTAACATCGTGCCGAGTCTAACGTATATTAAGCGAACTGCAAAGAAATGAATGCATTATCTGGTAACTGGTTATATCGAAAACGAATATATTTTATATGAGCAGCGATACCGCCTGAGATGGCTGCCGGTGTGCTGTTTACAGCCCCAGTTTTCGCAGATATTCGCGGTTGCTGTGGGCGTTGGTGCGGTCCGCATCCGGTTCTTCCAGCAGCACATCCTGCTCGACCACGATCCAGCCTGGATAGTTGATCCGGCGCAGCCTGCCGATGATCGTCGGAAACGGCACCATGCCTTCCCCTAAAGAGCAGAACACGCCCGCCTGCATGGCTTCGTCAAAGGTAAGCTGTTCATCGATGGCAAACTGAAGGACATCCGGATGAATATCCGCCAGGTGGACATGCCAGATACGCGCTCCGAATTCGTCGATGGCATCTGCGGCAGCGCCCCCTGCATAGCGCCAGTGCCCGGTATCCAGGCACAGCCCCACCAGCGTATCCGGCAGGCGGTCCATCAGCATACGCACTTCCTCAGCTGTTTCGATATACGTGCCGGCATGATGATGAAATGCCAGCCGCATCCCCAGTTGATCATTAATCACCCGGGCAATCTGCAAAACCCCCGCCGCCAGGGTGTCCCATTCATCATCCGACAGACGCGGGCCGCGCACCCGTCCTGCCTCGTGCGCGGCTTCAGAGTCAGGGTCGATCTCATCCGCCAGCACCAGATACTGTGCCCCCAGCGCCGCCAGCAGTTGGGCCACTTCCAGCGCATGGGCGGCGCCCGGTTCGTGCGCTTCCGGGTCTGTCAGTCGCACATGGATGATGGCCGACGCCAGCGCCAGGTCACATGCCTGAAGGTGTTCGCGCAGGATATCTGGCGCTGTGGGGAAATATCCCCAGGGACCCAGTTCTGTGCCCGCATAACCGGTGGCATGAATTTGCTCCAGCAGGTCGGCAAAAGAGAGTTTTGCATGCTCAACGGAATGAATCCCCCACGATAGGGGCGTATTCGCTATCGGAATCGTCATCCATGCGTCCCTTCTGTGCCCGTCATCCAGTTAAAGCCAGCCTGACGCAGGTAATTCAGGCTGGATTCCAGGTCCGCCAGTTCAGAATCGCGGCAGGTACAGGTCAGCCATCCTTCATAACCGGACAGCACCTGTGCCAGCGCGCTGAAATCGAGCATGCCCTGGCCCGGCAGCAGGCAGTTCTGTTCTGCCAGTTGAATATAACCGATATGCGGCAGGTGCTGCTGCAGGGCCGCCAGCCAGTCCTTTTCTTCCATGGTCAGGTGAAACAGATTGGCCGCAATTCTGATGTGGGGATGTGCCTTGATTCTGTCGCGAAAGCGCACGGCATGTTCGAGCCGGTTCATGAAGTAGGATTCGTAGCGGTTGACCGGCAGCATATCCAGTTCGATATCCAGCGCATAGGCCAGGTCAGAAACTGTCCGCAGCAGCCAGATCATCATCTCGGCTTCCAGCTCTACCGGTGCGCGATAGGGAGTCAGGTCTGGCATGCGGGTAGGGCCGTAATGCGGCACAAAGACGACATGCCCCGCGCCCAGGTCCACCGCATCGGCCATGGCCTGGCGCAGCGCGCTGATGGCTGCCTCGCGCTCTGCGGGCTGCGGGGATATATAGCCATCGCGCCTGTGCATATGAACCGCAGCGATCTGGATTCCTGTTTCCAGGGCGGCCTCTGCGATTTCCGGCACCCGCGCGGTCAGGTCATCCGCCATCACCTCTACGCCCTGGATTCCAAGCGCGCGCGCGTGTTCAAAACGTTCGCGCACGGTGCCCCCTGGCAGCAGACTTTCCTGGACAGCGATCCGCATCAGCATTCCTCCCGCAGGAAGTATAACCCAATTCGCTTTAGGCGCATGATAGCTTCATGAGTCAAATTAAACAGCACAGAAAGATAAACATTGAGATAAAATCCGGAATTATACAATCTGCTCTATGAAAACAACGCGAAATTCCATGCACCGCACTCTGTTTCCGCTGGATATCCTGGTGGTGTTATTTGGCCTCAGCGCGCTGCTGCTGGGCACACCACCCTCCTATAACCCCGCCCTCAGTGTGCCTGTACAACTGGGGGTTCTGGCCGGCGTGCTGGTTTACATCGTCCTGGCACACGGCATCCTCCACTGGAAAACCGCCTATACACTGGGGCGGCTGACGCTGCTGGCCGGGGCCGCCTGGGCCGTGCTGCTGATTTTGCAGTATGCCCACCAGAATTATGGCGAAACCCCTGCTATTATCCAGCGCATGGGCGAGTTGACAACCCTGCTGCCTGATCTGGGTTTTTTTGTCGGGCATCCGAATGCGGTAGCGACCTTTCTTGAAGTCATGATTCCTCTCGGCGTGGTGCTGACGTTAACCAGCTCTCGCTGGATTGTCAAAAGCCTGTGGATCGTCTGCACCCTGTTCTGTCTGTATGCACTGCTGCTCACTTTCTCGCGCGGCGCGCTGGTGGCCCTGGCCGTGACAGCGCTGATCGCGGGCATCGTCCTTGCCAGGGCATGGTCGATCCGTCTGCTGGCGCTGCTGATTCTGCTGCTGGGTGTCGCAGTCATGATTTTTACCACCGCAGGCAGCGACTGGATCTTTACCCGGTGGGTGTTATACCGGAACAGTCTCTTTGTTGCCAGCGATTACGTGTTTACGGGCATTGGCCTGGGCGATACCTTCCCGATGGTGTATTCGCGTTACGGCCTGCTGATTGAGGTGCCCCAACTGACCTACCCCCACAACCTGCTGCTGTCGGTATGGACAGGGCAGGGGCTGCCGGGCCTGCTGGTATTTGTGGCGCTGGTGGTCACATTTTATCTGTTTGTGCGGCGGGTGCTGCGCGCCCAGCCGCGCCGGCTGTTTCATGCGGCCTGGCTGGGGGTGACGGTCTCGCTGGCGCATGGGCTGTTCGACAGCCGCCATTATGTCGAGGCGCTGTGGCTCATGCCGGTGCTGTTCGGCTTTGTAGGGCTTGCCGCAGCCACCGGGCGCATGGCGCTGGCGGAATGGTGGCCGGACAATCAGGAAGCGAATATCCGGTACTTCCCCTGGAAAGCGGCGGCGGTGGTGATGGCTGCGCTGCTGGTGGGCGCGGCGGTGTTTAATCAGGAACTGCGGGCGGCCTGGTATACCAACCAGGGCGCGCTGGCAGAAACCCGCGCCGAACTGGCGGATGGGCTGGAGGAAGCGGACCGCGAGGCGCTGGTGCAGGAGGCGCAGGCCTATTATCAGCAGGCGCTGACCCTTGCGCCGCACTGGCCGGGGGCGAACCGGCGTCTGGGCAATATGCTGACCAGATCGAGCAGGTTCGAGCAGGCGGTGGCGCCGCTGGAAATTGCCTATGCGGGCGAACCAACCAATCCCGCCGCCATGAAAGGGCTGGGGCTGGCGTACCTGTGGAATGGTCGCGTGGAAGAGGCGGTGCGCCTGTTTGTGCAGCTTGATGAGCCATCCGAAATGCAGGAAGAACTGCACGCGTGGGGAGCGTGGCGCGGGCAGCGCCAGAATCAGCCGCTGCTGTCGGCTTATGCCTATGAAGCGGCGCAGATGATGTCGCCGGATGCCATCTCTATTCCCTACTGGGAAGCTATCGCCGAGGCGTATGCCGCCGCCAACCACCCGGAACAGGCCCGGGCATGGTACGAGCGTATTCTGACCGAAGAACCGGACAACGAAGATGCGCGGCAGGCGCTGTCTGTGCTGGATGACAATGTATAAGCGCGCTGACTGCTAACTGAACGAGGTGAAGACGTTGATCGCTTCGGCCTGGGCGTAAACCGCTTCGCCCCGGTACGCCACTGCCATGATCTGCCCGGCGAACTGCGCCGGAACCTGCCAGCTAACGCCGATGTTATCCCCGCCGCTGGCATCCACCACGATGAGGGTTGGGTCTGCTGCGCCGCTGGCGATGGCATAAAATTCGATCTGGGTCACATCGGCGGGCAGGGGTGGTTCCCAGACCAGCGTGACTGTCGCGCCGGGCTGAAGTTCGTACCAGCCACCGTCAAAGCGTTCATACGGGCTGATACCTACCCGCGCCTCCGGGGCATTGCCCAGACCCGGCACCGGGGTAGGCGGGAAATTGGGCGGTACGCGCAGGTCCTGCCCCGCGAAGATCGTATCGGCATTTTCCAGGCAGTTGGCCGCCATCAGTTCCTCAATTGTGGTGCCCCCCAGAAAAGCCAGATTTGAAAGCGTCATCCCTTCCGGCACGGTAAAAAGCGCCCAGTCTGTGCGCGGGGTGCATTCGCCAGAGCCAGGCACCGGCGAAGGGTCCGGGGTGCCGCGTGCGTCGATGGTGACCGGTGTGGTTGTGGGGGTGGGGCCGGGAGTCTCTGGTGGTGAGGTAGAAAGATTGCAGGCAGAGACCACCAGCAGCGTCATTGTCAACAGGAGTCGCATCATCATTTCAGAGAACATTAAACCGGGTTCACTCTTACATCCTGAACAATGCCCCTACTGTAGCACAGAAAATTAAAAGCGTGACCGCTCCTCATCGAACGATCACGCTGGCTCAGGACTCCGTGATCTGCCTGCCGCCTCAATTGTGGATTTTCCGCTTTTCGTTCAGCATGGCGATAAATTTATCAATGTTCTTCTGCCGTGTTTCCGGCTTTTTGGCGCTGCTGATGCGGTATAGAATGGCGTAACGGTTGGCTTTGTTAAGCTGGTCGAAGAAGGCCTGCGCTTCGGGATTCTGATCCAGCGCCTGCTGAAAATCCTCCGGGACGGTGATGGTGCTGGCCGGGGCATAGGCGGCGTCCCAGCGGCCATCAGCTCTGGCGTGTTGGACTTCCTGCAGGCCAGGCTCGCGCATCTTCCCCTGTTCGATCAGTTCCTGAACTTTAGCGCGGTTGATCTGGGACCATTGGCTGTTTTTGCGCCGGGGCGTGTACTTCTGCAGCCAGTACAGGTCATCGTATTTGACCTTCTGGCCGTCAATCCAGCCAAAACACAGCGCCACCGTCAGGGCTTCCTGATAGGACACCGATTGTTTGCCGGAATCCTTCTTGGCATGTTTGAGCCATACGCCCTTATCCGCTGTGTAATTCTCCTCCAGCCATTGTTCCCAGGCCTGGTCTGTTTCAAACAGCAGGATTGGCGCATCTTTCAGGATTTCAGTCATCGCTTAGATAGTCTCCGCAAACATCAGGATATTCATCCGCAGACCGTGCGGCCTGCGAACAGATGTGCGTATTATAGCATAAAATAA
>CAZQIY010000032.1:0-40993 GCA_964593565.1 uncultured Anaerolineaceae bacterium
TTCTGGATGCGCCGGATATCAGCAGGCTGGAAATCCGCGAACGCTGGAAGCGCCGTTCTCACTGACCCTACCTGACTAAACAAGGAAGTTGCTGTTGTCTCATCAGGCCCTGATCTTTGCCAACGGCAGCACCCACGACGGGCCAATGCCCCGGCGCGCACTGGAACAATTCGCCGGTGCGCTGGCGGTCGCTGCGGATGGCGGGGTGCGCGTGGCGCGTGCCTATGGCGTGCGTCTGGATGCGGTGGTGGGTGATATGGATTCGGTCAGCGCCGAAGCACTGGACAGCCTGCGCGCAGAGGGCGTACAGGTTCTGTATCATCCGGCGGAAAAGAACGAGACTGACCTGGAACTGGCGCTGACGTGGACGGCGGCGCAGGGCGTGCGCGAAATACGCGTGTTCGGCGCGATGGGCGGCCGGCTGGACCAGACACTGGCGAATATCTACCTGCTGGCGCTGCCTGCCCTGCGCGATCTGGATGTGCGGCTTGTCAGTCGATCTCAGGAAACGCGGCTGATCTACCCCGGCGAGCATGTGATTCTTGGCGCCGCCGGCGATACGGTGTCGCTGATCCCGATGAACGGCGACGCGCACGGCATCCAGACGGATAACCTGTATTATCCCCTGCGCGATGAAACGCTGATCTTTGGCCCGGCGCGCGGTGTCAGCAATGTCATGAACGGCAATGAGGCCCGGGTCCGTTTTAGCGAGGGATTGCTGCTGGTGGTGCACACGCTGGGCCGGGCATGAACGCTGGCCAGGAGCAGAGTCTCATGAACAATATCACCGTCTACAAACGCAGCGCACAGGGCGAAGTCGTCTGGCAGTATGACGGCGTTGTGATCGAGCGCGGCGCGACGTGGGTGTGTCTGCGCGCCGTGTTCAACGGCCGGGAATCTGAAACTGATTACGTCACCTTTAAGCGCGGCGATGTGTATACCGAGTGGTTTTACAGCGACCGCTGGTACAACGTGTTTCGTATGAACGACGGCGAAACCGGCGCGCTGAAGGGCTGGTACTGCAACATCACCCGCCCGGCACACATCAGCCACGACAGCGTTGCTGCCGATGATCTGGCGCTGGATGTGTTTGTGCACCCGGACGGCACGGTACGCCTGCTGGATCAGCACGAATTTGACGCGCTGGAAATTTCTGATGTGGAACGGGCCGAAGCCCTGCGCGCTGTCGAAACAATCCGGCAGCAGATCGCCCGGCGCGCCCCGCCGTTTGACCACATTTGACAGCGCCCCGCCCGCGCTGGCGGTTTATTCCTTCTCCGGGTGGATGAGCAGCACCGGGATTTTGACGCACTGCATGATCTTGTTGGCCACACTGCCGAACAAAAACCGCGACAGCCCGGAACGCCCGTGTGTGCTCATGACGATCAGGTCGATGCCTTCGCTGTCGACATAGTCGCAGACCAGATGCGCCACGCCTGCGCCTTCCATCATGTGCGTGCGCACGTGCAGATGCTCGCTGCGCAGTTCGCTGCGCAGGCCCACCAGATACTGTTTCATCTGTTCGCGAAGCTGCTGGACCTGGTTATCCTGCCCGGCGAGTGAGAGCTGATCGGTATATTCAGATGTGGGTGGGCGGAACACATGCAGCAGGATCAGTTCGGCATTGTTGGCACGGGCGATATTCACCGCATGCGGCACGGCCCGCTGCGACCAGCCGGAACCATCCAGCGGCACCATAATTTTGCTGTAACGTGATTGTTCGGCCATTTGACCATCCCCCGTCTGGTGTATGCTGCGCAGGTTGTTCAGCGTGCGGCTTGCCGCGTTCACGCTGCCTCTACCATACCAAACATGAGAGAAACTGTCACTTTTCTCATTCGAAATTGACCTTCGCCGCAAAAAAATCTATAATTTTCTGCAAAAATCTACATAAACCGAGGTAAATATGTCGCAACATCTCAGTCTGGCGCGCAACCTGAAGATTGCGCTGTTTCACCTGGGGTCTGGCATGGCGGACGTGCTGGCCACAGGGGTGTGGAATCGAATCATGATCAGTGACCTGGGCTTCAGCGCGACCCCGATAGGTCTGCTGGTCAGCCTGCGCTATTTTCTGGCGCCGCTGGGGGTATGGGCCGGGCGCGTTTCGGACCGGCGGGCGATTGGCGGCTACCGGCGTTTGTTCTGGGTGTGGCTGGGCCGGGCGATGATGGTGCTCAGCCTGTTCGCGCTGGGGCTGGCGACGGCTTCGCTGGCGCGGGGGGCAGAAGCCACGCTGGCGATGTGGGCGATTATCTCGCTGGCGCTGCTGCTGTTCAGCCTGGGTAATGCGCTGTCTGGCAGCACCTTTCTGGCGCTCATTTATGACCGCGCCCCACAGCACCAGCGCGGGCGCGCTGTCGGGCTGGTGTGGACCTTCCTGCTGATGGGCTTTACGGTGGGGGGCATCCTGTTTGGCGTCATGCTGCCGTCTGATGGCGAGCTGACCAATGGCATGAGTTTTACGCCGGATACGCTGCAGAATCTGTTTATCGTCGCCGGGCTGGTGCTGGGCAGCCTGTGGTTTATCTCGCTGGTAGGTGAAGAACGGCGCAGCAGCGGCGCTGTCGAGGGCATGACGGAAACAGAAGCGCGCGGGTCGCTGCGAGGTGATCTGAAGCTGGTGTGGCACAACCGGCATACCCGCTTCTTCCTGTTTTACCTGGCCCTGTCGATGATCTTCGCCTTTGCGCAGGACCTTGTGCTGGAGCCGTTCGCGGGCGATGTCTTCCAGATGGACGCGCGCCACACTACCCGCTTCGCCGCCTACTGGGGCAGCATGTCGATTTTAGGATCGCTGCTGTTTTTGTGGCTGTCGCGCCGGGTGAAGTGGCTGGATAACACCACTATGTCGTATATTGGCGTGGCGGTGCTGGTGGTGACATTTGCCATGTTCGCGGTGTCGTCGCTGGGGGCGGTGCGCGGGCTGGTCACGCCGGGGCTGATCCTGCTGGGGCTGGGGCTGGGCCTGTGGAATATCGGCACGCTGGGGCTGATGATGGACATGAGTCCGTCTTCGCGCGCGGGGACCTTCCTGGGCTTCTGGACTCTGGTGGTCACGTTTGCGCGGGGCTTTGGCGTGTCTGGCGGGGGCATCATGCGCGATATTGTCCTGTCGCTGACGGCCAACATGCAGCTTGCCTATGGCGTGGTGTTTGTGGCGGAATTTTTCGGCCTGCTGCTGGCGCTGTGGATGTTAAGCCGCGTGAATATCCGCGTGTATCGCTCGACACAGCAGGCAGAGCAGGACGAATCCGCCGGAGATATGGCACAGGTGTTTGCCGGCGCGATAGAATAACCCCACATAACCGTTTTTGCGGGGGGATAACGTGGCACAGATCAAAATCTACGGCCTGAAGGCTCATCTTGAACAACACCGGCAGCGCCTGTCCGATGCCATTCATGCGGCGGTGGTCGAGGCGCTGCAGCTTCCGCCGGAAAAGCGTTTTCATCGCTTCCTCGCGCTGGAATCCGCCGATTTTATCTATCCCGATGATCGTTCTGAGCAGTACACGATCATCGAAATCTCGATGTTCGAGGGGCGGTCTGACGAGGCGAAAAAGCAGTTGATTCGCCTGCTGTTCCGCCACCTGGAAGCCGGGGTGGGCATCGCGCCGCAGGATGTGGAAATCACCATTTTCGAGACGCCGCGCCACAACTGGGGGATTCGCGGCCAGCCCGCGGACGAACTGGGCCTGAATTATCGCGTCGAGGTCTGATGCCCGGCCATAGCGCGGGCTGTCCTGCCGTGTTAAATTTACCGCCTGTATTTTTCATGAGCAGGAGGAATGCTGATGGGCCTGATGGACGGCAAAGTCGCCCTGGTTTTTGGTGTGGCCAATAAAAATTCTATCGCCTGGGGGATTACCCGACGCCTGTACGAAGAAGGCGCGACGATTGCCCTCAGCTATGCCGGCGAGGCGCTGGAAAAGCGGGTGATGCCGCTGGCGCAGGAAGTCGGCTGCGATTTTGTCGAGCAGTGTGATGTGACCAATGATGACGAGCTGGACGCGCTGTTTGAAAAATTCGCGGCGCGTTATGGCCGGCTGGATACGCTGGTGCATTCGGTAGCGTTTGCCAACCGCGAGGACCTGGGCGGGCGCTTTGTCGATGTTTCCCGCGAGGGGTTCAAGATGGCGCTTGATATCAGCGCCTACAGCCTGATCGCGATGGCGAAGCGGGCCGAACCGCTGATGACCGACGGCGGGTGTATCCTGAGCATGTCGTATTATGCCGCCGAGAAGGTGATGCCGAAGTATCATGTCATGGCGGTGGCCAAAGCGGCGCTGGAATCGATCACGCGCTACCTGGCCAACGACCTCGGCCCGAAGGGAATCCGCGTCAATGCCATCAGCGCCGGGCCGATCAAGACGCTGGCGGCGGCGGGGGTGCCGGGCTTCCGGCTGATGCTGAAATATTCCGAGAAGGCCGCGCCGCTGCGCCGTCTGGTCTCTCAGGATGATATCGGCAATACGGCGCTGTGGCTGGCTTCGGACCTGGGCAGCGCCATCACCGGGGAAGTGGTGCATGTCGATGCCGGGTACAACATCCTGGGCCTGACCGCCACCGAGGACGACCTCAAGGGGATTTGACCCTCACCCTAAAGCGCTTTTCTCGCTTGCACACTGAGAAAAGGAACACTTCAGCCGTAATCGTCACAGCGGCGATGGCGACCAGGTGCGGCGGTTGTTAGCGGCGCGTTCGCGCACCGCAGCGATGGTTTCCGGGCGCACCTCATGGCCAAAGCTGCGGAACCCGGACAGCCGGAAGCCGTGCCG
This sequence comes from uncultured Anaerolineaceae bacterium, assembly GCA_964593565.1. Taxonomy (GTDB): domain Bacteria; phylum Chloroflexota; class Anaerolineae; order Aggregatilineales; family Phototrophicaceae. Next base: position 4,776 of record CAZQIY010000032.1, read on the forward strand.
CGCGCAGATTTCGCCGATTTCCTGCGCCTGATCCAGGCTGACCTCTTTGGTGATGGTGTAATCCTCGTAGCGGCCTTCCAGTGCCAGGGCCATCGTTTCCGCCATGCAGGCATAGGCCTTGCCGGGTGGGAAGCCAAAATCAAAATGAAAATCCACCGGCCCTGGCACATCGACCATGCCGCCTTCGATCACCAGCACGTCGTCGCGCTCGGCGGCCACCTGTACGGAGACATCGCGCGGGCGGGCGACATCACACACCACCGCGCCCGGCTTCAGGTGGCGTGGTTCGATAATGGCGTGCAGGGCTGTGGTCACGGTCAGGATTAAATCTGCATCGTAAATATCGGCGATATCCAGGCTGGTGCGCACTTCCGCGCCCTGGCCTTCGCAGCGTTCGCGCAGGGCCTCCAGCGCATCCATGCGGCGGCCCACCAGCAGCAGTTCGGCGCTGTCGCCTGCCAGCATCTGGGCGCAGGTCTTGCCGATGGTGCCTGTCGCGCCGACCACCGCCACTTTGGCGCCGCGCATGGCGATGTCCATTACGCGGGCGGCTTCGCGCACCGCCTCGCAGGCGATCACCACCGTATAGCTGTCGCCATTGGTGACGGGGATATCGAGACGGTTGGCGATGGTCTGGCCGCCATCGCCCACCACAGAGGTATAAGCCCCCAGCCCCAGAATACGCGCGCCGAGCTTTTCCGCCTTGTGCCCGGTAGCGACGATCTTTCGGTAGACCGATTCAACAGGCAGCGCCAGCATGGTGGGCGGGGTGAAGGGCACCGCCAGCAGCCAGCCGCGCAGTTCGCGCCCGTTTGCTTCCGAGACGATGCCGGTGACTTCGGAAATATACATCGGCGGGAAGAAGCGCGAGAGGAAGTTGATCTGCCCTTCGGTCAGATACTTCGCGATCGGCACTTTGCGGGCGGCATCCTTTTTAATCTGGATCGGGTGGATAATAAACGCGAAAGTATCTTCTGGCATGGGAAACCCCTTTTAATGACTATACCGCTACCGGACGCTGACCAAAAAGCGCTGTCAGTTCGTGCTCGCATTCCGGCGCGGCGACAATCGTCACCCAATCCCCGGCGCGCAGGACAGTACTGCCATGCGGCACCAGCAGTTTGTTACGCCGCAGAACCGAAGCGACCACGCTTTCCGCAGGCCAGCGGATCTCCTGAATTTGCAGGCCGTCCACCGGCGCATTTTCATGCACATACACCTCCAGCACATGCGCGCCCGTCAGATGGCTGAGGCGCACCTGTTCGGCGTTATGCTGGTCGTGCAGCTTGCGGGCGATGGCTTTATTATACGCTTCTACAATGTCGTGGCGGCTGACAATGCCGACAAGCTGCCTGCTGCGGTCATCCACCACCGGCAGGCGGCCCACCTCATGCGCGCCCATCAGCCGGATGGCCCGCCACAACACATCGTCCGGCTGTACCGTGACCACCTGCTGTGTGGCGATTTCGCCCACCCGTAACTGTGCCGATTCGTCTGGCCGTTCCTCGTATACCCGCTGCAAATCCGAAAGAGTCACAATGCCGGCCAGTTGGTTGTGGTCGTTGATGACACACATGGAGCGCACATGATACTGGCGCAGCGCGTTGCGCAGCTCGACCAGCGACGCTCCTTCGTGGATGGTTGGCGGCGGGTCCATCACCTCTGCGACGGTCACGCCCTGCATCAGGTCCACATCGCGGCCTTCCTGCAGGTGGATGCCCTGCCGCGCCAGCCCTTCGCCATAAATACCCCGGGGCGCGAAGCGGTTGGTCAGGTAGATGCAGACCACCGCCGCCAGCATGATGGGCAGAATCAGGCGGTAATCGTTGGTCAGCTCGAATACCAGCATGATCGCCGTAATGGGCGAGCGCACCACCCCGGCCATCATGGCCGCCATGCCAACGATGGCGTAAGCCTGCGGGTCGCTGATGAAGGTGCCCATATTCAGCAGGTTGACCAGCCGCCCGAACAGACTGCCGAACACCAGCCCGATAAACAGCGACGGCGCGAACACCCCGCCGACGAATCCCCCGGCAAGGCTGAAGCCCGTCATGATGATCTTGGCGATGCCCATCACCAGCAGCAGCACCAGGGTAAAATCCGCCGGGTGCAGCAGAATTTCGTTCATGACTTCGCGGCCCGGCCCTAAAATCTGGGGCAGGAACATGCCCACCACCCCCACTACCGCCCCGGCGGCGGCGGTGCGCAGCGGGCGCGGCCAGTGGATGTACCTGTGCCACAGATCATGCTGCCAGTAGACGCTGCGAATAAAGAACGCGGCCAGCGGCGCCAGCAGCAGGCCCAGCAGGGCGTACAGCGGAATTTCCAGCAGGGTGCCCAGGGTATAGTTGAGCAGATCGAGCGCCGGTTCGTGCAGGCCCATCGTTTGCTCCACTGCCTGGCTGAACACCGCAGAGACGACAGCGGCCAGCACCACCACCCCAAAGGCATTGGTCGTAAATTCCAGCAGGATGACTTCCAGGGCGAAGAACACACCCGCAATCGGGGCGCTGAAGGCCGCCGCAATCGCGCTGGCCGCGCCCGCCGCCACCAGCAGGCGCACGCGCTCCTCGTTCAGGCGCAGCCGCTGCCCCAGCATCGAGCCGATATTGGCCCCAATCTGGACGCTGGGGTCCTCTGGCCCGACTGAGGCCCCGGCCCCCAGCGAGATGGTCGAGGCCAGCGCCTTGGGCGGCATGCGACGATAGCGCAGACGGCCCCCACCCAGCGCCACCGCTTCCATGACGCCAGCGACCCCATGATGGCGTTCGTGGCCGACAAAGCGGTTCATCAGCCAGCCGACGATAAACCCGGCAGCGGCCAGCCCAACGATGATGGTTGCCGGGCCGAGGAATTCCCCGGCCCGTTCCTGAAGTTCGATCACAAAAATCTGATGAAAGAAGGTGATGCCGAGCCGGAAGGCCCAGATCGCCAGCCCTGTCGCCAGCCCCACCGTGACGGCAATAATCAGCAGGGCGGAATTTTCAGACGGCTGAAGCCGCTGCAAAAGGCGAAAGAGCAGGGTGTGTTTGGTATTCAGCATGATTTACAGACTGGTAGATTTCAGATAGTCCCAACAAAAAGGCAGAGGCAGCCACACCTGCGCCTTTCTGATTATACACGGTGTTTGCCCGCGCACAGAAGCACGACCCGGCGACGCCCGGTTAGGATGCCCGGGTTACAGCATGGCGTGGTTATGGTTTGATTCCGGTTAAGGCGAATCGTAATTTGCATTATCCGTATGCTTTCCGTATGCTTTCGGTAGACCAACAGGTGAACCGGGTTTGTCAGTTTGGGTTTAGGATAGGTTATAGAAAGGCCCGCGCCCTAAACTGATGCTGGATAACATATCCGCCTGCACAGCGTTTGCGAATTGTAACATCTGGGCCTCCAGAGGACAGGAATCTATGGCTGAGAAAATACTGGTGATTGACGACGAGGAAACCACCGTCCAGTTGATCGCTATCCTGTTAGAACGACGTGGTTACGAAGTGATCAAGGCTTTTCGGGCCGATGATGGGCTGCGCAAAGCCTACCGGCATCAGCCTGATCTCGTTCTGCTGGATATTATGATGCCGGACATGGACGGCTGGGAAGTGTGCAAGCGGCTGCGGGAAATGTCTGATGTGCCCATCATCTTTCTGACAGCGCGCGGCGAGACCCGCGACGTGGTGCGCGGGCTGGAAATGGGGGCGGATGATTACATCATCAAGCCGTATGACAACGACGAACTGGTGGCCCGGGTGCGGGCGCATCTGCGCCGGTCCCCCCGTCCCAACATGAGCGAGGAACTGATCTTTAACAACGGCGAATTCCGCATCAACTTCATGAACCGCGAAGTGAAGGTGCGCAACGAATTAAAACACCTGACGCCGAAGGAATTTAATCTGCTGGGCGTGCTGGTGCGCAATGCCGGGCGGGTGGTCACCCGTAACGAACTGGTGACCGAAGCCTGGGGCGACGAATATGCCGACGCGATTGACAGCCTGAAGCTGTACATTCATTATCTGCGGCAGAAGCTGGAAGTTGACCCCAACCACCCGGAATATATCCTCACGCTGCGTGGGGTGGGCTACCGGTTTATCGACCGCTGAAAATCTGAGCGAGGCTGCTCACCGGTTCTATCGTCCGGGTCTGGGCCTGCGCCAGTTCCCGGCCCGGCAGCAGCCTGGCTGTCGCATTATAGGGCGACAGCGGCGCCGGCACGAAGATCAGCACAAAGATGAGCATCGCCAGCACGGCGACCCCGCGTCGCCGCCTATCCAGAGGCGTGATGGTATCCAGCGGCGTGGCATACACCCGCCCGAAGATGATCAGCAAAAAGACCCACAGCAGCCACACCTGGCTGATTAACACCAGCAGGATCATAAAGCCCACCAGCGGATAATACAGCAGGCGGGCACGTTCCCCCAGCAGCGAATAGACAATGTGGCCGCCATCCAACTGGCCGATAGGGATCAGATTAAGCGCGCTGACCAGCAGGCCGGTCCAGCCCGCCCAGGCCAACTGGCTGCTGTTGATGACGACATCATAGCCGCCGCTGGGCAGAAACTGGCCGAAGGTGTAAATCTTGGCGAAGGCATACAGCAGCGAATCGCCTTCGTACAGGCCGCCGGGGATGATTGGCTCTACCCGCGCATTCGCCAGCCCAATAAACAGCAGCGGCACCGCGAACACCAGCCCGGCCAGCGGCCCCGCCGCGCCGACATCCAGCAGCACCTTGCGGTTGCGCATCGGCTGGCGAAGCTGGATAAACGCCCCCAGAGTCCCGAACGGGTTAATGAACGGCAGCGGGATAAAATAAGGCAGCGACACCGCCAGCCCGTGCCGCCGCGCCGCGAAATAATGCCCCAGTTCGTGCGCGCCCAGAATCAGCAGAATGCTGGCGGCATAGGGCCAGCCGCGCCACAGATTGGCACCCAGGTCATCCAGAAGCTGCTGGGCAAACAGCGGGTTGACCTCCGCGATTTCGCCAATGGCCAGCTCTGTGCCCACCAGCAGCACGCTGATGATCGTCAGCACGAACAGAATCAGGTTCGGCCACCAGGCGCGCGGCTGCGGCTCGATGCGCCCGCGCAGCGCCAGTACCACATGTTTGCCCTTATGTTCGCGGAAAACCGGCGTGTGATTGATGGCCCTGAATTCAGCATCGAGCTTATCGTAGGCGGTTTCAGAATCGATGCGCAGCCGCCCGCTGAAGCGGGCTGTGGGGCGGGTGCCAAACGCGCGCAGCACCAGGGGCAGTTTATCCGCATCGCTTTCATGAAAAGTCACTTCTTCCACATCCAGCACGGCCCCGACCATCTGCTGGAGCAGATCGTGCAGGGTTTCGCTGGGGGTGGCTTCTGGTTCGGCAGCGCGCATCACGGGACGGGAATCCCGCGATGAGGCGGTTTCATTCAGCATACAACAGTCTCCGGTAGATCATTCGTCGCCCATCGCCGCCCGGTGCGGGCCGCGTCCTGATGGCTACGCAATTATAGCGCAGCGGCGGGGCGAATGAGCTTAAGGCGGCGTGATAATCTGCCAGCCGGAGCCTTCTGCCAGCAGTTGGAGGACGGTGCCATCGACGCTGCTGGCGTAAAGCTGTTCGTCGCCGGAAAGGGTGGTCGCGGTCTGGAAGGCGCCTTCGTAACGCACTTCGGGTTCCAGCGCCAGCCCAAGCCGGTTGCGCACGACTTCGCGCCGCCACGCATAGCCGATGATGGCAATCGGCTGCACAAAGCCGGGGGGCGGCAGGAAGGTTTCTTCAAATTCCGGGTGCACCGCCGGATCGTAGCGGTTTTCAATGGCGATCCAGGCCGGTTCAAAGCCATCGTTGAACAGCGCATACACCCGGTTGGTGGCGGCGATATAGACCATGCGCCCGCGTTCGAAGCGTTCCTCGATCAGCAGTCCTTCCTGGGGCGGTCCGGTCGGGCAGTCATCCGGCGCGGGGATAAAGAACCACTGATCCGGGCACGACAGCGGGATAGCCAGCACCTGCTCGATCTGTGCCGGGCCGTCGCCGATACTCAGGACAAATTCGGCCTGGCCCCGGTCTGTGCGGCGGGTCGATACGGTCAGGCTGCCATCGGCGGGCACGTTCCAGACCTGGCTGCGCTGGCCGCTGGTGATGCGGTAAATGCTGGCGCTGGCGGTGTTGCGGGTGGACCAGAACAGGTTGATGCTGCTGCCGGGCGCGGCGGCGATGACATCCGCCGTAAAAAATTCGATGCGCGGCGCATTGGGGTTCAGGCTGCGAGTCGGGGTGGGTTCATCCGGGGCCGGGGTGCTGGTGGCGCCGAACAGCGACGTGGGCGACGGCCCGCCGGTGGGTGACATGGGCAGCAGCGTGGGCGTGATGGTGGGGGTGGCGTTGGCGCCGGGCGTGCGCGTGGCCGATGGCGTAAAGGTCGGCGTGGCGGTGGGCGGGTCTGTCGGGATGACCTGCACCGCTGTCGCGCCGCAGCCAGCCAGCAGCAGCGCCAGAATCAGCAGGGTGATGAAACGCATACGGAACACAGCAGCACGATCAGTCATAAATCCTGAATTCAGTTCACTTCAACCTGTGCACCAGTATAGCGCCAACGGCCAATGGCTGCCTGTGCTGTCAGCCGCGCAGCGAGCGTACATAAGCGGCGGAATCCGGGACATGCACCGGCAGATGGCGGTACATGGGGCGCGGCGGCGCGACCAGAATCGCTTCCAGCATGCCGCCCATATCGGTTGGCTCGTCGCTGTCGTAGGGGGCACGCTGGCGCCATTCATCATCCCCCATTGTTTCCAGCGTCTGCATCAGCCGGGCCTGGGTGTGTTCCCATTCTCCCTGTACGGTCTGCAATGACAGCGGGCGGCGGCTGTCGATTCCGTCGTAATGCACCTCGCGGCTGCGGGATGGATTGTCCATCGCGTCGCTGATCCAGTGTTTTTCCCCCTCGCGCCACAGCTCGATAGCTTCCAGCGCGTATGCCTCGTAGGTGATGAGATGGGCCAGCAGGTCCTTAAACGAGCATTCCTGATCCGGGTACAGGCCATAGCGGATGGTATCCGGCCGGGTCATCTCTTCGTCTGTCAGTTCGTCAATCAGTGCCCGCACCGCCGCATGTTCCTCATCCAGCAGTCGCAGGGCGGTGCTGCGGTCCACAGATGCCAGCATGGTCGCCTCCTTGCACTCAGGGTTGATGGTTGATGACATGGGCCACCGGGAACATGCGCACAATCGGTGGTGTTCCCGGTGTGCCCGGCGCTGTCGCCTATCGTAACAGGCTCTTTGCCGCGTCGATCACGGCCTGGGGGGTCAGGCCATATTTTTCATAGATGACCTGGTAGGGTGCGCTGGCCCCAAACCGGTTGATGCCGATGGTGACGCCCTGGCTGCCGACATAACGCTCCCAGCCCATTGTTACCCCGGCCTCGATGCTGACACGGGCGGTCACGCTGGCAGGCAGCACGCTTTCGCGATAGGCCTCGTCCTGGGCCTCGAACAATTCCCATGACGGCATGGAGACCAGCCGGGCGTTGACGCCCTCGGCGTGCAGGCTCTGGTAGGCTTCGCGGGCGATATGTACCTCGCTGCCGGTGGCGATCAGGATGACATCGGGTGTGCCGCTGCTGTCTTCCAGGATGTAGGCACCGCGTGGCACACCGGCGCGGATAGCCTCGATATTGCCCAGAATGGGCAGATTCTGCCGCGTGAACATGAGCACAACCGGGCCTTCCAGCGTCATGGTCAGCCGCCATGCTTCGGCGCTCTCGTTGGCGTCCGCCGGGCGGAATACTGTGAGGCCGGGAATGGCGCGCAGGGCTGCGAAATGCTCAACAGGCTGGTGGGTGGGGCCGTCCTCTCCCAGGCCGATGCTGTCGTGGGTGAAGACATACACCGCCGGGATATTCATGATGGAGCCCAGACGGATCGCGCCGCGCATGTAATCGCTGAAGGTGAGGAAGGTGGCGGTGTAAGGTTTGACGATGCCGCCGTGCACCGCCAGCCCGTTGATGATGGCGCCCATGGCATGTTCGCGCACACCAAAGCGCAGGTTGCGGGCGGCGGGTTTGCCCGCGCCAGTGTGTTCTGCGCCGCTGATAAGGGTGCGGGTGCTGCCGGCCAGGTCCGCATCACCGCCGATGAAGGTCGGCACGTGCTTGGCGATGGCGTTGATGGCGTGGCCGTTGGCGACACGGGTGGCAACAGGTTTGTCCTCCGGCGCGTAAACAGGCAGGTCAGCATCCCAGCCTTCGGGAAGCTGGCCGCTTGTGACCTGTTCCCATTCGCGGGCCAGGTCCGGGTATTTCTCCGCCCATTCGTTAAAGACGTGCTGCCAGGTGCTTTCCTGAACTTCGCCCTTCTCGATGGCCTCGCGGAAGTGTTCCAGCACATCGCCGGGGATATAAAATTCCTCCTGCGGCCAGCCCAGCGCCTCTTTGGTCAGGCGGACTTCTTCTGTGCCCAGTGGCGAGCCGTGCGCGTCGCTGGTGCCGGCCTTGTTGGGGCTGCCATAGCCGATGGTGGTGTGGATGGAGATGAGTGTGGGCCGGTCGGTGACGCTTCTGGCCTCGATAAGGGCGGCGTGGACCATTTCGGCGTCGTTGCCTTCCTCCACCTCGATGGTGTGCCAGCCATAGGATTCGTAGCGTTTGATGACATCCTCGCCAAACACCATGTCGGTAGGGCCGTCCAGTTGAATATGATTGTTGTCGTACAGGAAGATCAGCTTGCCCAGCCCCCACAGGCCCGCCAGCGAGCTGGCTTCGGCAGAGATGCCTTCCTGCAGGTCGCCATCGCTGACGAGCGCATAGGTGTAATGATCGACGATGTTATAGCCATCGCGGTTGAAGTAACTGGCGAGGAAGGCTTCTGCCAGCGCCATGCCGACGGCGTTGGCCGCGCCCTGCCCCAGCGGGCCGGTGGTGGTTTCGACCCCGGGCGTAAAATGATATTCCGGGTGGCCGGCGGTGCGGCTGTCCCACTGGCGGAAGTTTTTAATATCCTCCAGCGGCAGATCATAGCCGGTCAGGTGCAGCAGCGAATAGAGCAGCATCGAACCATGCCCGGCGCTGAGGACGAAGCGGTCCCGGTTGGGCCACTGCGGGTTGCGCGGGTTGTGGCGCAGGTGACGAGTCCATAATGCATAGGCCATCGGGGCCGCGCCCATCGGCAGGCCGGGATGACCGCTGTTGGCTTTCTGCACCGCATCGATTGACAGGGTGCGGATAGTGTTGATTGCCAGGGTTTGCAGATCGGTGCTCAAGTTTGCCTCCTGGTTAGCTGTTTTGCTCCGGATAATTTCCCACAATACTACCCCAGAACAGCAGTGAGCGCAGCGGATGGTTTCGGGCGGTGGCATGCAGATGAGATGCTTCAGGCCACCCATTCGGTATAATCTGTGGCGGAATCGGCAGCTTTGAGGCATCAGGAAGGAAAAACGCATGTCAGAACAACCTATCCGGGTCGGCATTGTCGGCGCGGGCGATAACACCCGCAAAAAACATATCCCCGGCCTGCGGGCCATCCCCGGCGTCGAGATTGTCAGCGTCGCCAACCGGACGGAGGAATCCTCGCGGCGGGTGGCGGAGGAATTCGGCATTCCGACGGTGTACGCCAACTGGTGGGAACTGGTCGACGCCGGTGACACCGACGCTATCGTAATTGGCACCTGGCCCTACATGCACGAACGGGTTACGCTGCGGGCGCTGGCTGCGGGCAAGCATGTCATGTGCGAGGCGCGCATGGCCCGCAACCTGCCGGAAGCCCAGGCCATGCTGGAAGCGGCCCAGGCCAACCCGCACCTTGTCGCCCAGATTGTGCCCTCGCCGCTGACTCTGGGGGTCGATAAGACCATCCAGCGACTGCTGGCCGAAAGCTACCTGGGCGATGTGCTGGCGATTGAGGTACGGGCGGGGCGCGGCTTTATCGACCCGGACGCGGCCATGCACTGGCGGCAGGATTTTGACCTGAGCGGCCTGAATATCATGACGCTGGGCATCTGGTACGAGGCGCTGATGCGCTGGGTGGGCACCGCCACCGAAGTGATGGCGAAGGGCAGGGTGTTTACACCGATGCGGCCGGATTCCAGCGGCAGGCTGCGCCCGGTGCGCATCCCGGAACATCTGGACGTGGTGGCCGATATGGCCTGCGGCGCGCAGTTACGCATCACGCTGTCCAGTGTGACCGGGCTGGCGGAGCCGGATGCCTGTACGCTGTATGGCAGTCAGGGCACCCTGCGCTTTAGCGGGGGCCAGCTTAGCGGCGGCCAGCGCGGCGACAGTGCCCTGACCCCGATTCCGATCCGGCAGGAAGATGTCGGGCAGTGGCGGGTCGAGGAAGAATTTGTTAACGCCATTCGCGGCCAGGAAAGCATCACCCACACAGATTTTGAAACCGGCGTCAAATATATGGCGTTTACCGAAGCAGTGACGCGCAGCATGGTTGAACACTGCGCCGTGCCGGTGCTGTAGCGGGCTATGGCGCGTCCGTCGCTTCTGCTGTGACGGCTTCCGTAATCTCCGCTGTGGCGTCTTCTGTCGCTTCTGGCGTGGTTTCTGGCGAGGGGGTGGCTGCCGGGGTGATGGTGGGCACCAGCGCGGTAAAACTGCCTTGCTGCTGGCAGATTTCGCCATGCGCCGGGCTGACCACGCTAAGAGTCCAGTCGTAGGTGCCGGGGCGCGGCAGCGCGCTGATCTGAAATTCCACACTTGCCGCCTGCCCGCCCGGCAGCTCGAACCCGGTGCCTTCCTGGCTGGCGCGGTGGGTGGCGGTAAACCGCACGAAGGCATCCAGACTGCGCAGCTCAAACAGGATGGGGATGTAGCTGCCCCAGCGATAGGTGCGCTGTCCGCTGAAATCGTGCAGCAGGCGGAAGCCCTCGCAGATCGAGTCGGCGCTTTCGGTGGGCACGGGCGAAGGCGTGGGCGTGACGGTGGGCGTGGGGCTGGCGGACGGCGTGACCGACGGAGTCCATGTTGGCGGTAAAGTCTGCCGCGTGAACGGACCTTCTACCGTGGCAAAGCGTGACGTTGGCGGCGCCGGGGTGGGCGTGGCGGCAGGGGCCGGGCTGCACGCGGCGGCCAGCATCAGCCCCAACCCGCAGGCCAGCAGCCAGCGCCAGTGAAGGCGGTACAGGCGATTCATCAGCATCACGCGGCGGCTCTATTCCTTGCTGCGCAGCATCCCCTGATAGACACCCGGCCATGAATCCTCGATGACGATGGCGCCGACGATTCGGCTGTAAAAATCCGTCGGGCCAGCCGCGCCGATAATGGCATAGCCGTAACCCTGAACGCGCATGGCGTGCAGGCAGGCTATCAGCAGGGCCGCGCCGGTGCCGCGCCCGCGCCGGTCTTCGGCGACGCCGGTGGGGCCAAAGAAGCCGCGATAGGTGGCATCATGACAGCCAAAGCCGATCATCTCCTCATTTTCCACCGCGATAAAGCACGAAACCGGGTCGCGGCAGAAGGCCACCTCTGTTTCGCTGGCCCAGCCCCTGCCAAAGTGCTGCTGCACCCAATCCACCACCACATGCTTTTCCGGCGCGATAGCCCGGCGGATGGTGATGCCGGCCTGCTGCTGCCGCTGCATAAACGGGGCCAGGTCTGGCAGTTCATAAAGTTTGACCAGCATGTCAGGCATTGATTATTCCCCCTCGAGATGTGTCAGTACACGATCCAGATTGCTCAGGTCCTGTTCCAGCGGCAGCGCGCCCTCGGCCAGCAGTTGGCGGTTGCCGCTGGTTTCCAGATCAAAGGTAAAGACCGGGCGGCCCTGTCTGTGGGCAAAGCGCGCCGCATGCATCGCGCCGCCGTTGTCCAGCGTTTCTACCACGATCACGGCCCGACTGAGTCCGCTGATGATGCGGTTGCGGGCCACGAGGCGGGACGCGCTGGGTGCTGCTGCCGGATTCACTTCACTGAGGACGACGCCGCGCTGCTGGCAGCGCAGGGCCAGGTCGTGGTGCTGGGGTGGGTAGATGTTCTGGACGCCGCAGCCCAGCACGGCCAGGGTGCGGCCTGTGGGCAGGCTCAGCGCGCCTTCGTGGGCGGCGGCATCCACCCCCATCGCCAGCCCGCTGACCACCGTCACCCCCTGTTCTGCCAGCGCCGCGCCTACCTGTCCGGCCAGCGCCGCCGCATGGCTGGAAGGCGCGCGCGTGCCGACCACCGCCACCGCCTTGTTATCGACAGGCTGCCAGTGCCCGCGCATGAACAGCGTGGCGGGCGGGTCATCCAGCCCCAGCAGGCGCGGCGGATAGAGCGCATCCGGGTCGATGCAGGTCGCCACGATCAGGCCCGCGTCGTCCCAGTCGCGCAGCGCCTGCTCGACCTGCGCCAGATCCGCCGCCTGGATGCTGTGGGCAATCTTCGGCCCGATGCCCGGCACCTGCTGTAACCGCGCCGGGTCTGCCGTCAGGATCGCCTGCGGATCATCGCCAAAGTGCTGGATCAGGGCGCGCAGCGTCTTGCTGCCGACATGATCAATCAGGCTGAGCGCGACCCACAGCGTGCGATCCGTGACGCCCTCATTCTTCCTCATAATACTCGATGATGGAAAGCAGAAACGTGTTCATAAAGGTGTTGATCTGCCGCAGCATGTCGCTCCATTCTGAAGGGCTGTGCGGCGGGGTAATTTCTGACCAGGTGAGGACGGAATTGATGACAAAATCGCTGAAGTAAAAAAAGCCGCGCGCCGCCTGGGGCAGCGACAGGCCATCACCGCTGATCGTGCGGGCGTATTCCTTGCCCAGGTTGATGGCAGCCCGCAGTTTATCGTCCTGCGCGCCGGCGGCCAGGTAATGGCGCAGTTCTTCCAGCACGCGGCGGCCTAACTGGCGCATTTCTGCGCGGGTGGCGTCGCTCATGGCGGCGTACCAGGGCACATCCATCAGCATGCCATCGCCCACCTGCATCCGCGTCTGGCCCAGCGCGCTCTGCAAAATCACCTGTACTTCGGCATGCTGCCATTCGCCCTGGGTTTCTGCATAGCGCAGCAGATCCGCCCGGCGAAAGCGGCGATGCCCGCCGGGGGTGCGGCGCGAAGGCAGATCGCCTTTATCTGCCCAGTTGCGCACCGTCGCCGGGTGAACCCCCAGCATATCCGCGGCCTGCCGCAAACTGACCCACTCTGCGTGATCGTTCATGCTGCTGCCTGCACCATCCTTCGTCGCTGTTTGCTTCAGTATACCGCAATGTCGAAATCTGGAGAGGGCAGGCTGAAAGAAAAACGCCTGTGGACACAGGTCACACAGGCGCATCAGAGACTGTTGGCAGCGGGTTAACGCTGTGGGCGTGCGGTGAGCTGCACCGGCAGAGAAATTTGCTGGCCTTCGCGCCAGACTGTCAGGTTGACGGTATCGCCGGGGCGGGTGTGGCTGGCCAGGTAGGACACCAGTTCGTTCATGCCAGAAACCGGCACGCCATCAATGGCGGTGATGATGTCCACGCTGGTCGGCACAGGTTCGCCGCTGACAAAGACCGTCCGGCCCGGGGCGCGCAGGCCGGCATGTTCTGCCGGGCCACCGGGCACCACCCCGCTGACGACCACGCCGCGCAGGTTGTTGGGCAGGCCCAGCGTTTCAATCAGATTCAGGCTCATATCCGGCCCGCCGTTGATGCCCAGGTAGCTGTAGGATACGCTCCCTTCGCTGAGAATGTCCTCAACCACGCGCTTGACCAGATTGACCGGGACGGCAAAGCCAACGCCGGAATTGCTGCGCGAACGGCTGATGATCTGCGAATTGACGCCGATGACCTCGCCCTTCAGGTTGAACAGGGGGCCGCCGCTGTTGCCGGGGTTGATGGCCGCGTCGGTCTGGATGACGGAGCCGATGGAGAAATCCGTCAGGCCCTGGATGGTGCGATCCAGCGCGCTGACCACGCCGGTGGTCAGAGTCCAGCGCTGGCCAAAGGGGCTGCCGACGGCCAGTGCCGTCTGCCCGATGATCAGTTTATCAGAATCGCCCAGGGTGGCCGGGAACAGATTTTCCGGCGGCAGATCGACCCGCAGGATGGCCAGGTCAGAATCCGGATCAATGCCGATCAGTTCGCCGCGTACAATCGTGCCGTCGTAAAAATTCACCTCGATGCCCTGATCAGTGGCACCATCCACAACATGGGTATTGGTGACGATGTAGCCGTCGTCATTGACGACAAAGCCGGACCCGGTGCCAAAGCTGAATTCATCGAACTCGAATTCCTGACTGAAGCTGTCCTGTGCGATCTGCGCTGTCACGTTGATCGAGACCACAGACGGACTGACGGCGTTATAAATGGCCGCGATCTGCTGTTCGTGGTCGGACAGGCCAAGGGATGCCAGGTCTGGGGTGGGCTGCTGAGCCGGAGCCTGCAGCAGGGTGACTGCTGGCGGGCTGCTGGCGGCGCCTGGCAGAATGGTTGTTCCTAATACAAAGCCAAAAGCCACCAGAAGCGCGCTGCTGGCGAGCAAGGCCGCTTTACGCTTAAAAGACCCCTGCATCTTTAATACCTTTCAACCATACATCGTGAAAAAGAATTATCCCGTAAACTATAGGCTACAGTCATGAGAAAACACTGAGTGAGCTATTAAGTTCCAATCAGCACAGGCAGCACAGGAGGGGTATGAAAATCACCATTGTTCACGAAGCGGCACCGATTGCGGACCGCCTGAACGAAGATGCCTGCGGGGTATACAGCGATGGCGACAGCGTGGCTCTGTTCGTGGCGGATGGCGCCAGCCAGCGCCTGAAGACGGCCCGCACCAGCGCCCTGTATGCAGGGGCCGGGGGCAGCGCCGGGCGCTTCGCCGCGCAGACGATGCACACCGCTTTCCGGGCGGATAGCTCCGCCAGCCCGCGTGATATGATCCTGCGGGCGAACGCCATGCTGCGCGACGGCCTGCACAGCGTCTATGGCGATTTATCCGCCAGCGCGCTGCTGCAGCACGAACCGGCGCTGGCGGCTGTTCTGGAAGAAGACCCGCGCCTGCTGCGTCTGGCGCTGCCGGTGTGCGTGGTGACAGCGGCCAGAATCGACCTGCGCCGCCGCCAGCTTGAATATGGCCATGCCGGCGACACGGCGCTGTTCCTGTTTTATGCCGATGGCCGGGTGGTCTGCCTCACGGATGATCAGATGGGCAACCACGACGCGGCGGCGCTGGCGCTGGCCCGGCAGATTCAGCTTGAACAGGGGGCGGCGCATCTGGCGGATGTGCTGGATGACCCGCGCGTGCAGGACCTGAACCGGCGCAACGGTTTGTATCATAATTATGTTGATGCGCGGGGGAACACAGATCGCAGCGTGGGGGTGGGCGTCGTCAACGGCCTGCCGCATCTGGAAGCGTATCTTCAGCAGGACCGCGTTGACCTGAGCGAGGTGCGTGCCGTGCTGGTGTGCAGCGATGGTTTCCCCTGGCCCGCGCCGCTGGACGAAACCGATGCTGCGCGGGCGGCCCGTTACGAGACCATGCGGATGCGCATCCAGGACGACGGCCTGCACGGGTATTACCGCGTATTGCGCACCGCCCAGCGCGGCGATTCAGGCCGCGACCGCTACCCGCGCTTCAAGGTTCAGGATGACTGTACCGGCATTTATGTCGAATTATGAGGCAGCGCCGGGGAAAAGAAGCAGCGCCGGATCACAGTGGACCCGGCGCCTATTCGGGAGGAGAAATACACAAGTAAACACTATCTGGCAATGGCGTAGCCAGACAGGTACTTACACAATCAGGATGCCCGCCGCACCTGCCACAGCAGATACGCTCCGGCACTTATCAGCAGCAGCGGCCAGACATCACCCATGTTGAGCAGGACAATTTCCTGCAGCAGCAAATTGAGACCGCCCAACATCAGCAGGCCGCCCGGAATAAGCGGCCACCACAGCACAGGCCCGGCAAACAGACCTGTCAGCAGCGTAATCAGGAAAAATCCACCGGCTATCGCCAGCGCATGCACCCCGGCGCTTTCCAGGCTGCGCAGCGCGTACACCTCCTGCGTGATGAGCGTGCCGACGCTGACTCCGGTCAGCAGAGCACCGGGGATAATCGGGCCGTTAAAGCGCGCGATGATCCCCCACAGCAGGAAAATGAGGCCCAGCCCCAACAGAAAGAGCAGTCCCAACAGCCGGACGGAGCCGGTCATGCTGCCGACGATAACAAACAGTCCTGTCAGGATCAGACCCAGGCCAACGGTGAGCTGTGCCTGTCGCAGCGATGTTCGGGAAGATTGATGAGCTGTTCGTGTGGTCATTAGGACACCTCCCTGCTCATCTTTATTGTCCGCCAGGTGGCAGGCTGGCGTAAGTGGCATTCGTCGCCTGCCCCGGTGATGAACATCATGAGACAGCACGAAGCACAGGATGAACAGGGAGGGTGTGTGAGGTCAGCGCCCGCTGGTGTCGATGCCATTTGGCGCGAAGGGCAGCGTGTGGCCGGGTGCGCTGGCGCGATAACGCTGCTGTAACTGTGTGCCCCAGGCAGCCAGCCAGATGCCCATGCGGTACAGGGTCGGGCCATAGATGCGCACCACACGCCCGCGTGAGATTTGCCGCTGGCTCGCCAGCCGGTGCTGTGCCGCTTCTGTCATCAGCGCCAGCCGGCGAAGGGCTGTTTCCTGCTCGATTCGGCGGTGATTCTGCATGATTCAAGTACCCCCAATTGTCTCGCAACTGCGGTTCACTGGAAAATGCGGTTAATTGTACTGATCGTACTGGTGGAGCTACGTCGTCTTCAGGAAACGCCGCAGTTCACGCAGCGTATCCTCGACCCGGTCTGTATTCAGGCTGTAACACTTGGCTACCTCACGCCGTCGTTCGATCAGGTAGCCTGTGGCCGTCAGTTGGCGCAGATGCCGCGAAGCGCTCGACTGGCTGAGATCGAGCATGGTGATAATGTCCTGCGCGCACAGTTCCTCGTGC
This sequence comes from uncultured Anaerolineaceae bacterium, assembly GCA_964593565.1. Taxonomy (GTDB): domain Bacteria; phylum Chloroflexota; class Anaerolineae; order Aggregatilineales; family Phototrophicaceae. The sequence continues at coordinate 21,636 of CAZQIY010000032.1, forward strand.
TGCGTCAGCAGTTCCAGAATTTGGAGCCGCGTATCATCCGCCAGGGCATTCAGCCGCACCAGCAGTTCGGACCGGCTGAGTGCGGGGGACTGCACCCGCGCCCCGGCGGGCAGGCGCGCCCCAAAGATCAGATAGGCGGTCGGGTTGTCCTGGCGGTTGAACAGACGCACATAGGGGCCGATATGCGCCGAAGGCACAAAGACCAGCTCGCGCACAGGTTCCAGGTCGTCTTCCCACATATGAGAAAGATCGCGCCCGGTGACCATGCGAATCGCTTCCAGCGCGGTCAGGCCGCTGTAGTCCATCTGCTCGAAGGCGCGGACGGATTCTTCCAGCATGGGCAGGATGCGCCGCCATTCCGGTTCCAGAATTTCGTCCCACATATAACGCAGGTGCGAAACGACCAGTTCCTGCAGGCGCGGCGGGTCGCTGTACAGGGCGTAAATTTCGGTATAGAGGGCGACATCAAAATCGCCGACTTCCTTTTCGCCATAGGTCTGCTGGTGATAATCGTGCATCTGCCGGTGAAAATCCAGAAAGGCATCCAGGTCGTTGAGCAGGCCTTCCTGATCCAGCGGCTCCAGCCCTGCATTGGCGATCTTTTCCGGCACGCACATCCATTTGATGGCGCTGTCGCGCAGCTTTACCGGGTCCTGGGCTGCCAGGTCGTCGATATAGGCGGGGAAGCTGGGCAGGCCCGGTTCGTGAGCCAGAATCTTGACGCCGTTGATCAGCAGTTCGTGGATGTGCCGCCGTTCCGGGCTGAGGCGCTGGCGGGTGGCGGTCACCCATTCCGGAAAGCCGGACTGGTTATCAAAACTGCTCAGCAGCAGCAGGGTATCGGTCGCGTTCAGCACCGGTTCAATCTCGAATCTTACTTTGACGGTCTGAGGCGCGAGGATCAGTCTCTGGTCAGTCAAACCCGGTCTCCTTTATGACAATTACCCACTTAAGCGGGTAATGTGGTTAAAGCATATGCAAAAACGGCGATTCTGTCAAGAGGGCTGTGGTGCGGGCCGGGTGTGTGAGCTAGCGTTCGTGCAGCAGGCCGCGGCGCAGGGTGTGGCGCAGGCGGCGCAGACGGCGCAGGCGCGAGGGGGCGGGATAGGTGCCGCTGCGGGGCGTGCGTTCGTTATCGACCAGGGCGGGGATGCGCAGGGTGAAGGTTGTCCCCTGGTCAGGCTGGCTGGTCACTTCGATGGTGGCATGATGCGCTTCGGCGATCCATTTGACAATCGACAGGCCCAGGCCGGAACTTTCGGCGTTCTGGGTGTGGCGCACGCGTGAGGAATCTGCCTGCCAGAAACGCTCGAAAATATGCTGCAGGTCGTCCTCTGCGATGCCGATGCCGGTATCGGCGACCTGCAGCACGGCCTGTTTCTGGGTGCAGCACAGGTCCAGGGTGATACGCCCGCCATCCGGCGTAAACTTGATGGCGTTGCTCAGCAGGTTGAGCAGTAACTGCTTGATGCGGTCGGCATTGCCGCGAATACGCACCGGCTCCAGATGCTGGATGGTGATGGTCAGGTCACGGTCCTTGACCAGCATCTGCCCTTCGCGCTGGGCTTCCAGCACGACGGTATCGAGGTCCAGCGGCTCCAGGTCCAGCGTCAGGCCGCCATAATCCGCCCGGGCCAGCAGCAGCAGGTCATTCACCATGCGTGACATGCGATCCGTTTCGCTCTCGATGGCTTCCATCGAGTCTTCGTCCATGCCATAACGTTTGATGATGTCCAGATTGCCGCGAATCGCCGTCAGTGGGGTGCGCAGTTCGTGCGAGACATCCGCTACGAAACGCTGCTGTACACTGAACAGATTTTGCAGGCGCACCATCATCTCGTTAAAGACAGAAATCAACTGGCCCAGTTCGTCGTTGGGGCCATCCCAGGGCAGGCGCGTGCTGAGGTCATCGGTTTTGACGATGGAGGCCGCCGCGCCGGTAATTTCCGTGATGGGCTTGAGGGCGCGGCGCGACAGCCACGTACCCACCAGGATCGACCCGCCAATGGCCAGCGCCCCGACCCCGCTCATCACCAGCAGCAGTTTTTCGCGGGCGTTGTTGACGGTATCCATCAGGGCGAAGGCCTGCACATTGGCCAGCAGTTCGCCGCGTGCATACATGGGGCTGGTCAGCACGCGCATTTCGCGCCCGTTGATGATGACGTTGCTGTACACTGGTTCGGCGGTGCCCAGCTTGCTGGCATCCAGCGGCTGAGTGTAATCGCGCACATTGGCGGAGGCGGCTTCGAGCAGGGGTTCGGTCTGATCGACGGACCAGACCTGCACCTCGACGCTGGAAGCGCGGAACAGATCGAGGCGCGGCAGAATAAAGGTGCGTTCGGTCGGGCCGCCAAATTCGCCCACCACCCGCACGCGGCTGCTGTTGGTCACCAGGTTGACGGTCTCCGTCAGCGCCCGGTCTACGGCATCGACCAGCGTGCGGTTCATGATGCTGTAGACCGCCACGCCAAAAATGACGATGACCGCCACGACCAGGCTGGAGTACCACAGAATCAGTTTGGTGCGAAACGTCATAGCCCGGAATTATTCCTCGCGCAGGACATAGCCCACGCCCCGCACCGTATGGATCAGGCGCGATTCGTTTTCGGCCTCTGTCTTCTGGCGCAGATAACGGACGTATACTTCAATAATGTTGCTCTCGCCACCAAAATCATAATCCCACACCCGGTCGAAGATCACATCGCGGGTGAGCACCTGCCGGGGGTTGCGCATAAACAGTTCCAGCAGTTCATACTCCTTGGCGGTCAGGTCGATGGCCCGTTCGCCCCGGTAGGCGCGGTGGGTGCCTGTATCCAGTGTCAGATCCGCAAAACGCAGCACATCCGGGCGCGAAGTAGGCGTGGTGCGGCGGAACAGGGCGCGGATGCGTGCCAGCAGTTCATCGACGGAAAACGGCTTGACCAGATAATCATCCGCCCCGGCATCCAGCCCGGCGACCCGGTCCTGCACATCGTCCTTGGCTGTCAGCATCAGGATGGGCAGGTCGCTGGCGGCGCGCAGGCGCTTGCAGACTTCGAGTCCATCCAGCCCGGGCAGCATCCAGTCCAGAATCACCAGATCAGGCGGGTTATCGCGGGCGATGGCCAGCCCGGTTTTGCCATCCCGCGCCACAGTCACACGGTAGCCTTCGTAAATCAGACCACGCTCGATAAACTGCGCGATCCGCGCCTCATCTTCAATAACCAGTATCCGTTCCCCAGACATGCGGTGGCTTTTCCTTGTGGCATACAGTAGTGCTTCATAAAACCTGATTATACAGACCGTTTATGAGAAAGACGTTAACTGCCAGATGACCATCGAATGGCCCAGACTTCGGATGGCTGCGCCAGCACGCCCTGCTCGCCTGTCTGCAGATTGAAGAACGTCAGCGGGCCGCGCCCATCGTCCCATTCCAGCGTGCGCGGCGCCCGGTACAGATAGCCCGCCGCGAACTGGCCATCCGGCGAGAGCCGGGCATCGACCACAAAGCCGCCGCTGTGAACGGCCGCAAGCTGGCCGGTACTGACATCGAACGCGCCCACGCGCAGCATCTGCGGGCCGATCTGGCGTTCTGGCAGCACGAGGCGAAGCTGGTTCGGGGTGATTTCCTGAACATGGCCGACAGAAAGAATATCCGGCAAAAACTGCGCGGGCTGGTTAAGGCTGCCGGTGCCGGCAATCGACAGGCCGCCAGGACGCGTCCCATCGGCAATGCCATACAGCAGGATTCGACCATCGCGCAGCCACTGTGCCTGCTGCTCGACGGCGATTTCCAGCACTTCGCCGCTGTTGGTGTCCAGCAGGCCGGGCACGCTGACCATTTCGCGGCGCACCCGCACCAGCAGGGCATCCAGGTTGGGGGCAAAGGCAGGCTGGACGAACTGGCGCGCAAAGCCTTCGGCCACTTCATCGGGCGCAATCAGCCGCGGCTCGCCGCCGCTGGCAGGCACAATCCAGATGCCGCCGTCGTTATAGGCGATCTGCTGGCCGTTGGGGCTGAAGGCGGGTTGAGTGACGCCCGGGTGTGTATCCGGCGTGGTGGATACTTCGGCCAGTTGAACCGGGGTCGCGCCGTTGAGCGTCTGCGTCATCAGGCGGCCCCCGCTGACATAGGCGATGCGGGTGTTATCCGGCGCGGCGGCATAACTGACGACGGCTTCGCTTTCGCTGGTCAGCATCTGCGGCGGGGTGCCATCCCCTGCCAGACGCCACACCTGCGCCACCGCGTTGTCGTCCTCGGCCAGGAAAAACAGCCCAGTGGGCAGGGTTGGCCCTTCGACCTGTGGCAAAGGCGGCGGCCCCCAATCATAGGCGGCCACACTGTCAATCGGCAGGGTGAAGCTCTGCGCGTCAATCGGGCTGACCAGCGCCAGCGCGCCATCGCGAAAGGACAGCACCAGCTCGCCGCCGGGGGTCCAGCGCAGGTTATTCATTTCCAGGGCGACTTCGCCCAGGTTTTCGATGCGCGCTTCGCCCTGCGGCAGGCCGATCAGCCGGGCATAGCCTTCCGGCACGGTGGAATCATCTTTCTGCCGCCCGAAAACCAGCACCATGCCATCTGCGCGGCGGAAAGGCTGGTGATAGTGCCAGGTATCATCCAGCAGCACAGTCTGGGCATTGGCGGCGTTCAGGTCCATGACGTACAGGCCGCCTTCTGCCGGGGCAAACACCACTGATGTTTCGTTATACCACGCCAGCCCATCGGAGGAAGGGATGGCGCTGGTGAGGATCATGGCGTTGTTTTCGCGCCGGTACAGCCACCAGACATCCCCCTCCGCTTCGGCCGCCAGATAGCGGCCATCCGGCGACCAGATGACCTGCACAAAAGGCGCTTCGCTCAGTTCGACGGCGGTAAAGGCGCTGGCCTCCAGGCTGGATTCGGTGTTGAAATAGACCCGCCCGCCGGTGAGGGTGGACATCGCCAGCGCATCGCCGGCGGCGGTCCAGGCGATGGTATCGCCCCGGCCGCGCACGGCAGGCACCCCGGCCAGCGCGCTGTCGAGATCGCGGCTTTCGCCGCTGTAAATGTTATGCAGCCACAGCGCCTGCTCTGTGCGGTAGGCCACCCACACACCATCCGGCGCCACGGCAAAATCCACAATAAATTCATCTTCTGGGCTGGCCGGGCGCACGCCTTCCGCGCCGATACCATAGCGGCTGATCTGACCCTCTGCGGTCAGCACGAACAACGCAGTCGGCAGGTTCAGGCCATCCTGTGCCCGCAGCGCGGCGGTCAGCATGAGGCCCAGAAGTATCAGCAAAAACCCTTTTCGCATAAAACGACTCTCCCGGAATCCGGACACAGCTTTCAGTATAGCGTTAATTGATGTACACGGGCACGCGACTGCGCCTTTTGTACCGGGTTCGCAGCCGCAAACGGGCGGGCACGGCAGCAGGAAGACCCGACTGGCGGATGAGAAGATGCGCGTACCGGCCTATTGCTGGAATGTGCCAGTTTGTTCTATCATCAGGCAGGGAAACAGCAGACAGATGAGCAGACAGGGGAATTGTGATGGTTACTACAGTGATGAACGAAGCGCGGCTGCTGTGGCGGCTGTTTACTGATCAGCGGGTTTCGGCCTGGACCAAGATGATTCCGGTGGCGGCGTTTCTGTATATCGTGTCACCAATTGACCTGGTGCCGGATTTTATCGTAGGCCTGGGCCAGCTTGATGATCTGACGATTCTGCTGGGCGGCCTGCGGGTGTTCCGGTCGATGGTGCCTGAACATATCGTGCAGGAGCATCAGGAGCAGCTAAACGGGCGCGTGGTCGAAGCGCCGGCGTACAAGGTCAGCAAGCGCGATTGAAGCCGGGGATCAGGTCTGCTGGATGCGGAAACCCTCGAACGCGACTTCGAAGCCCGGCCCCTGGGGCGCCGCCGCCATCATGCCGACCTGTACGATCTCTGCGCTGGTCAGGTGCGCCGTGCGGATCATGGTAAAAGCGATTCCATCCAGCGAATACTGAATTTCCACCGTCCCGGCGGCGCGGCGCATGTGCAGGTGAATGGCCGGGGGCGCGGGCGACAGCGGCACGATGGACCAGTCCGAATAATCGCGGGTGACGACGACGCTGGCGTGCTGGATGCCGTGCATGTATTCGATGCCACATTTCAGCCACAGCGTATCATCCATGCGCAGCATCAGCCCGGCCTGGTCGTAAAGCGCGTCGTACTGCCCGGCGACCTTCACCTCTGCCACAAAATCGCCCTGGACAGGCTGGTAATAAAAATGGCCGTTATCGCGGATGCCGCCGTCGTGGGTTTTGCGCCAGAAGTCGGTTTGCGGGCCAGCGGTAAAATTTAAGGCGCTGTCGTGCGCGTGCCATTGTGCCGGTTCGTTCAGCCACTGCATGTGATCTTCCCCCTGTTTACAGTTTTTCAGCTACAGATTTTCAGCCAGTCAGCCCTCGCGCAGCCGGGCATAAATGCGTGTATCGGACAGCGTGCCATCCGTCGCGCGCCGGTGATGGCGTAACTGCGCTTCCAGAGTATATCCCGCGCGTTCGGCCACGGCAGCACTGCGGCGGTTGCGCGCATCGCAGAAAATTTCCACCCGCTGCATCCCCAGGTTGGCAAAGGCGAAATCCGTCAGCCGGTTGACCGCTTCCGTCATATAGCCATGCCCCTGGGCATCGGTGCGCAGCCAGTAACCGATCTCGCAGCGCGGCACTTCCCAGACAAAGTTAAACACAGACGCCCCACCCACCAGCCGCTGATCCGAACGCCGGATCAGCCGGTACGTCAGCGATTCGCGCTGTTCAAACCGGGCGGCCATTTCTCTGGTGACCTGCCGGGTCTGTTCTGCGGTCTGGCCGTTGACGGCCCAGGCCATCCACTGGCGCAGGTTTTCCAGCGAATCCTGCACCGCTTCATGAATCATCTGCCAGTCTTCCGGGCGCGGGGCGCGCAGCCACAGACGTTCGGTGTCCAGTTGGCGGGGGATATCAAGCCGGGTCGGGTCCATAAGTCCTGTCGCTCGTGGTGGCCGCTGACGATCTCAGCCGCCGATATGATACATCTGCACTTTTTCGCGGCGCGGCTCGGTCAGGTCAAAGCGTTCTTCGGAATAACGATCGGTGCGCTGGCCCCACGTGCCCCGGATCACCGCCTCCAGTTCCTCATCAGAGGCACCGCCGCGCAGCAGGTCGCGCAGGTCTGTCCCTTCAGATGCGAACAGGCAGGTGAAAATCTGGCCTTCGGGCGACAGGCGCATGCGCGAACACGCGCCGCAGAACGGCTTTGTCACAGACGTAATGAGGCCGATTTCGCCGCCGCCATCGCGGAAACGATAACGCCGCGCCACCTCGCCGCGATAATTCCTGCCGATGGGTTCCAGCGGCAGCTCGGCATCAATGCGTGCCACGATTTCGTCAGCAGGCACGACATCATCCATGCGCCAGCCGTTCATGGTGCCCACGTCCATGTATTCGATAAAGCGTACAATATAGCCATGATCCTTGCAGAAGCGGGCCAGGTCCACAATCGTATGATCGTTGACGCCGCGCTGCACCACCGTGTTGATCTTGATGGGCGCGAAGCCCACGTCTTCCGCCGCCTTGATGCCTTCCAGCACCTTCTGCACGCTGGCACGGCGCCCGTTCATCTGCTGGAACACGGCTTCATCCAGCGAATCCAGGCTGATGGTGACGCGCTGCAGGCCGGCATCCTTGAGGGCCTGGGCCTTCTGCGGCAGATAATAGGCGTTGGTGGTCATGGCCAGGTCTTCTACACCGTCTATTTCTGCCAGCATCGCTACCAGGCCCTCGATATTCTGCCGCACCAGCGGTTCGCCGCCGGTCAGCCGCAGCTTGACCGCGCCCAGCCGGACGATGATGCGCGTCAGCCGGGTGATTTCCTCAAAGGTGAGGATTTCCTCACGCGGCAGAAATTTGTAACCTTCGCCAAAAATTTCCGCTGGCATACAATAGGTACAGCGGAAATTGCAGCGGTCCGTTACGGAAATGCGCAGGTCGCGCAGCGGGCGTTTGAACTGATCCTGTATCATGCAGTGGGCCTTATGCTGTGTGTGCAGGCTGAAACTGAGTGTAGCGAAATCCTGGTTTTTTATCAATATAATCTGTTTAATTATAGAACAGGTTGGCTACTTTTTTAACAGAAAAAGATAACAGCATGATTACGGAACCGGCAGTTTCTCATGAGCGCATAGCGCAGGCGCTGCATCATCTGTATGGCTTAGACGTGGACGGGCTGCGCTTTCTTTCCCCGGGGGGGGAATGTTCCTGGAGTTATATCGTGGAGGCGGCGCAGGGGCGCTTTTTCCTGAAGCTGTCGCAGCCGCGTGTGTGCGGCGGTGAGGTGACCGAACGCGGGCTGGTCGCGGCGGATGCGCTGGCGCAGGCGCTGGATACGGACCAGATCGTGACGGCCCTGCGCGCCAGTACCGGCCTGTTTCTCAACCTCATCGACGATTACCGCGCCGTGCTGACGCCGTTTGTCGAAGGCGTGGAGGCGTTTTCTGCCGGGCTGACGGTGGACCAGCGGCGCGAACTGGGCCTGCTGCTGGCGCGCATCCATGAGTATCTGCCGGATATGACCGTGCGCCCGCCGCACGATGCCATCGCCCGTTATGCGGTGCGCGACTGGCAGGCGCTGCTGGCCGCGCTGGAGCAGCCTGCGCCGGAATGGTCCCCGGCACAGCAGCAGATGGCGGCGCTGCTGCGGCTGGCCCGTGATGAGACTCAGCGGCTGGTCGCGGCCTATGAAGCCCTGGAGCAGCAGATCATGGTGGACCGGTTCATTCCGCTGGGGTTCTGTCATGGCGACCCCACCGCTGGCAACATCCTGATTCGCCCGGATGGCCACATCGTCCTGATCGACTGGGACAGCCCGGTCTGGGCGCCGCTGGAACATGACCTGTTCTTCCTGCGCCATGATGACGAGGTGATGGCGGCCTATCGCAGCGCCGCCGGCGTCGTCATGCTGAATGAGACGCTGTTTACGATCTACCAGTACGCCTGGGACATTGGCGAAATTGTCGATTATGGCTACCGCACGCTGCTGACCACACAGAGCGACGCGCAGTATGCGCATGACGTGCGCGAATTGACCGGGCATCTGCGCGGGATGGGCCTGCCGGTCTGATCAGGCCCTGCTCCACCTTGCAAATGTGAAATTTGTATGAATTACAGTCGTGTTAGGTCTGTGTCATGCCTGTGGGGCAACATTACAGGCAGTAGGGCAACATTAAGACAGGAAGACAGATGACCATGATGACTGAAAAACGACTCTGCCCCCACTGTGGCAAAATCAACCTGCCGACCAGCTTTGTCTGCTCAAAATGCAACAACCTGCTGGATGTGCCCCCGGCTGAAAAAGATACTCATGTCCTGGGCGGCCAGCAGGGGATCGAAGAACTGAGCGATGATTATTTCGATCAGGATTCCACGCTGGTGCTGCGGCTGCGCGGGCGGGATAAATCCTTCCAGCTTACGGCGCGGCAGTTGGGCATGGGGCAGATTATCGGACGCAACACGCCCGGCCATGACCTGAAAGCGCATGTGGACCTGACGCGCTGGAAGGGGGAAGAACTGGGGGTTTCGCGCCGGCATGCCTACCTGCGTTATAACCCGCAGGATAAAACCATCCGTGTGGCAGACATGGGCAGCGCGAACGGCACCTTCGTCAACGGGCAGAAGCTGCATCCGGGCGAGGTGCGGGTGCTGCGGCATGGCGACCGGCTGCGGCTGGGCCGGCTCGATATAGGCGCGACGATCCTGCACGCCACTGCCACCGTCCAGGTTTACTAGGCTCAGGTGTTAATATCGCGGCGCTGGAAGCCCCACAGGGCAGCCGCCATCAGGACCGCAGCGGCGGCCAGCAGCACCGCCACGTTGCCGATGCTGAGTCCCTCGGCCATGACTGTCGGGCTGTCGTAGTAGGTAAAAAAGGACAGGCGGCTGAGCAGATCCGTCAGTTCGTGGTTGGCGGCATTGGCGAGAAAGTCAATAAAGTAGCTGGCGACGACATAGACCACTGCCAGCGTGAGGGCCTGCCCGCGCCGGAAAAAAGCCGCCACGCAGGCCGTAAAGGCGATCAGCAGCAGGACCGCAGGCAGAATATTGACCGACGCTACCAATAACTGCCCCATGTCCGGCTCCAGGGCGGTGGTCTGGCCGCCCATCAGCAGGCCGACCAGCCCCAGCGCCACAATCCCCACCGTCATGACGGCGAAGGCCGCGAATCGCTCGATCATCAGGCGCCAGCGCGGCAGCGGCAGGCTGAGCAGGACATCCAGAATGCCGGCTTCTTCCTCATTGGCGCTGATATTCATGCCCGCCAGCACCGCATAGATCGCCAGCACCACCAGCGCATAGGTGAAATAGCCAAAGCCGATAAAGCCTTCCGGCGTCATGATGGCCGCGGCGTTTTCTGCGCCGAATATCTGCAATACGATCGGGGGCATGGATTCGAACAGCGTGGCGTACTGCTGCAGTGCCTCCACATCCGGGATCACCACCAGCACATAATACCCCAGCAGCGCCAGCCCCAGGCCCCAGTACAGCACCTGACGCCATCTGCGGCGCAGCGTTTCTGCAAAGATGACACCGGGCATCAGTGCATTTCCTTCTGATTGCTCTGATTGCCATAAAATGTGAGGAAGATTTCTTCCAGCGTCGGCTCGTGCATTTGCAGATCAATCACATAGCTGTCGTGCAGGGCGCGCAGCAGCGGGTCAAAATCGCCTGCCAGCCGCAGCTTCAGCGTATCGTCCTGTGCTTCCACATGGCTGACCCCCGGCACCGTCGCCAGCCTGGCTGTGATGCTGTCCTGGCTGCGCAGCCGCAGCGTCACCCAGCGGAATTCGGCATGGGTCAGGTCGCTGATGCGTTCGACGGCTTTGAGCTGCCCGCTGCGCAGGATGCCCACCCGGTCGCAGATGGCCTGTACTTCGCTGAGGACGTGCGACGACAGAAACACGGTGCGGCCTTCACGCTGGATTTCGCGCATCAGCTCGTAAAATGTCTGCTGCATCAGCGGGTCCAGCCCGTTAGTCGGCTCATCCAGAATCAGCAGTTCCGGCTGGTTCATCAGCGCCAGCACCAGCCCCAGCTTGCGCCGGTTGCCGCTGGAATAACTGCGCACCTTCAGCTTCAGGTCCAGTTGAAGCCGGTCAGTCAGTTCGCGCACATAGGGCTGCGCTACGCCACCGCGCACCCGCGCCACAAAATCGACCACCTGCTGCCCGGTCAGATTTTTCCACAGGCTCAGTTCCCCCGGCAGAAAACCAATGCGCCGGTGCAGTTCCACGCTGTCCGCCTGCGCATCCAGCCCCAGCAGGGCAGCCCTGCCTTCCGTCGGGCGGATCAGATCCAGCAGCAGGCGAATGGTGGTGGTTTTACCCGCGCCGTTTGGCCCCAGACAGCCAAAGATTTCGCCCGGGCGCACCTCAAGATTGAGGTGATCCAGGGCGCGCACCTCCCCCTGCCTGCCTGCATAAACCCGCGTCAGATTTTCAGTGACAATCGCGCTCATCGTACCTTTCCTGAAGATACCCCGGCGCAGATGTTACAACGAGATGCGCCGCCCATTAACGGTGATGATGACCTGATAGATCAGGCTGATCGTTTCGCCCAGTTCGATAATATCCCCATGCTTCAGGGCGCGCGGCTCAGTCAGCGGTTCCTGGTTGACAAAGGTGCCGTTGCTGGACCCCAGGTCCTCGATCAGAAAGCTGGTGGGGCCAAGCTCTGGCTGGCGCACGAAACGGGCATGGCGGCGGCTGACCTGCTGGTCGTTGATCGAAATATCGTTGGTGATATCGCGCCCCACGCTGATGACATCCTTATTCAGGTTCCATTCCTGGCCCTTCTGCGGCCCGCGCTGGATCATCAGCCACACGCCTGGCGCGTCCATGCGGGTGGTGCCCAGCATCTCCTGCCGGACGGCATCCGGCAGCGGGTTGGCTGTGTCCTTGCCGGCTTCGCGGCTGATGTGGTGCAGCCCTTCCATCAGGCGCTGCCAGGCCTGTTCCTGAGTCTCTTCGTGGGTAAAATCGACATGCTGCACACTTTCCAGGCGCGGGTGCAGGCTGGTGGGCCTGTACATCACCGGGATGACCTTTAACCCCAGCCCCAGGGCAAACGCCCATTCATAGGTGACATATTCAGAGGCGCGCGCATCCGGGCTGATGATGACCAGCAGCACAAAGGCCTGCCGGATGGCCTGATCAATTTCCTGGCGCCAGTCGAACCCGGCGGGCAGAATGCTGTCCATCCAGACTTCAAACCCGGCGGCTTTGACGTGCTCGCGCAGCGTTTCGGCGAAGTCTGCATCCTTACGTGAATAAGAGATAAAAACGTGGCTCATGGAAGGTTCCTGTGTAACGAACCAGCTAGCATATCACAACTTCTATTGTACCAGCGAATATTTACCCTGCGCAGATTCCACCTGACGACAAGCTGACCACAAACCGGCGCCAAACCAGGACTCGACCTTGTGAGATGCGCATCTGTGGTGTATGCTGCATGGCACAAACCAGCCATCAGGCCCCTGCAAAAGCAGTCCAGCATACTCCGCCACCGGGCGCAGGGCATCATAAACCACCCAACTTCATATATTTTTCGCCAGAATCTGGCACTCTCTCCTGCTGATTGCTAAAACTCCTTGACTAACAAAACGGATTTTGCTATATTGAGCGCATGTGATTAGCACTCTCAAGCCAGAGTGCTAAAAAATGTCATTAAGTCTCAGTTGTTTACTGGAGGGATTATGGCTATCAATCTGCGCCCGTTGGGTGATCGCCTGCTGATCGAACCTGCTGAGCAGGAAGAAACTTTTGCTGGTGGCCAGCTCGTGCTGCCGGAAACCGCAAAAGAGAAACCGCAGCAGGGGACGGTTCTGGCTGCTGGCCAGGGACGCCGCGACGACGATGGCGACCGGATCGAGATGGACGTCAAGGTTGGGGACCGCGTGCTGTTCGCCAAGTACGCCGGTACCGAAATCAAGCTCGACGGCAAGAAACTGCTCATCATGAAGGAGAGCGATATTCTCGGCGTGATCGACGAGGGCTAAGGCCCCCGAAGCGCCACAGAATAGACGGCTCGATAAAGGAAATTCTGGAGGAAATCACCTATGGCTAAACAGCTTGTTTTTCAGGAATCCGCGCGTGCCAGCCTCAAGCGTGGTGTGGATAAACTGGCGGATGCCGTCAGCACCACCCTGGGGCCGAAGGGCCGCAACGTTGCCCTGGACAAAAAATTCGGCGCGCCCACCGTCACGCATGATGGTGTGACCGTCGCCAAGGAAATCGAACTGGAAGACCCCTATGAGAATATGGGCGCCCAGCTTCTGAAGGAAGCCGCCACCAAAACCAACGATATCGCTGGTGATGGCACCACCACCGCCACTGTTCTGGCCCAGGCCATCGTGAACGAAGGTCTGAAGAATGTCGCTGCTGGCGCCAACCCCATGCTGCTGAAACGCGGTATCGAGGCGGCCACCGAAGCAATCGCCAAACATATTCTGGAACAGGCCACCCCCATCAGCACCAAGGATGAAATCGCCAAAGTCGCCAGCACTTCTGCCCAGGATGCGGAAATCGGCAACCTGATCGCCGAAGTGATGGACAAAGTTGGCAAAGATGGCGTGGTGACGGTGGAAGAAAGCCGCGGCCTCGAATTCGAGACGGAATATGTCGAGGGTATGCAGTTTGATCGTGGCTACATCAGCCCCTACTTCATCAGCAACCCGGACGCGATGGAAGCCGTCGTCGAAGAACCGTACCTGCTGATCCACGACAAGAAAATCAGCGCCGCACAGGATATCGTGCCCATTCTGGAAAAACTGGTCCAGATCGGCAAGCGCGACCTGGTCGTGATCGCTGAGGATGTGGACGGCGAAGCGCTGGCTACGCTGGTGCTCAACAAACTGCGCGGCATGCTCAACGTGCTGGCCGTCAAGGCCCCTGGCTTTGGCGATCGCCGTAAGGCCATGCTGCAGGATATCGCCATCCTGACCGGCGGGACCGTCATCAGCGAAGAAACCGGCCGCAAGCTGGAAAGCGTCGTGCTGGATGACCTGGGCCGCGCTGGCAAAGTCATCAGCACCAAGGATGACACCACCGTGATCGACGGCGCTGGCGAAGAAGCCGCCATCAAGGGCCGCATCGAAGAAATTCGTCGCGAAATCGACAACAGCACCAGCGATTATGACCGCGAAAAACTGCAGGAACGGCTGGCGAAGCTGTCCGGCGGTGTGGCCGTCATCCGCGTGGGTGCCGCGACTGAAACCGAACTGAAAGAAAAGAAGCATCGCGTGGAAGACGCCCTCAGCGCCACCCGCGCCGCTGTTGAAGAAGGCATCGTGCCCGGCGGTGGCGTCACCCTGATCAACGCCATTTCCGCGCTCGACGGCATCACCCTGGACAGCGAAGATGCCAACACCGGCGTGACCATCGTCCGCAAGGCGCTGGAAGTGCCCATGCGCAAGATCGCAGCCAACGCAGGTGAAGACGGCGCTGTGATTATCCAGGAAGTGCGCCGTGTCCAGAAAGAAAAGAACAACCCGCGCATTGGCTTCAACGTCATGACGGGCGAATTCGTGGACACCATCGAAGCTGGTTTCCCGGACCCGGCCAAAGTGACACGCGGCGCGGTTGAAAATGCCGCCTCGATTGCGGCCATGATCCTGACCACCGAAGCGCTCATCACGGATATTCCGGAACCGGAAAAACCGATGCCCGCCGGCGGTGGCGGCATGGACATGATGTGACACTCCCCACACCTAAAGGCGGGGGCTTCTGAACGACGCTTGCCCTTACCCCTCACCTTCTGGCGGAGGCAGTGGGGCTGCGTTACCGTTCACGGATGTGTCCCATCCAACTCGATTCAAAACATTTCTTGCTGCGTTGTGGTCTCTGTCGAGCGAGAGACCACACGCACATTCTACCCAACGATCAGCTAGGGTTAAACCTTCCAAAGTCGCACCGCAGTTCGAGCAGGTTTTGGACGTATAGGCAGGATCGACAAAGCGCACCACACGACCAGCACTTTCAGCCTTGTACGTGAGGAGTTTTTTGAAGATGCCCCAGCCACTGTCCAGAATGCTCTTGCTGAGGTGTTTGTTACGCACCATGTTGTTGATTTTCAAATCTTCCAGTGCGATACCGTCGTAGTGCTCTACCAGCGCATGCGTCAGCTTGTGAAGGTAGTCCCGCCGCTGGTTAGCGACAAGTTCCTGCTGTCGCTGTACGGCACGGAGGGCTTTCTGCCGGTTCTTGCTGCCACGTTGGGCACGGGCCAGCTTGCGCTGTTTGCGGCGCAGATCGGCCTGTGCCTGGCGGTAGTATTGCGGGTTATCCACCTTGTCGCCATCGCTGGTGGTTATCATCGCGCTGATGCCCATGTCCAGGCCGATCACCTGCCCTGTCTTTTTCTTCGGCTCTATTTCGAGCATTTCGCAGACAAAGCAGGCATACCACTTACCCGCTTTATGCAGGATGCGCACCACCTTGATCTTTGCGCCTTCAGGGATAGGCTGATGCCAGCGCACGCACACTCGACCAACACCGAACAGCTTCAGGCGACGACCATCCAAAAACGCTCCGCATTTGCCAAACTGCTTGAACTCAAAGCTGTGGAAGTGGTTCTGTCTTTTGAAGCGAGGATAGCCAGCCTTTTTACCTTCCCTCAAGCGCCGGAAAAACGACTTGAAGGCCTTATCCACGCGCTTGACCACACTCTGCCCTGTCTGGCTGAACATCTGGTCAGCATAGGGGAAGGTGGCGCGATAGCGTTTGGCCAGTTCTTCGGTATCCGCCAGTGTCACCCGTCGTCCCTCAAGCTGGTAGCCGTACTTGCGCTCAGCCAGCGCCATGTTGTACAGGTTGCGACAGGCTTCCAGCACGCGGTACAGGTTGGTTTCCTGCGACTTGCTGGGGTACAGGCGGTATTTGAAAGTGCGGACATGTTTGGTAGAATCGTCCATGCTTCGGTTCTTACCTAACCGGAGGGCCAGTGGGTGTTCGCGCACCGCGACTGGCATTTCAACTTCCCTGATTCTAACACGGGTGTGCATATCCGGCAACGTTTACGCCTTACATCCACATAGCTAAAGCAGGGGGCTTTACGGCGGTTTTTTGGTAAACAAACACAAACAGGGGCGATACACTCGCCCCTGTTTTGATTCTGCGTGCCAGCGGATTTCAGGGCAGGCGGACGTGCGGCTCTGCCAGCGCCGCGATTCGCAGCGTGCTGTCCGCATCCTGACCATCCTCTATCGACCAGCACGCGCTGAGGCAGGTATAGGCGAAGATATACGCCATCAGCCGGGCGAAATCGAGCCGGGCTTCGTGGGCCAGAATGTGGGCGATGCGCAGCAGACGCGCCTCGTTTTCCACCAGGGCCGGGATATCGGGGTTACACAGAGTATTGGCGGCGTCGTAGGTGCGCTCGCCATAGACTCCCTTCGGGTCGAAGGCCAGCCAGCCGCGCCGGGCATGGTGACGGATGTTGTAATGATGGATGTCGCCGTGCAGCACCGCCACCTCACGCTGATCTGCCAGCAGCGCCTGCGCAAGGCGGGCACCGCGCACATAAACCGTATCCTGCCCGTGCTGCTGGTCCTGTTGTGCGCGCCGGAACAGCGACCGGAAACGCCGCCGCAGCGAATACAGCCCGGCGGGCGGGGCAGCGGCGCGGGGCGCGTGCAGTTGGTTCAGCACCTGGGCGATGATGCGGGCCGCCTGTTCGTCGTCGCCGCGTTCCACCATCGGCACCAGATCCTCGCCATCCACATATTCCAGCAGATGCGCGCCATCATCTGCGCGCAGCAGACGCACCGCCCCCTCACCCGCGAAATAGCGCAGCGCCAGCGCCCCTGTGCGTTCTTCTGCGCCCAACGGCGTCAGCAGCTTGAGCACTACCGTTTCGCCCTCGCAGGTGACGGTGTACACATCGCTGGTGGCGGTGTGGGCCAGCGGCTGAGGCTCCGTCAGATGCCACGCCGCCAGGTAATGCTTCAGGTTCGGTGCCTGCGACATACCCTTCACCTGCTAAAAATCCTTGTACGATGCGCCGCGCTACAGCCGGATAATTTCCATGTACATCGTCCACTGGGACCTGTCGGTCTGATCGACAAAAGCGCGGAAGATGCGGTAATCCGTCCCGGTGCATTCGCCGCCCACATAGGCGCTGATCGTCGCGTCGCTGGGCGACCACCACGACAGGTCTACTTCCTCCGCTTCGCTCAACTCGCGTGAAAATTCAAACACAGGCCGGTAACGATCCTGCCAGGGAAAGCGGCAGGTGATGAACCCTGATCCACGAAACAGCTCAGGCAGTTCCTGTGGCAATACGCTGACTCGAATCCAGTAGGCTTCGTCGCCCCGGTTCGCACGATAAAAGCCGCTGGCCGAAGCCGGGAACGGTGTATCAAACTGCTGCTGCAGTGCGCGCCGCGCCGCCTGATCTTCCAGCACGGTCAGCGGGGCCAGCACGCGGGTATAGGCCAGTTCGTTCAATGGCGCGGCAGAAATCAACCCGCACAGATAAGCCAGCAAAACAAAGAAGATTACCCAGGCGACAAAATTGCGGATCATAGCGGCTCCACCTCCTCATCCCGGACATTGTAGCACCGAACCCGGCACAGGCGCATTATTCCACCCCATGCCGCGCGGCTCTGTGCCGCCGGACTCAAAATGTCCGGCTGGCTTATTGTGCTGCATGGGTTTGATCTGCATTGAGCAGAAAAAACTGAATATCTGATGCCACGCGCTGAGGCACGATGCTGATTGTGAACAGACCGGTTACAGGTTTGCGCCTGGTTTTCTAAAAATTTACGAAATACATATCCGTGCTTTTATCTTCTCATTTCTGAATTAATCGTCAAAATTTCGCTACTTACCCCAAAATAACCTTAGACTTAAGGTAACGAACTTATCCGAGCATAAATTAATGCTCATATCTGGCAGCCTGCGCCATGCGCAGAGAACCGGAGACCTCATCATGATTGTGACTTTATCTGATGTGTATGCGGCGTTGAACGAAGGCAACTACAACGTTGCCGCCAAACAATTACAGGAACTGCTGCGCCGCGACCCCAGCGCGGATGCCTGGTATCTGGCTGCCGAACTGACGCTCGACCACAACCGCGACCAGGCCATCCGTCATCTCAAGCGCGCACTGCTGATCGACCCGCGCCATGGCGATTCGCTGACTCTGCTGGGGCAGCTTGGCGAAAGCCGGGAAATCACCGTGGCGGATGTGGCCGAAGAAGTGGCCGACGCGGTGGTGACGCAAACCAGCCATACGCCTGTGCTGCGGCATCTGTCGCGTACCCAGCAGCTGATCGCGGCGGGCGGCCTGTCTGTGCTGCTGATCGCCGCGCTGGTGGTGGTGTATGGCGTGTTGTTCCCGCGCAGCACCCCGCTTTCCATCCCGGAAGAAGCGCCCGCCGCGCAGGAACTGAAACTGCTGGATTACAACCGGGTATTTACCCAGTTCACCAGCAGCGATTTGCAGTTGTTCGCCATCGAGCCGATCAGTTCGGCTTCTGGCAGGCGCACGCTTAAATTCTCTGTGCCCGGCGCAGATGGCCTGCTGAGGCCGGTGCAGGTGATCGTATATGACAGCATTTCGGCTATGGTGCGCGATCGTGCGCATCACCGGCAGCTTGAAACAACAGCGCGCATTGTCGCCAGCACCAACGCACTGCTGGTGTATGACAAGTCGCTGCAGGGCCTGGTCATTGAAGGCCAGTTGGTCCGACACTTCCAGTTTATTACGGGCACTTCATGATCGCCCGATTATCATTGACGGTCTTATAGGAAGGTCATTATTATGTTCGCGCAGTACTTGAGACGTCTGCCGCGAGGGCATGGACAGGGCTTCGTAGAGTATGCCCTGTTGCTCATGCTGGTCTCGATGGTAGCAGTCGGCAGCCTGGCCGCCTTTGGTGACGGCATAGAAGGCGTTTACGAAAACATCATCTGCTCTCTGGGCGAAGGCGGCGAAGAATGCGGCTGCGAATGGGAGCAGGTCACTCACGGGCCGAGCTACACCTGTACCGGGGGCGTGTTGGCTGTCGAAGCAGGGACCTCGTGCGATGCCACCACGTTATCGGTGCTGGTAGAAGACCCGGATGGCGACCAGGAAGAAATCGCACTGACCTATGATGCTGAAAATCAGGTCTGGTCAACCGCGCATCCGGACTCAACCGACATCTGCGGCCGCGTTAATGATGTGCCGCCCTCAAAGCTGTTCCTCATTTCCCGCCACGACAGCGGCGAAACCACCAACTCCTTCCGCTTTGACCGCAGCAAGGACAGTGCCCCCAGCGACGGCGGCGATGACGACGATTCCGGCGGCAGCGACCCCGGTGACGGCGGTGACCCTGGC
>CAZQIY010000032.1:41093-46412 GCA_964593565.1 uncultured Anaerolineaceae bacterium
CGGCGATGACGACGATTCCGGCGGCAGCGACCCCGGTGACGGCGGTGACCCTGGCGATGGTGGCGATCCTGGCGATGGCGGTGACCCCGGTGATGGTGGCGACCCCGGCGACGGCGGCGACCCCGGTGATGGCGGCGACCCCGGCGACGGTGGCGAACCTGTGCCCACGCCGGACCCGAACCGCGTCATCGTGTTTATCACTGGCGGTTTTTATCTGAGCAGTGATGATGCTAAAATCCGTGACCACATGCAAGGCCTGGGGCACACGGTTCATGTCATGTCTCAGCTCTCATCCATCAACAGTGTCCTGGAAGTTAATCCGGATGCTATCGTCGTTTCGGAATCAATCTCGCCTTTCCTTGTAGGTACAAAATTCCGTGATGTTAACCTGCCTGTGATGATGATGGCAGCCCAGCTTTATGATGAGATGAAAATGGGCACCAGCCCGGGTATCGATACGGATGAAACCCAGGTCAAGATTCTGGACCCGACTCATCCGATTGCTGCAGGCAACTCGGCAGGGAATACGACCATTTACTCCTCTAAAGCTGATCTGGGGTATGCCATTCCTGGCTCTGGCGCACAGATTATCGCCTCGCTGGCCAGCAACAATACCCGTGCGACAGCGTTCGTGTATAACGCGGGCAGCCAGATGGTAGGTGTGACCGCCCCGGCGCGCCGTGTCGGCTTCTGGCTGGAGTCAGATGGCGGGGACAGATCGAACGCCACAGGCTGGGCAATGTTTGAAGCGGCGGTGACGTGGGCGCTGTTTGGCGGCGCTGGCAGCGGCGGTGGCAGCGCGCCCCCGGCCACGCTGGATGTCTCTGTCGACAGCCTCAACTTTGGCACTGTGACTGTCAACTCATCCTCTGATGTACAGACAATCACGCTGACGCACAGCGGCGCGTCTGGCTCGCCATCGCTCAATATCACGGGCATTGACCTGGTGGGGACGCATCCGGGCGATTTCGCCGCGACGCTGTCCACCCCGCTGACTCTGAACCAGGGCGAAACGGCCACGATCATCGCCAACTTTAACCCGACGAACCCGGGGGCAAGAAGCGCGACGCTGCAGATCCATCACAACGCCGGCGGCACATCGCCCGTGATGGTGTCGTTCATCGGCCAGGGCGAGGCTGCACCTGAATCGAAGCTGACCCTTTCGACCAGCACGCTGGATTTCGGCACGATCAGCGGCAATTCAAAGACCCTGCCACTGACGATAACGCACACCGGGGAACCCGGCTCGCCGTCGGTGACAATCACCGGCATTAAACTGAACGGCAGCGACCGCAGCAACTTCAGCACCAACTTCTCCGGCTCGCGCACCCTGAACCGGGGGCAGTCCATCACGGTGAATGTGACCTTCTCGCCGAATTCCACCGGTACGAAGAATGCGACGCTGACGGTTGAGAGCAACGCCGCTGTGGTCAACCCCTTCAGTGTATCGCTGACGGGCACAAAAACCGCCAGCCGGGTGACGAACGGCCTGCAACTGCTGTTCGACTTTGACGACTACAACAATGGCAGCACGATCAGCAGTAACGGCGGTGCCGCCGGGCCTGTCAACATGAGCATTGATAATCGCCATCGCGTTAACAAGATTGGTGGTGGTATCGAGATTAACAACTCGGTCTATATCACCTCTTCCAGCGCGCCAACTTCGCTGATCAACAACATCAAAAGCAGCGATAATTTCACTATCGAAGCCTGGATACAGCCGCAGAACACGCAGCAGAACGGCCCCGCGCAGATCGTGTCGTTGTCGAACGGCCAGGGCAATCGCAACTTTAGTGTGGGGCAGGATGGCAACCGTTATCTGGTTCGCGTGCGCTCCGGCAAGAACAGCTCGGGGACTAGTCCGGAAATCCGCACCAATGCCAATATGGCGACGACAGGGCTGACGCATCTGGTGGTGACTTACACTAACAGCGATAAGACCGTGCGGATCTACATCAACGGCAATCTGGTTCATTCAGAACGGAACCAGGGCAATAACGGTAATACCAACCTGGATAACTGGAACACCGGTTATCGACTGACGATTGGTAACGAGTACAACAGCTCGCCATCAACAGCACGCGACTGGATGGGCAAGATTTACACTGTGGCCATCTACAACCGGGCGCTGTCCCTTGATGAAGTTGGACAGAACTATGAGGCTGGCGAGGAATAGTTACTCCTGACATATGCATCGCAGACAGAGGGCTTCGGCCCTCTTTCTGTTTTCCCTACCCCAGCCGCACAATAAAACTGCTGCGCGGCGGCAGCACCTGCAGCGGCGTGTACTCGCTGAAGCCGCCGGTATCGTTCACCTGAGGGGCCTGCACCGTTCCTTCGCCCAACAGCAGTTCTGCCTGTGGCTGAGGCAGCAGCGGCCCGTTTTCCAGGCTGAGGCTGTAATCCGTGACTTCCTGATGATTCAGGTTGATGACCACCAGCAGCGTTTCATCCGGGGTGTGGCGCAGAAAGCTGTAGACCGGGCGGGCGCTGCTGTCGACCAGTGTCATGTGGCCGTGCCGCAGCGCGGGCGACTGATTGCGCAGGTGAATCAGGCGGCGGTAATGGCTGAGCAGGGACTGCGGATCGTCGGTCTGGGCGGCCACGTTAAAGGCCGCTGCGCTGGCATCCGGCGGCTGCCAGGCCGGGACGGTGGAAAACCCGGCATGATCGGGGTCATCGGTCCACTGCATCGGCGTGCGGATGCGCTCGTCCGGCTTCTGGCCCTGCATCCCGATTTCCTCGCCATAATACAGAAACGGCACGCCGGGGTTGGTCAGCAGGATGGTAGCGGCGGTGCGGGCCATACCCACATCGCCGCGAAACTCGCTCATGACGCGGTTCTGATCGTGGTTGGTCAGGAAGGCGGCATACTGCCCCGGTGGATAGGCCGCCAGCACCTGCCGCTGAATGGCGGTGAGGGCGTCCTTGCTGCGGCGCTTCACCGCGTCGATGATGGTCGTGGCCAGGTTAAATTCAAAGGCGATATCCACCGCGCCGGGCACATACCGCGCCACCTGGTCGCTGCCGCTCCAGATTTCGCCCACCAGCAGCGAATCCGGCGCGACTCCACCGGCAAAAGTATGAAAGCTCTTGAGCCATGCCAGAGTCGCCGGGGTGTGTTCCTGCTGCTCGCCGTTTTCGATCAGGTGCTTGACCGCGTCCAGCCGGAAGCCATCCACCCCCAGATCACGCAGCCAGTAACGCGCCACTGCGTACATTTCCGCCGTCACCGCCGGGCTGCGGTAGTTGAGATCGGGCATGCCATCCCAGAACAGGCCGTAATAGTAACGGTCACCGGCAGGGTGCCACACCACCTGATTCGCCGGCCCCAGATAGCCGGGGTAATCATCCGCCCACACGTAATAATCGGCATAGGGGGCATCCGCGCCCTGCCGCGCATCCAGAAACCAGGGGTGCTGGCTGGAAGAATGATTCAGCACCAGGTCGACAATTACGGCGATGCCGCGCGCATGGGCCGCTTCGACCAGGGCGGCAAAATCCTCAGCGGTACCATAATCCTGCTCAATCGTGTGGTAATCAGTCACATCGTAGCCATGATAGCTGGCGGCTTCGGCTACGGGCATCAGCCACAGGCCGGTAATGCCCAGGTCGCCGGTGGTGGCGGGGTCGCCATCGTTGAGGTAGTCCAGCCGTTCGATGAGACCGCGCAGGTCGCCTGTGCCATCGCCGTCGCTGTCGTAAAAGCTGCGGACGAACACTTCATAAAAAACCCGGTCATTCCACCAGGGGGATTCGTGATCCTGCGCCTGTGCCACCGCCCCCAGGGCCAGCGCCGCCAGCAGGACGATCAGGACGCGCAGGAGGTTGTGCTGTCGTGTCATGAGGTTAACCTGAGAAGGGCGCAGATGATGCGCCCTGGCTATGGTATGCGGATGGTGTTGGAAAACGGATCAGGAATTGAGCGCCAGCCCATCGTAGGGCGGGCAGCCCGGATCAATCACGATTTCATCGCCGGGGAAGATGCGCCCGGGATTTTCCAGATTGTTGGCTTCTGCCAGGCAGCTTGCGGACAGATTCACCTGTGCGGCGATCAGATCAAGCACATCGCCCACTTCCACGATATAGGTGCGGGTGCCGCCGCCACCGCCGCCCTGGCCCAGCGCGCTCAGATCATTGACGCCCTCGCGCGGGTTGGTCACAAACGCCTCGCCATCGTAGCGCGGGCAGTCCAGGTCGATCACCAGTTCATCGCCGGGGAAGATGCGCCCCGCGTTGGACAGGTTGTTGGCCTGTGCCAGACAGCGCACCGATACATCATGCGCCGCCGCGATCAGGTCCAGCACGTCGCCCTGCTGCACGACATAGGCACTGCCGCCGCTGGTGGTGGCCGTCTGGGCCGCGCCGCCGCCGCCCTGGCCGGCGTCTTCATCGGCGCCTGTGTCGTCCTGGGCGCTGGTTTCGCGCACAATCGGGATCAGGCCGTCATAAGGCGGGCAGTCCGGGCTGAAGATGAGCGTATCGCCGGGGCGCAGCTCGTTGGGGTTGTCCAGGCGGCTGTTTTCCGCGATACAGTCCGCGTCCATATCCATCGACGCGGCAATGACATCCAGCACGTCGCCATACTCAACGGTGTAGGTGGATTCCTGCGCGGTGACGATCCCCACGCCGACCCCTACCACCGCCACCAGCAGAAGAACCAGCACAAGCAGCCTGTTTCTGGGCATAATCGATGCCTCCGTTTGCTTTATGGCGACTAACCGGATCGCCTGAAATGATGTGCCGCAGGACGACGCCGGTCAGCCGCCACATCTGAGTAATAAAGCCATGCGTTAAGTGTAGCACAGCTCTATTTTCGCGCTGCATAAGACAAAACGGCTAGCGGTGCCGGGTGGCGCGCGCTCGCTATCGATTCAGATCGCCGGGGCCAGGCGGGCCAGTCCAGCCGGCGCAGCTTGAGTCAATCTGCAAACGCTGGCCGATTTCCAGCCTGCCACCCCGGTTCGGAAGCTGGTTGAGCGCCACCAGGCAGCTTGTGGACAGGTTGAGATCGCAGGCGATGAAATCGAGCGTATCGCCTTCCTGCACCACGTAGGTGCCGCCGCGCACGACGCGCCCCGCGTTGCGATCCCCAAAGCACTGCCGCGCCGCACCCGGCAGCACATCACCGCCGCCGCCCCCGCCCTGGCAGTCCGCGCTGATGAGCAGTTCCTGCCCGACATAGATCAGGTCCGGGTCCGTGATGGCGTTTGCCCGCTGGATGCAGGCCGCAGTCACGCCGAATTCCTCGGCAATGCGGGTCAGGTTGTCGTTGCGCTGCACCACATACACCTCGTCGGTCAGGGTGGGGGTGTCGTC
>CAZQIY010000032.1:46512-57810 GCA_964593565.1 uncultured Anaerolineaceae bacterium
GCTGCGCGTCCGCCACCCCGGCCCAGGCCAGACTCCAGCAGTTCGGATTCACCCAGGTCATCGATGTTGCTCAGGATAATCGATTCCATCGAATCGTACGGGTCGCAGTCTGCCGGGACGACCAGCCGCTGCCCGAATGAAAGCTGGTTGGCGTTGGTCAGGTCGTTGGCCCCGGCCAGACAGGCTACGGATACATCCAGTTCCTGGGCGATCACATCCAGCGTGTCGCCATAGCGCACGCGATATTCGCTGTCCTCCTGCGCTGCCACGATGCCCGCCGCCAGCGCGGCAGTCACGAACAGCAAAACGGCAAGTCTTCTCATCAGCGGTCCTCCTGCACCAGTAGAATTGCGCTTTAATATTGTATTCCGAATCAGCAATTCCGGATAACCGGGTATAATGGCCTCTCTTATTGTTCAGGAGAGGGTGAGATTGTGATGCGTATTCGTGTGGATGTGTGGTCAGATTTTGTCTGTCCCTGGTGCTATCTGGTATCGACCAGCCTGAAACAGTTACAAACGTCGCACGATGTTGAGCTGGTGTGGCGGGCCTACGAGCTTCAGCCCAAAGGCGGCCCACCGATGCCAGCGGAATACCGGCAGTATATCGAAAACGAGGCACACCCGCGCTTTGTGGCGATGGCGCAGCAGCATTATGGCATCACCGTGAATCGCGGGCCGTTTGGCATCGACAGCCGCCCGGCCCACCTTGGCGCGAAATATGCCGAAGCGCAGGGCGCAGAACCCGCCTATCATGAGGCGATGTTCGAGGCGTACTGGCAGCAGGCGCGTTCGATTGAGGATCGCAATGTGCTGCGGGAAATCGCGGTGTCGGTGGGGCTGGATGCGGATCTGTTTATGGCGGCGCTGGAATCGCCGGAACTGGACGCGGCCGTCAGCGCGGACATATTGCAGGCGCAGCAGCTTGGCATCAGCGGTGTGCCGGCGCTGGTGTTCGAGAATAAATACCTCGTCAGCGGCGCGCAGCCCTATGACGTGCTGGCCGAAGTGGCGGATCGTGTGCTGGATGAAAAGGCCGACGCCGCAGGCGTGTAAGCCGCCCCTGCCGCGAACCTTTACTTGCCTATGGCACAGGCCGATAGCATAATAACTATGTTTAGTCGCAGACATCGAAGGAAATCTCTTGCCCAAGCTCCTGACTCTTATTACCATCATTCTGCTGTTTGTTTCGGCCTGTGCCAGCAGCGCAGCCCCAACCGAACAGGCCAGCGCGCTGTCTGTTGAAGATGCTGAAGATGCAGCGACGGCTGTTCCCCCTACTGACATCGCTAACCCGGAACCCGTAAATGTGGCGCAGTCGCAGGCGGATAACACCGCCGTCAGCCAGACCACCGAAACCAACGAGGCCCTGGTGGCGCGGGTCAATGGCGTGGGCATTGGGCAGGCGGCCTTTGATCGCGCACTGGCCCGCGCCCAGCAGCAGATTATCGCCGCAGACCCGGCGGCGCTGGAAACTGTGGTGCTGGATACGCTGATCGAGCAGGCGCTGATCGAGCAGGCGGCAGCGGCGGATAATGTGGTGATCAGCGAAGAGATGCTGGAAGCCGAATATCAGGCCAACCGCAGCCTTGTCGAAAGCGATGCCCAATGGCAGCAGTGGCTGGACGAAAACCTGTATACCGAAGCGGAATTTCGCGAAAGCCTGCGGGCCGCCATGATCGCCGGGATGATGCGCGACAAGGTCACGCAGACGATCCCGGACAGCCTGCTGCATGTCCACGCCCGGCATATCCTGGTCGACAGCGAGCAGGCCGCCAACGAAGCGCTGGCGCGTCTGCAGAACGGCGAGGACTTTGGCACGCTGGCGGCTAACCTGTCGCGCGATGTCACCACCCGCGACCAGAGCGGCGACCTGGGCTGGTTTGTCGAGGGGGAACTGCTGGAGCCGGTGCTGTCGCAGGTGGCGTTTTCGCTGGAGGATGGGCAGATTGGCGGGCCGGTAGCGACTCGTCTGGGGTATCATATCATTCAGAAACTGGGGAGCGAGGAACGTTCGCTGACGCCGGAACGGCGGGCGCTGCTGTCGCAGATTCATTTTGAAAACTGGCTGCGAGGGCTGTCGTTCAACGCGATTATCGAGCGTTATCTGTCATAACTCACTAACTTCGGGGGCATACTATGGGTCGAGCAACAGTGTTCAATGTCATCAGCCTTATTTTTCTGGTGCTGTCCATTTTATGGATCATCTTTGTGATTACCCGCCTGCTGGGGCCGCCCGCCACCGACCCAAGCGCAGCAGCGGCGATCCTGCCGACGGCGATTGTGCTGCCCACGCTGACGCCCACAGATACCCCGCTGCCCAGCAGCACGCCCACAGACACCGAAACGCCAACGGTGACGTTTACGCCCACCGAAACGCCGACGCAAACCCTGACTGTTGCGCCGACGATGACGATTACGGACACGCCTACCATCACCTTTACGCCCAGCGAGACCCCCACCCCGCTGGCAACCTTCACGCCCCAGCCCACAGCCACCCCCACCGGCCCGACGGAAACCTTTACGCCCACCACGTCGCCCTATCCGTTCAGCCTGCGCGACGATAACGTCATCCTGACGCAGAACTTCGCCAACGCGGCGGGCTGTGCCTGGCAGGGCTTCGGCGGGCAGGTCTTTGGCCTGGATGGCAACCCGCTGCCCGGTATGCAGGTGCATGTCTATGGCGAAACGGTGGATTTTTATGTGCAGGCCGGTTCCAACACAAACTATGGCCCATCCGGGTGGGAACAGGCGGTGGATACGGTCATCAACACGCGCACCTATTACGTGCAGCTGCTTTCGCCGCAGGGGACCATTATCTCCGAACCCGTACAGGTGACTTTCCCGGGCGACTGCGCCCAGAATCTGGCGCTGATCAACTTTATACAGGTGCGCCCGCTGTAAGGGTTATCCGTGTCGTGATGCCGGGCTGCCGGGTGGCACAAGAAGAGGGAATCCATGTCTGATTCATCAGACGACAATATCCGCCGGGTGGGGCGCAGAGATCGTAAGCGCAAGCTGGACAGCCGCAAGCCGCTTTTCCCGGAAGATGAGCAGTTCGCGCCGCCGCTGGCGGATACGGAAAGCGACCCCGACCCCGAACCGGAGGCGGAGGTCCCGGAAGCGCCGGTAAAGCGCGCCGCGCCGCCTGCAGAACGTTTCCCGCCGCTGGACCCCACTGCGGAAATGCCGCCCCCGCCCGCCCCGGCGCCGCGCCGCCGTCGCAGCTGGCCGTATAACGTGGCGACGTTCTTCTTTGTGCTGGCCACGCTGGCGGCGCTGGGTTATTTCGCGCTGCTGTGGGTCAACCCGTACCACCCGCTCAACCCGCTGCCGCCCTTTACGCCGCTGCCCATCATCATCACGGCCACGCCGCTGCCACCCACCGCGACCATCCTGCCGACAGAGACCGCGCCGCCCACCGAAGCGCCCACCCTCACCCTGACTCCGGAAGCGGCGGAGGTGGCGGCGGTTTCGCCCACGCCAGAAGCGGCGCTGTTTGCCTTCAGCCTGAATCAGTTTGAGGTGGAATACAGCCAGAGCGCCAGCGGCTGCGACTGGGCCGGGATTGCCGGGCGCGTGGCGGCGGAACAGGACACGCAGGCCATGACCGTTCGCGTGCGCAGCCAGGACAGCGATTTTAGTGCCAGTGCCACGCCGGGCAGCGCGCCGGATTATGGCCCCGGCGGGTTTGAAATTCAGGTGGGCGAAGCGCCGCAGCTTATGCCCTACACCATTCAGTTGTTCGGCCCGGATGAGGCCCCGCTTTCTGAGGAATTTCTGGTGGTCACCAGCGATCAGTGCGAGCAGAATCTGGTGATTGTGACCTTTATGGAGAACGCCGGGCCATAGCGCGCTGGATGCGCAAAGGCAGGTCAGGTCATGAAAACGTACAAAAATTTCTGGGCCACGCTGCTGATTGCTTTCCTGTGGGGGGTCCTGTTTATCTTTCTGGAAATCATGCAGTACACGCCCCTGTTTGGCCTGATGCTGCTGGTCGCGCCGCTGGTGGCCTGTGTGATCACCTACCAGATTTTGCGGGCGCTGCAATATATCCCGGATGTGCTGGAAAAGCAGGAATCCCGGCGGCAGACACGGCGGCAGATGGATAGCTGGCTGAACAACCTGGATGATGCCGAGCTTGACCTGCTGCGCCAGCGACTGGACGACCTGGAAGATCGGGAGTTCGCATCGCTGGGGCGTCTGCTGGCGGAGGAGGAAGGCGGCAAGCGCAAAAGCCGCTGATGCGGTAAAACAGAGCCGCAGTTACCCGTACACAGGAGCTTACTTTCATGCCACTGCTCAGCTACTTTCATTTCAGCTTTACCGTGTCCGATATTGAACAATCGGTGCAGTTTTACCGCGATATCCTCGGCCTGCGGCTGGTGCATCGCATGGTGCACGACCAGGCCTATACCAGCGCGCAGATCGGCTTTAGCAACGCCTATCTGAAGGTGGCGCTGTTCACGCTGGCGGATATGCCGCAGGGGCAGTCGCCATCCGGGCACTTTCTGGAACTGATTGAGTATGTGCGCCCGCGCGGCGAACCGACAGACACCAGCACCAACCGCCCCGGCGCAGCACATCTGGCCTTTCAGACGGACGACATTCAGGCCGAGTTTGACCGGCTGAAGGCGCTGGGGGTGCGTTTCAAATCGGATGCGCCTATCCGCATCACGCATGGGCGGCACACCGGTGGCTGGACCTGCTACTTTCTCGATCCGGATAACATCACGCTGGAAATGATCCAGCTTCCGGCGCCGTTTACGCCGGATGATCTGCCCTGACGGCGCGGAACGGCTGCATGCGATACGCCTGCTCATAAAATTCAAGATAGGCCTGCGCGGTTTTGTCCCAGGTGAACTGAGCCGCCCGCTTGTAACCGGCTTCGGTCAGGCGCTGGTGTTCTTCCGGGCTGCGCAGCACCTGCGCCAGATGTCTGGCAAACGTGCTGCGGTCTTCGGCATCGCACAGCAGGGCCGCATCGCCCACCACTTCCGGAATTGCGCCGCGATCTGACGCGACAACCGGGGCGCCGCTGAGCATGGCTTCCAGCAGGGGCAGCCCCAGCCCTTCGTACCACGAGGGGAACGCCAGCGCCCGCGCCATGCTGTACAGGGCGCGCACGTCCTCATCAGATGGCCGGATGAGCAGGCGGCTGTGGCCCGCCTCCACTGATTCCCACACGCACGGCAGGGGGTTGGGCGTGCGCGAGAAAAAGACAATCTGATACTGGTTGCGCAGGTCATCCGGCAGCAGCTTCCAGGCATCCACCAGAGTCGAGGGATTTTTCACCGCGTCGGCAATGACAAACGGCTTTTCCAGTTGGTGGCGCTGGCGCACTTCCTGCAGCACGGCTTCATCCGTGATTTTGCGGATGGCGGGGGACGGGCCATGAGTCCAGACGACCACCCGCTGCGGGTCGTAATCCGCCTGTTTGAGAATATTTTCCCGCGAATACTGCGATACCGTAATGATGAGATCGGCCTGATGAATGGCGCGGGTGGAGACCCAGTGCAGATAGCTCATCATGGTGACGGAACGCACATCCTTACGATGCCCCCGGATGATGTCCCTCAGCGGCAGCAGGTTGACCTGATCGTGCAGGGTGATGACGGTGCGCCCGGCCCTGGGGCCAAAACCGTAATTTGCCGGGAAGTGTGCCACTTCGATTCCGTCGGCTTCCATCGCATCCCGCACCCGGAGCAGATCGTTGTAGATGCTGGATAATTCGTTGCGGTATGGCAGATAGCGGACGGTGACGTTTTCTGGCAGGTCAGTCAGCTCGAAGGGGCTTTTGGTATCTGCATACAGATACAGATCAAGGTCCGGGCGGGCTTCGAGAAGGGCAGGAATCAGATAAGCCACATAGGCATGCACACCGCCCACCAGCCCATGCGAGAGATAGCGGGCGTCAATTCCAATTCGCATTTGTTCAGGACTCCTGTTCACTGCGTCTGGCAACAATACAACTCATTGTCACCCCGCCACTTTGCAGAAGGCTAACACCGCTTAATCCATGCGCAGGCCGCCGTTGATATCCAGCGTCGCGCCGGTGATGTAGCTGGCGGCATCCGAGGCGAGGAACACCGCCGCTCCGGCATAATCGTCCGGCGTGCCCAGCCGCTGCAAAGGCACGCTCTGCCGGAGCTGCTCCAGCAGCGCCGCGTCGTTCCAGGCAGTGGTCAGGTCCGTGACGGAGGGGCCAGGGGCGATGGTGTTGGCCGTGCCATAAGGCGCGAGATATTTGGCAAACGATTTGGTGAGCGAAAACAGGGCGGCTTTGGTGGCGGCATACACAGAAATATCCGCCTGCCCGCCGGTTTTGCCCCCGACGGAACTGATGTTGATGATGCGCCCGGTCTGGCGTGCCCGCATGTGCTGCGCCGCCGCCTGCGATAGAAAATATGGCCCGCGCAGGTTGACCGCCACCAGCGCATCAAAGAAGGCCGCGTCCACCTCGTCAACCGGGCGGATGGGGCAGATGCCGGCGTTATTGACCAGAATGTCAAGCTGCCCGGCCTGCGCGACAGCCTGGGCGATGGCCTGCTGGCAGCTTGCCACATCGCTCACATCCAGCGGCAGCGCCAGCGCCCGTTCGCCCAGGGCCGCCGCGGCCTGCTGTGCCGCCTGCTGGTCAATATCCGCGATCACCACCTGCGCCCCGGCGGCGTGCATCCGGGCGGCAATCGCCTGCCCGATTCCGCGTGCCGCGCCTGTCACCAGCGCCGTTTTGCCATCCAGTCGTATGTGCATGTTAATGGACTCCTGCTGTATTCGTCACCTGTGTACAAATTCGGTATGATAAACGCGATCATCTGCTCTGGCCCGCACACCAGAGTTTATGCATGCCGAAGAGTAAACGCATCAGGGGGACTTCATGCCAAAATCGATGCCAAATATTGTGCTTATGGGAATAGATTCTTTACGTGCAGATCATCTCAGTTCTTATGGGTATCCACGCCTGACCACGCCGCACATTGATCGTTTCGCGCGCGGCGGGGCGCTGTTCGAGCGCACCTACAGCGCGCATGTCCCCACCACCAGCGCTTATGCTTCCATGTTAACCGGGATGGATTGTTTCGGCACGCAGGTGGTGGCCCTGCGGCACAAGGGCGACCTGCGCCCGGAGGTCAAGACGCTGGCGGAAATCCTGCGCGACTTTGGCTATAACACATCCTGCGTCGGTTTTAGCGGCAATCCTTCCTCACGCGGGTTCGATACCTACCTGGATTATCAGGCGTGGGGAAGCTGGGACGAGGGCCGCCTGCCCAAAGCGCAGTATCTCAACGAGGTGGCGCTGCCAGAACTTGACCGGCTGGTGGCCGATGACAATCCCTTCTTCCTGTTCCTGCGGCATATGGACCCCCACGCGCCCTATCTGCCCCCCGCGCCGTTCGAGCGCATGTTTTATCATGGCGACGAAACCGACCCCGCCAACACGTCCATGGAGCCGGTGCTGAACTTCAAGCCGTTTGCGGATTTCCTCGCAAGCTGGATGCCGCCAGGCATCAGCGACAAGGATTATGTGATCGCCCAGTATGACGGCGCGATTGCCTATATGGATGCCGCTATCGCGTCGATCTTCACCGCATTGGAAGCGCACGGCATCCTGGACGACACGATTGTGATTATCAACGGCGATCATGGCGAAACGCTGTACGAGCATGAATGCTGGTTCGATCATCATGGCATGTACGATAACGTGCTGCACGTCCCGCTGATTATTCGCTATCCGGCCAAAATTCCGGCGGGCCAGCGCGTCAGCGGATTTAACCAGCACAAGGACCTGGTGCCCACGCTGATGGACCTGCTGGAAGTGGGTGAGGACGATATTCAGTGGCCCTCTGACAAGCGCTTTGATGGGCACAGCCTGCTGCCGATGATTTATGGCGAGGTGGCGTCGCACGAAAGCGAGTTTTACATCACCGAATGTACCTGGATGCGCAAGCACGGCTGGCGCACGCCGGAATGGAAGCTGATTATCGCGCTGGAACCGGATTTCCACTTCAAGCCGGAAGTGGAACTGTACAACCTGGTTCAGGACCCGGATGAAAATGTGAACCTGGCAGAGCAGGAGCCGGAAATGGTGGCGACCCTGCGCCAGCGGATGGAAGCGTGGATCGCGCAGCGGGAAGCGGAAACCGGCCTGCCCAACCCCATCCATCACCAGGGGGACTGGCACGGGCATGAGGGAGTCGGCGCGTTTAAGAGTTCGCAGCAGGCGTATGATACGCTGTATATCGGCAGCGCCAGCATGGCCCGGCGTTTGCAGGCGGCCCAGGCGCGAGAAGCCGAAGAAAAGAAATAAACCTGAATCCTCAGTCGCTGGTCATCCGTCAGAAACGACGCGGCGCGTGCTGCATGCTGCATAAACGTCGCGCAGGGCTGGCTGTAGACCAGCGACCCGCATCTTCGTTCTGACCACCGTTGAGCGGAAAAGTTTTTTAAGGGAGATTAATAATGGCACTTAAAGTGGCTGTGGTGGGCCTGGGCAATATCGGCAACCGGCACGCAGAGGTATACACCGCGCGGGATGACGTGGAACTGGTGGCGGTGTGCGACATCATCCAGGAACGGTCTGACCGGGCGGCGGAAAAATATAGCTGCCAGGGGTTTTATTCTGTGCAGGAAATGCTCGACAGCGGCATTCAGATTGACGCGGCCAGTATGTGTACCGCCGGGGTGGAAAACGGCGGCGATCATTACCAGCCGACAATTGAACTGCTCAATGCGGGAATCCCGGTGCTGGGGGAAAAGCCCATTTCCAACGAGATCGACAGGGCGCGGGAAATGGTGGCGCTGGCCAAAGAGAAAAACCTGCGCTACGGCGTCAACCTGAACCACCGCTTTACCCCGGCGGCGTGGCGCGCCAGGGAATGGGCCGACGCGGGCCGCCTGGGCGAAATCAACATGATTGACATGACCATGTGGATCAATAACCCCAACGAAAGCTCGCCCCATTTCCACATGCGCGCGCTGCACCCGCATTCGGTTGATGTGATGCGCTACTTTGGCGGGGATATCCGGCAGGTGCAGGCTTTCTTCAAAAAGGGCAAGGATCGCCAGATATGGTCGAATGTGCAGGTGAACATGCTGTTTGAAAACGGCATTATCGGGCATCTGCGCGGCAGCTACGACGGCGATTTCCCCCGGGGCAGCTATGGCCTGGAAACGCTGGATGTGGTCGGCTCTGAGGGGCGCGTGTTCCTGCGGGATGCCTGCGAGGTGCTGGAATTTTACCCGCGTTTCTCTCAGGAAGTCGAACGCTACGAATATCTGGGCGGGATGAAACATTTTGGCGAGACCTTTGCCAGCCGCATTGGCCGCTGGGTAGAGCAGAACGCGGCCGGGGTCACGCCGGAGGAGATCGAAGGCTCCGGCGAGGAAGCGCTGCGGGCGCAGTTGGTGATCGAGGCGGCCATCAAATCCTGGGATACCGGGCAGGTGGTGGACGTGGAGTCGATCTAAGAAGGACCACGCTTAACTTCTGCATTGGTGCTATTGCAGGGGTGGCGTAAACGTTAAAATTTCCGCTGGAACAGCGGGTTTATGTTGCGCGAAGGCAAACAGCATGTCTCTCATTACCATCATTGGTCGCGGCCACTCAGGGACACGAGCCATCTCACATACCTTGTACGCCAGCGGGGTGTATATGGGGGAAACCCTGAACCCCTCTGGCGATCTGGTGCCGCCGGAAGCCATGTACGAAGCCTGCCGGGTGGCGGCGCAGTATGTGCAGTGGCAGGGCGGCCTCAACTGGGATTTCAGCGGCCTGAACACGGAAATCCCCCAGCAGTTTACGGACCTGATCCACACCTATCTGCAATCCGTGCTGGAAAACAGGTCGCAGCACCGGGGCTGGAAAATCCCGGAAACGACGCTGATCTACCCCTGGATTGTGCGGATGTTCCCGGATATCAAGTACATCTTCTGGATACGCAACCCGCGTGACTGCATCCTGTCGCGCCACATCACGGATGATCTGAGCGATTTTGGCATTGAATACGAACAGACCAACGATGTGCGTCTGCGCCGGGCGATTAGCTGGAAGTACCAGTATGATCTGGTAAAGGCGTTCCCCCGGCCAAACAACTGGCTGGAAGTGCGCTTTGAGGATTTTGTGCTGCGGCAGGAGGAAACGCTGGCCCGGCTGGAGGATTACCTGGGTTTCCCGCTGGGCAGAATCATCGTGCGGCCAGATGCGGTAGACCGCTGGAAACACGACAGCGGCGTCAATTATTTTGATTTCTTTGAACCGGCCATGATCGAATATGGCTATGAATTTCCGGAGCAAGGCTGATGCTGCGTGTGTGTGTGATTGGTATGGGACCGATTGGCAACCGCCATGCTGACCTGTACAAGGCCGACCCGCTGGCGGAGCTGGTCGGCGTGTGTGATCGTCTGCCGGAACGGGCGGACACGGCGGCGGCGCGGCTGGGGGTGCCCGGTTTTTATGATGCACGCACTATGCTGGACGCGCTGAAGCCGGATGTCGTCAGCGTGACGACGGGCGGCGTGGAATATGGCAGCGATCATTACGAGCCGACGATCCAGGCGCTGGAAGCCGGCTGTCATGTGCTGGGGGAAAAGCCGATTTCCAACGAGATCGAGGAAGCGGAGGAGATGGTCACCCGGGCGCGTGAAAACGGCCTGTGCTATGGCATCAACCTGAACCACCGCTTTACCCCGGCGGCGCGGCTGGCGAAGCAGTGGGTCGAAGAAGGACGCATCGGCCATCAGCTGTTCTGCCGCATGAGCATGTGGATCAAGAACCCGGCGGAAAGCTCGCCCTATTACCAGATCAAGGCGCTCAACCCGCATACGGTCGATGTGATGCGCTATTTCTGCGGCGATATCGAAGCGGTGCAGTTGTTCGCCACCCAGGCGCCGGGGCGCAGCATCTGGTCCACCACGTCGTTTAACATGCGCTTCAAAAGCGGCGCTGTGGGCAACCTGACGGCCAGCTATGATATCGAGCGCGGGCACCCGATGGAGCGCTGTGAAGTAGGCGGCGTGAAGGGGCGTTTCGTGCTGGATGATATGTGGCGCGAGGCGACGCTGTACCCGGCGGGCGATCTGGTCAAGCAGGTGTATACCGACCCGGTGTTTGGCGGCTTTGGCGATTTTGTCAGCACCTTCAGGGAACGCATCCACACCTTTTTGCAGCAGATCACCGATGGCATCCCGCCGGACCAGATCGACGGCTCTGGCGCAGATGGGCTGGCGGCGCAGAAGGTGCTGGCGGCGGCCATCGAGTCGCTGGATACGGAGAGCGTCGTGTATGTGCGGTAGGGTG
>CAZQIY010000033.1:0-2290 GCA_964593565.1 uncultured Anaerolineaceae bacterium
CCGATGTAAGTCTGCCGCCGCGACTCGAACGCATCCAGGTAGTAGCTGCCCCGCGTCCCGCTGTTCACCCCGAACACCGGCCCCAGCGCCGCCAGTTCGATCCGCTGCGCGTCGTTGTCGATGCCGCTCACGTTGGCGACCTGCTGCCCATCCAGCCACAGCGTCAGCCCGCCGTTGTTGGCCCCCGGCCCTGTCGCCGCCCACCAGTCAATCTCAATGGCATGCGGCGCGTCCGTGATCGTGAACCAGCCTGTATTGATTGTCGCATTAGCATCATTCGTCAGCCCAGCCCGGATCTGGTAGACACCGCCGTTGCGTCCAAACTCCACCTGCGCCCGTATCGCCGTCAGGTTCGCCCCGATAAAGATCAAATGCCGGTTGCCGTTGGCCATGCTGATCGAGTTGGGGTCGAAGTAGAAGCGCGCGCGGTAGCGAGACTCGCTGTCCGGTGTGTCATCCCGCACCCCGATGCCGGTGTTATCATCAATGTCCAGGTGCAGCCCCTGACTGCCCACCAGCGCCGCCGCCGTACTCACTGTCAGGTCATTCCCGTCGTTCAACGCCAGGGACCATGCCGCCGTGTTCCCGCTCTCGAACCCGTCCATGAAGATGGGGTCCGCCGGGTCGATTGTTGCGGTTGGTGTATAGGTCGGCGTGAAGGTTGGGGTATCCGTTGGTGTATTCGTCGGTGTGTGTGTGGCTGTCGGTGAATTCAGCGACAGGTTGAGAACCGTCACATCATCCGGGTCAATGCCGTGATAATCCTGGTCGGCACTGACTGCGGGCGCGGTGATAATGCTGTACGACACGTCACCATCTTCAAGGCCGTCATCCACCCCCGTGACGGTGACGGTCTGCGGGCTGTCCCAGTTATCCAGCGTAAAGGTGACAGACTCCGGCGCAACCGTGCCTTCTGCGGGGTTGCTGCTGCTGAGGCCGATGGTCACATCAGCGGTGGGTTGGCTGGTAAGCACCATTGTAAAGGTCGCCGTCGCGCCCCATTCGTTCGTGTCGCCGCTGATGGCAGACACTGCGATGCCAGCACTGTCATTATCTGTGATGTCCGCCGAAACCTGGCCGATGCTGGTGCCCAGATATTCCGCCGCGCTGCCTGCTGCGATGCTGTGCGAAACCGTACAGGAATGATCGGCTTCAATAACGCCATCGTCCGCCGCCCCGATCGTGACCGTCTGCGGATTGCTCCAGCGGGTCGCACCAGTGCGTGTGAACGTCAGTGTTACCGGATCAGAACTGCCATTCACCAGACATTGTGCGTCTGGCGTCACCGTAATCATAACATTCGCGCTGGGTGGGCTGGCCAGAACAAGGGTGTAAGAATCGGTCGCGCCATCTTCTGACACTGCCAGCGCATCTGTTCCGGCCAGGTAGACAGCAATAGTGGGCGGCACCGTCAGTTCAATGGAATTTTCCAGAATTTCAAAATTGATCCAGTTAAAAACATTCCCGTTAAAGGTCAGCGAACCGCTGGCGGGATCAGAAGCGTTGATATGGTCGAAAAGGGTGTTATAGACTCCCTCATCTGCTGTCGAAAAATCAAATTGCAGCGTATCGACACCCCCCATTCCATCAATTATGTCCGTTATGACGGCATTGTTGGTAACGGTGATCAGATCGTTGCCAAAAGTAACTGACTCCGGCCCTTCACCATACACGCCGCCATTGACCTGGCCATTGATGAGGATCGTATCATCACCGCCTGCGGAGTAGTCGCCATGGATGTTGCCGTGGGAAATACCATTGTGAATGATGATGTCATCATCGGAAACGCCTAAAGAATCATCCCCGAAAATTGTGCCGGGAAAGCCGTTCCAGATTGTCCATGTCCCGCCGATGACAACGCCATTGTTGATGAGGATGTCATTGCCGGCACTGCCCCACAGGCCATCATCATTCATGCCTTCGCCAATGGTGCCATTGTTGATAAGGTAGTCGCTCTGCGTCGTATTGCCGCTAAAGCCACCACTCCACATATACGTGATAATATGGCCCTGATTATCAATGTGATCGTTGCGGGGCGTACCATCAACCAGTGTGGTGGTGTCGGTGCAGTAATAATTGTTGCCAGAACCATTCGGCGTAGCTGTGCAGTCGGCCAGGGCTGGGCCAGCGACTGCGGTGAGGATAATCAGTGTAAAACCAGCAATGAGAAGTCGTTTGATGTGTTGTGTCAACAAGGGCTTCACCATGTCCTGGATAAATAATTACAGACATTAACCGGTAAAACCCTACAAGCGCCTAAAATTGCAAGGTTTCAGGAAACAAGCATTGG
>CAZQIY010000033.1:2390-20285 GCA_964593565.1 uncultured Anaerolineaceae bacterium
CCGGTAAAACCCTACAAGCGCCTAAAATTGCAAGGTTTCAGGAAACAAGCATTGGTGAAACCTTAAACTAACCGTCGTATTGATGGGTCGCTTTAACTAAATGACCTGCGTGCTCCGCATCACCTCAGCAATCCTTAATCCAGGATTTTCGTACAACATCAGGATGGTTTGAGACAATTCCAAACAGCGTCAAACTGCAACCTAAGACTCACCCTCCGAATAAGTTTTTGAAAAATCTATAAATACCCAGACAAACATAGATACATCAATTATTCGTTACGTTTCTGATGATAGAATTTAAGTGAACATTCACATTGTTTCGAAACTTACCGAAACAAACATGTAAAGTGAGATACGCATGTATAAAAACTCAACACTAATCATCGCCTTGGTTCTTGTACTCACAGGGACCATTGTCCATGCACAGGACGATATGCTTACTGTCGGCCTGCTCTCCTATGACACGGTTCCATTCATTGAGGAGATGGCAGAGCTGGGCTACGTTGAGGGCGAGAACGTAGAGTATATCACCCTTTCTCTCGAAGGTATGGATCTGGAAAACATGTCATTTGATGAAATGAGCATGGAAGCGGCTATGGAGGATATTTTCGCTCAGATCCAGGGCATGATGGAGCGTCAGATCGATATATTCGTAACGCAGTCTGATAGCGAGGCGCTGTTCTACAGCGAAATCACAGGGGATATTCCCATTGTCTTCTCAATTTCTGATGATCCGGTGAGCACTGGCGTGGTCGCCGATCTTACATCTCCGGGCGGAAACATTACCGGGGTTGTCAGCAATCAGCATCACCCACGCCGGCTGCAGCTTCTGACTGAGATCAACCCGGCCACTGATGTGGTCTATTATCTGTATTCAACACTCGCTCTAGAGGGGGAAATTATCCTGAACCAGGTTCAGGCTTTAGGCGAAGAACTGGGTGTCGAAGTCGTCGGCGTTCCAATCCCCGACTTTCAGAGTGCATTCGAAGCACTGGAAAATATTCCTGAAGGTACCGACTGGATCTTCCTCACACCCTATCTGTTTTTTGGGCCAGAGTTCGATGAAGCGCTGGTAGCTGCCTCTCTTGAACACCAGGCGCCGGTTGCGAACTTCCTGGTGACGCCTATGCAGGGACAACTGATCGGCTATGGCCCGGACCTGACAGAAACTCTGCGCCAGAGCGCCCATATTGTCGATCTCATCTATCGCGGTGCGAGTCCGGCGGATATTCCCGTCGTCATCGCCGAGAATCATCTGACGGTGAACCTCGCCGCTGCGGAAGATATGAACTACGAAATCCCTGTTGCTATCCTGCGCCAGGCCAATACTATCGTTCGGCCCGGAGATCCTATCATCAATCCGTACAGCTTCATGGGCAGCTAAACTGGCCGCTATTTTCTCATAAAAAGGATGTAACGGTATGTTAAACAGTCTGCGTACCCGATTGGTGTTGATCTTCGTGGGGTTAACAGTCCTGCCGCTCGTTGTCGTTGGGGTTCTGATTACGCAGCGAGGGTACGATTCGCTCGAAAACCAGGCCATCGAATTCCAGCACGAACTCGCAGAACTTACGTCAGTCAGTCTTCAGGCCTTCTTTGAAAATCGACAGACGGAGCTTTACACCCTGACCAACGTCTATGGCCTGGACACGCTTGAACTGGTTGAGCAGCGTAACATCCTGCTAACACTCCTGAGCCAGCAGCCAGCCTTCTATCAATTGGTGTTAGCCAGTGCTGATGGTCAGGAGACCATTCGTGTCACACAGGGCGAGGTCGTCACAGATCGCGATCTGTCCACACGCACAGGCGACCCCATTTTTGAAGCCGCCGTTGAGTCTCGTAACATCAGTTATGGCGACGTCTACTTCAATGAATTCGCGCGCGATCGCCTGGTGACTATGGCGGTCCCAATTGAAGACCTCTTCACCGGGGAGATTGGCAACGTGCTGATCGCCGAAGTCCGTTTCCAGAACGTCAGTGACGCGGTGCTGCGTAACCGGGACCTCAGCGCAAATCAGGATGTGTATATTCTTGATACCTCTGGCACAGTTCTGGCTCATCGCGATCCGAACCTGATCATCAGGGGAACTGAGTTTGATCTTCCGCCAACGGCGGGCCGTACCACCGGTATCAACGGCACAGATGTCATTCTGGCTTCACACGTTATCCAGTTAGCTAACCAGGAACTGACCGTGGTTGCCGAGGAAAGCACAGCGAGTGCAACCGCCCTGGCGAACGATCTGTCAAACATCTCAGCAGTCATCACCCTCATTTCACTGGTTGTAACTGGTGTGATTGTTGCGTGGGCGGCTGACCGCGTTGTCCGTCCTGTCTCCCGCATGTCCAGAGCAGTTCAGGCAATCCAGGCTGGTGACTTCTCTGCCAGGGTGTCCGATAAAGGCAAGGACGAGATTGCAAGCCTGGGGCGGGCGTTTAACCAGATGGCCAGCGAAGTTGAGAGAAACCTGGCAAACTTGCAGCACAGTATCGAAGAGCTTGAGGCATCTAATGAAGAACGCGACAAGCTTATTAAAGAGCTTAAAGCTGCCCGACGCATTGCAGAAGAAAACTCACGCCTGAAGTCCGAATTCCTGTCGATGATGTCGCACGAGCTGCGCACACCCATGAACGCCATTGAGGGTTTCACCAGCATCATGCTGAACGGCTTAGGGGGCGTTGAATTCAACGAGCCAGCCAGAGATTTTGTCCGCCGCATCCAGAGCAACAGCAAGCGGCTCCTGTCCCTGATCAACGACTTCCTGGATCTGTCTCGCATTGAATCTGGCCGCATGGAGCTTGCAAACTCACCGTTCTCGCCAAGAGAACTGGCGTCTAAATGGCAGAGCGAAATCGGCATTCTGGCAGATAAAAAGAAACTCGACTTTGAAATCTACATTGATCCGACCATACCGGACACGCTGCAGGGTGATGCAGAAGCGATCTCAAAGGTCACCATCAACCTGCTCAGTAATGCCATCAAGTTTACAGAAGCAGGCAAAGTAAATCTGTCTCTGGAACGCCAGAACAGCTACTGGCGGATCGTTGTCAAAGACACCGGGATTGGTATTCCGCCCCATGCGAGAGAGTTCGTTTTTGATGAATTCCGTCAGGTCGATCAAAGCTCGAAACGCAAGTATGGTGGCACTGGCCTGGGGTTGGCAATTTCGCAAAAAATCGTTCGCACGATGGGTGGATCAATTTCACTTGAAAGCGAACTTGGCCAGGGCAGCACATTCTTTGTGACACTGCCTTTGCAAGACACTATCAAGGAGAACTAACGATGAATGAAATACCGTATGATCTGTTAGCAGGTTGGGATATCGTCGTCATCGATGATGAAGAAGACAGTTTAATGGTTGCTCAGGTAATCCTTACTTCCTATGGCGCTAACCTGAGCACAGCAACGAACGGTGAAGAAGGTTTACAGGTTATTCAGGAGGTTCGGCCCCGGTTCGTGATCTCCGACCTTTCGATGCCGGTGCTGGATGGCTGGGGCGTTATTCAGGCAATGAAAAAAGATCCGCATCTGGCCGATATTCCGGTAATCGCCCTGACTGCTCATGCCATGGTGGGGGATCGGGAGCGTGCCATTGCGGCAGGTTTCCATAACTACCTGACAAAGCCGCTCACCGTCGAAACCTTCATGCAGGACCTGGTTAATCTGATTGTGAATATTCCAGTTCTGGCAGAAGACCTGAACATCTAAGAAAAGGAAAACCAACGTGTCAAACGACTGGCGTATTCTCGTAGTTGAAGATGATCCCGATGGCCAGGTGGTGGTCGCCACCCTGCTGGAGCGGCTCAATATCCCGATTGATGTTGCCAACAACGCGGCAGAGGCTGAAGCATTTCTCTTTAACTCTGACCAGAGATACAGTGCGATTATCCTTGACCTTGCCCTGCCCGACAAAGACGGCTGGGATATCCTCACGCAAATTCAGGATAATCCCAACACAGCCGACATTCCCTGTGTCGCCGTGACCGCATACCATACATCCAAGCTGCGCGAAGAAGCGCTGACAGCAGGTTTTGTGGCGTACTTCCCAAAACCCCTTGACGGAACCACGTTTGCCCGAGAATTAGAGAACATTCTTTAAACTCGATCAGACGGAACACTGCACTTTCTGACATCGTATGGGCAGCAGCATTGCCCATACGATGCATCACAACTACGGAGATAACTATGTCTTATCAACTATCGTGGCAGGTCCCGGACTCAGTGCTTTGTATCAAATTAGGTGCTCACGTTTCGGCAGATGACTTCGTGCAGCTCAATCAGGATGTCAACGCCTGTCTGGATATGCGCCATAATCACGATCCGGTTACCCTGATCCTGGATACCACAGAGACTGAGAGCATCCCCAGGGAACTCTCGTTTATGAGAGGGTCACAGACTTACGCGGATCGCCGTGATGTCAAGCGGCTGCTGACTATGGGAAGCAACAAGCAGGTACGTCTGATCCTGCTGCTTACCTTCAATCTGAGCCGCGCACCGCTGCAGTTTGTAGACAACTATGAACATGCAGAAAGATTCATCAACAGTGCACGCCCAATGAACGTATAGGAATGCCTGCAGGATATTTCTGCAGACATTGTGCTGGTAGCAGAGACAGTGATGTGGCTGCGGTTTGTGCACCAGCCTGAAGGCAACAAATTACATCTGGTTGATATCATCCTACAACACCGACCTTCACAGCCCTCTCCAGGACGAACCTCCAGACATCGCAACCCTAAGATCCACGTGTCAGTATCAGCAGTCTCCAGGCCAGGCCTGCAAGCATTGGGGTATCTGGAATCTGATATTTACAGGCAGCGACGCTGGATAAAAAGCACCTCATCGGGTGCTTTTTCTGACGATGTTTAACGGCATAAGCTTAGTAAACTTAACAGATGTTTCTTTCAGATTTCCTGCAGAAAACATCACTGAATTGACATGGCCTAAAGGCCTTTGCTGCACAGCGTGCATATCGCAATCCGCAGTACGTGGTCACATCAGCAGAATAAAATTATACTTGGGGTATCCGGCTCATCAGTGCAAGGAGCAGCAGAAGATGGCGTCTCACCCATCCGACCCGGTTATCCAGTGGCTGCTGGATTCTGGCCCTGCCATCCGCTGGCAGGTCATGCAGGATCTGACCGATGCGCCAGCGGAGGAGGTCACGGCGGAACGTGCGCGCGTCGCCACTGAGGGGGCTGGTGCTCAACTGCTTGCCCTGCAGGGCACCGATGGGACATGGAACGGCGTGGCCTGGAATCGCGGCTGGAATTCCACCATGCACGTTCTGATGCTGCTGCGGGACATGGGGCTTGACCCTGAAAGTGACCCGGCGCACCGCGCACTGGCGCTCGTCCGCGACCACGTGACGTGGCAGGGCGATGAAGCCTACGATGGCAACCCCTTCTTCGCCGGCGAGATCGAACCCTGCATTAACGGCCAGGTCGGGGCGGTGGGCGCCTACTTCGGCCAGGATGTGCGGGGCATCATCGACCGACTGCTGGAGGAACAGCTTTCCGATGGCGGCTGG
Organism: uncultured Anaerolineaceae bacterium; assembly: GCA_964593565.1. Classification (GTDB taxonomy): domain Bacteria; phylum Chloroflexota; class Anaerolineae; order Aggregatilineales; family Phototrophicaceae. The sequence continues at coordinate 7,916 of CAZQIY010000033.1, forward strand.
AACTGCGAGGCCGTCAACGGCGCTACGCGATCCTCATTCAACACCACCATCTGCGTGCTGGAAGCTCTGCTCGAGTACGAACTGTGCGCCGGAAGCCGCCCAGACGTGACCGCAGCCCGTCTGCGCGGGCAGGAATATCTGCTTGAGCGCCGCCTTTTCCGTCGTCGCTCGACGGGCGAGGTGATCACGCAGGATCGTAAGGGTGGCGCCATGTGGACCCAATTCGCCTTCCCGACGTGGTGGCATTACGACGTGCTGCGCGGGCTGGAGTACCTGCGCCGCGCCGGTAGCTCACCTGATGAGCGTGTGCGTGAAGCCATCGCGCTGGTCGAGTCCAAACGCGATTCTGAAGGCCGCTGGCCGCTTGAGGTCCAGTATCCCGGCCAGATGCCTGTCCAGATCGACGACGGTGTAGGCAGGCCCAGCCGGTGGAACACGCTGCGCGCCCTGCGCGTGCTGAAGTGGTATTCAGACTCTGCTGGCTGAATGCGCTGAGTTGGTTACAGAACAGGATATAACAAACCCCGGCGGGCCGCCTGCTCCGCTTCGATCAGGTGCGCGGTTAGCCGCCGGATGCCCCGGCGCTGGTAGCGGCGCAGCGTACGCCGCGTAACCCCCACCGCAGCGCAGAAATTCCCCGCCGTGATGTACAGTTCCACCCGCACGAAGTGATAATACAACCAGCTCCAACCAAGAAGCTCCGGGCTGCCGGATAATCCATCATGACGGATGGCGCTCAGGGCCTCCATACGGGTTTCGGCAGCGGCCGGTGGCTGGCGATGGAGCATCACCCGCTGGTGCGTTAGCTGTTCCGTGATGATCTGCGTCAGAATGTGGTTGAGCGCATACTCGCGGCTCTGGCTGCTGGCAGGAAACACAGGGTCGCGGAGGATAGCATCCACCAGATGCAGCCCGCGCAGGTGCGAATCCTGCGAGGTGCCATGCCACAGTGCGCGCAAAACCTTCTGTACATCCTGTTCATTGATCGTCACCATTGCTCACCCTGATCGCTATCCACCGTGCCTGTACCTGCTATCCAGCATGCCGCAGGATGCGCCCGCCGGGAAGCGAAGGACTTAGGGTTTTTCCAGTAACTTATGCCTGTTGCGCCCTCTTTGCATCCTGAATGAGGGGCAACCCCTAAAAACTTCGCCCTGCCTTCCGCTACAGTAAGGTAGAGGATGAATCAGAATCAGGGGTTTCACATGATCGAGGATAAGCAGCTGCTTCAGTTTTATGTCAACCTGACACCGCGCCAGCGCGAGGTGCTCCAGTTAGTCAGCGAGGGGTGCAGCAATCAGGAAGTCGCACAACGGTTATGCATTGCATCCAGCGTGGTGGCCGGGCACCTGACCAACATCTATGATGAACTGGCCGCCTTCAAGACGGTGGGCGAAGCGCGCCCCGGTCGCTATGTGCTGATTCGCTGGTTCGGCCTGTTCTTCCAGCAGCACCCGGAACTTGACAACTTCGCCAGCGAACACGCCTGAATCGGATGGGTGCAGCCAGCAGTGAGTCAGGCGGCACGCTAAATGCTGCCAGACTCACGCAGTGCTCGCGAATTCAGGGGATGGTGAATGTCAAACAGACTATGGCGCAGCGGCGGAGTTCCCCAGCGGAATCACCTGCTCCGGCTGTATCACAATGCTGACCACCTCCCCCTCTGCGGGGATCATCGCCGCGTTGGCATCGGCCTTAAAGGTCAGCGTGGTACCGCTTTCATGGCGCAGCCTCAGGCGGTAAAAATCACCCTGGAATACACATTCTTCCAGACGACCTTCCAGGGTATGTGCCTCCCCTGCCCCTGCCAGGCGGATGCCTAGCGGATGCAGCAGCACCGCCGGCGAGGCGGTTTCAGTCGCGAAGGCGCCAAGAGCAGTATGCGCCTGCCCATCTGCATAGCGCTCTACCGGCAGCACATTGTTCAGCCGCAGAAACTCCGCCGCAAAGATTGTAGCCGGGCGCTGATAAACAACCTGCGGCGTATCCACCTGCTCGATTATGCCGGCATTCATCAGCGCGATGCGATCCGCAATCGCAAAGGCTTCCTGCTGGTCATGCGTCACATACACCGCCGTCAGGCCGATTGTCTTGATAATCTGCCGCAGTTCAACCACCAGACGCTCTCTCAAAGTCGCGTCCAGCGATCCCAACGGCTCATCCAGCATCAGCAGACGCGGCCGGGGCGCCAGGCTGCGCGCCAGCGCCACGCGCTGTTTTTCGCCGCCGGAAAGCTGCGCAATATCGCGCTTTTCAAAGCCTTCCAGCCCAACCAGCCGTATCACTTCCTGAATGCGGGCGTCGGCATCCGGCATGTGATGCATCTTGAGGCCAAAATTCACATTCTCCCGCACATTCATATGCGGGAACAGGGCAAAATCCTGGAACATCAGGCCCATATCGCGCTGATGAACCGGCACATCAACCAGCAGCTGACCTTCGTACAGGATACGGCCGGAGTCAATCTGTTCCAGCCCGGCCACAGCGCGCAGCAGCGTCGTCTTGCCGCACCCGCTCGGCCCCAGCAGGCACACAATCTCCCCCTGCTGGATATGCAGGTTCACCCCTCGCAGGGCGGGTTTTCCGTCATAAGCCAGGGAGACATCCACAACATCAAGCATCAGAATTCCCCGATTCCCGCAATCCGCACCCGTTCAATCACCACAAAGCTCAGGCCACACACAGCCATCAGCAGCGCGCTCATCGCCATCGCCTGCCCGATATTAAGCGACCCAGGCTGGCCCAGCAGCCGGTAAATCACAACAGGCATTGTTGGTGTATCTGGCCGGGCCACAAACAGCGAGGCGCCAAACTCCCCCATGCTGATGGTAAAGGCAAACGTCGCCCCCACAATCAGCCCCCGGCTGATCAGCGGCAGGTCGACCCAGCGCCAGACCTGCCAGGGCGCCGCCCCCAGCACCCGCGCTGCCCCACGCAGCCCCGGCGCGATGCTGTTTAAGGCGGGCAGCACGCTGCGCACCACAAATGGCATGGCCACCAGCGTATGCGCAATCGGAATAAGCGCGGGTGAGGAACGCAGATTCAGCGGCGGTTCGTCCAGCGCCAGGATAAACCCAAACCCCAGCGTTACCGCGCTGGTCGCCAGCGGCAGCATAAACAGCGGGTCCAGCCAGCGCGTCCAGCGTGACTGGCGGCGCGCCAGCAGATAAGCTGTCAGCAGGCCCAGCAGCAGCGCCAGCAGCGTTGTCAGTATGGCAAACAGCAGCGAATTGCCCACCGCCTGCAGCGGCGGCACAAACAGCACAGAGCCGCGTGTATTCACGTTCAGGGACTGATAATACAGCGTGGTTAACCCCTCCGGCCCGGTAAACGAGCGCAGCACCAGCGCCAGCAGCGGCGTAAACAACAGCACCAGCATCACCACCATGTTGGCAATCACCACAGCCCATTGGCGCGGGCCGCGTGGTGGCCGGGCCACATAACGCGCGCTTTGCAGGTCAAGCGGTGTCTGCCGCTGCAAATGCGTATAAACCGCCATCATCACAAACATCAGGCCGATCTGCATCAGCGACAGGCCTGCCGCCACTGGCAGATTAAACAGACTGACGGCCTGCCGGTAAATTTCGACCTCCAGCGTGGCAAAGCGCGGCCCGCCCAGAATCAGGATGACGCCAAAGCTGGTAAAGGTGAAGATGAACACCAGCAGCGCCGATGCCAGGATGGCCGGACGCAGCACCGGCAGCCGGATTTCCCACCACAGGCGCCAGCCATGCGCCCCCAGCACCCGCGCCGCTTCTTCGATGCGCGGACTCTGGTTGGTCCAGAAGCCAACAATCATGCGCAGGGCCACCGCATAGTTATAAAACACGTGGACGATCAGGATAATTGCCAGCGTGCCCTCAAGCTGGACCGGCGGACTGTCCAGGTTCAGCAGTGTTACCAGCACGTTGTTGACCAGCCCGCGCTCGCCCAGCAGCGCCCGGAAAGCCGCCGCTACCACCACCGTAGGCAGCACAAACGCCAGCGTCGATAACGACAGCAGCAGCGCTTTGCCCGGAAAGGTGTAGCGCACGAAGATATAGGCCGTCGGCAGCGCCAGCAGCACCGTCAGCAGGGTGGAAAGCAGCGCCTGCCCGATGGTAAACCACAGCGTATCATTAAAAGCGGACAATTCCCCCAGCCCACTCAGATCAGGCTGGCCTTCCGGCGCCAGGCTGACCTGCAGGATGGTCGCGAGGGGATAGAAGAAAAAGACAATGAGGAAAAGCAGCGGCACGAGCAGCAGCCCATGCCGCAGCCAGCGAACCAAAAACTCTAACGGAGGACGGTGTCTGTCCACGCCTGAATCCATTCCTCGCGCTGCGCATCAATCTCTGCGCTGTCTACCTGCACCGGTTCTTGTGCCACCTCGGCATATTCCTCAAACACCTCGGGCAGCTCCGCTTCCGGGTTTACCGGGAAGACGAACATCTGCAGCGGCAGGTCTTCCTGGAAGGCTTCACTCAGCATAAAGTCGATCAACTGCTGGGCTTCGGCTTCCTTTTCCGTGCCGCTCAAAATACCGGCAAATTCGATCTGGCGGAAGCACGTGCCGGGCGCCGTGACAGACGCAGTGGGCGCGGTCTCTGGCGGAGTTTCGCTGAAGTAAACCTCTGCTGGCGGGCTGCTGGCATAGCTGACGATCAGCGGATAGGTACCTTCGCTGCCCGCCGCACCGCTGAAATCGCCATAATAAGCAGTCTCCCAGCCATCCACCACTTTGACCTCGTTCTCTACCAGATCAGCCCAGAAGTCGAGATAGGTGTACTCCCCTTCTGTGCCAAACACGCCAACCGTCGCCAGCAGGAAGGCCAGCCCCGGTGAGGAGGTCGCCGGATTCTGGACAACCAGCAGCCCTTCATAGGTCGGGTCTGTCAGGTCAGCCAGGCTTTCCGGCAGCGGCAGATCGTTCGCCTCAAAGTAGGCGGCATCATAATTCAGGCACACATCCCCATAATCAATGGGCGTCACGCGATGCTCCGCATCAAGGATAAATTCTTCCGGAACATTTTCCAGCAGCGGCGACTCGTAGGGCACAAACAGATCATTGTCCAGGCCCCGGCTCAGAAACGTGTTATCAATGCCAAACAGCACGTCGCCCAGCGGATTTGATCGGCTCAGGATCGACTGGTTAATCATGGAGCCAGCATCCCCGCTGCGCAGAATTTCGACAGCGATTCCGGTTTCTTCCTCAAACTGTGCCAGAACATCCTCGCTCACGCTGAAACTGTCATGCGTGACCAGCACCACAGTCTGATCCTGGGCGGTGACTGGCGCCAAAACAGCCAGCAGCAGCAATACGATCATCACAGTACGCATCATAACCTCCATGCAAATAAAAAACCACTTCTGCCGAAACAGGAGTGGTTAAATACACAAATCGCTGAAGCACTCCCTACGCCGGCATGATCCGGATCAGGTTAAGGGTCGATGCGGCGTTACGCATCCTCTCAGCCCATTCGCATGGACTCCCCTGGTTCCTTATGCAGTTGAATGTGAAGTATAACGAGGCACGGGGCAAACTGCAATAGTCACCCAACGTCCGAACGCGCATCGTTCAGAAACCCTGCCAGATACGCCTCGAACTGGCCGGCGTTGCACATATCTACATAGCGCAGGAATTCCCCGCCTGCGACGGGATACAGCGGATAACAGCTTGTTGGCCAGGCCCCCTGCGGCGCATGGACGATGATGTCGGCCCCCGGCGCGGGCAGCATCTGCCCCTCCAGCGACGGCTCGACCTGTTCCACCATGCGCTCCACCGTCACAATGACCGTTCTGGCGGCATAAGCCAGTTCCATATCAATGCCCAGATTCTGGTTTAATTTCACGTTACCCTGCGGGTCCGCTTCCAGGCCATGCAGCACCGCCACATCCAGCGGCACCGCCGGGAACGCCATCAGTTCCTCGCCGCTGTAGGGGTCGATCACCGTTTTGACATCGGGCCGCAGGCGGGGCAGGTCCGTGCCAATCCAGGCATGCGACGGCATAAACCCCACGCCGCTCATGGTGGCGCGTATGCCCATCACAATACTGGCTTCCGTCTCTTCCATCACATGGACAGCGCCCCGCTGCGCCGCCTCTGTAAACATGGGCGCGAACCCAAATGACTCCAGCCCAAAATAGACGCTGCGCACGGTCTCCACACAGCCAGCCCCCACCAGCAAATCGGATTCATAGCCTGCGGTAAAACACAGCAGGGTCAGATTTTGCGGGCGCGGGTCCTGCCGCAGCAGCGCCCGTACAAAGGCCACCGGGCGCCGGTAGATGGTCATGCCGCCCAGTGCAATCGTCTGCCCGTTTTCGATCACGGATGCAGCTTCAGAAAGTGTCCATAGTTTCTGCATTACGCCGCCTTCTGTAAATAAATCAGGTCAGGGTCTTCAACTGCTCTTTCTGCGCTCTGGTCAGCCCCTTCACCACCAGCTCATACGAATGGTCGATCATCTCCAGCACTTCGTCATCCGGGACGCTGCCATCCATCGCAATCTGGTTCCAATGGGTCTTGTTCATGTGGTAAGCCGAAGTCACCGCCGGGTAAGTCTGGCGCAGCATAACGGCCAGGGTGGGGTCACATTTCAGGCTGATGGTTGCCGGGTCCGCATTGACAGGAATCAGCGCAAACATCTTCCCTATCACCTTAAAGACTTCAGCATCCGGGCCGAAGGGAAATTCGGCGGCGGCGCCCTTCTGTTTCAGGCAGTAATCGCGCAAGGTGTCTCGATCCAGCATAGGTTCAACTCCCCTGTGATATCGCTATTCTACCATTACCCCCGGCATTTACCGGCCTCTCACACCCTTTTCAACCCAGTATCATACCGTCAATGCTATAATGACGGCAGGACAAAATGTTTCTGGAGTAATCTTGCATGAATCGTATGGGTCGGTATATCCACCGAGTCCGACATCTTCCGGCGATTATCGTCGTAACCCTTGTTTTTGCAGCGGGCTTTGCCTTTGGCAGTCACACCACCCTCACAGCGGCACAGCGGCAGTTCGCTCAGCCAGAAGGCACCGAAGCGCTGTTTGAACCTTTATGGCAGGTCTATGCCCTGATAGAAGAGCAGTATGTCGCCCCGAATAATGAGGAAGTTGACCCAACCGCCCTGGTTGATGGGGCTATTCGCGGCATGGTCGAAGCGCTGGATGACGAAAACAGCGGCTATATGACGCCACAGCAGTACCCATTGATGTTCGATGACCTGTCCGGCGCGATTGAGGGAATCGGGGTGGTCATCCGCAACAACGAAGAAGTTGGCGGCATCGAAGTCGCGAATGTTCTGGAAGGCACCCCGGCAGAAGCGGCGGGCATTCGCATTGGCGATGTCTTTGTTACCATCAACGGCCAGGATGTGCTGGGGGCCACCCAGTTGGAACTGGCAGGCATGGTGCGCGGCCCGGCAGGAACCACCGTCAATATCACCATGCTGCGCAATGGCGAGCAGATTGATTTTGTGGTGACTCGTGCCCGCATTGATATTCCCAATATCGAAGCGCGCATCATCGAGGATACCGCCATCGGCTACATCAAACTGAGCCAGTTCACCACAGAAGCTCGCAAGGAGCTTGATGACGCCATTCAGCAGCTTGCACCGGATACGCTGGATGGGCTGATCCTGGACTTTCGGGGCAACCCGGGCGGGCTGCTCACCAGCGCGATTGATGTGGCCAGCGCGTTTGTCGAAGATGGCACGATCCTGATTGAGGACTTTGGCGACAACCATGAGCAGGTTTTCCGCAGCAATGGTTCTTATAAAGGCCTGCAAATCCCGCTGGTTATCCTGGTGGATGAGCGCAGCGCCAGCGCATCTGAACTGGTGGCCGGGGCGCTGCAGGACACAGGCGCCGCCACCATTATTGGCGAACCCACGTTTGGCAAAGGTACTGTCCAGACGGTTCAGGAGCTGGTCAACGGGGGCGGGCTTCGGCTGACGATTGCCCGCTGGCTGACGCCCAACCGCCACTGGATCCACAGCGCCGGCATCACCCCGGATATCACCATCGAATGGGACCCGGAGACATTTGATGACCCGACGGACCCCCAGCTTCAGACAGCGGTTAGCCATCTTCAGTCACTGATCCTGACGCCGCTGGAATAGCGCTTGCATCCAGCAGTAAACATCGTTAAACTTCCCAGAAGGCCGGAGCAGCTCCGGTCTTTTTACTTGGCACGCGCTGATCCCACAATGACCCTCACAAAAACACATTCCACCAACTATCGCCTCGTCATCATTGCTTATCTTAGCTTTGCTGCACTGGGACTGTCGGGGGGCATGCTGGGCGTGGCCTGGCCTTCCATCCGCGATACCTTCGAGGTACCCTCTGCCGCGCTGGGAACCCTGCTGTTCTGCGGAATTATCGGATATTTCGCAGCCGGGATCTTCAACGGCTATGTCGTCACCCGGCTGGGCACTGGCCGTACGCTGATGATCGCCAGCCTGCTCAGCGCGGCAGGCATCGCCGGCTATGGCATTGCCCCGGACTGGTGGTTTATCATCGCTGCCGCGCTGCTGCTGGGCATCGGCCAGGGCATCCTGGATGCGGCCCTGAATCTGTTCTTTGCCAGCAATTACTCGCCTCGCCTGATGAACTGGCTTCACGCCGCATATGGGCTGGGCGCGGCCCTCGGCCCGCTGCTGATGACGCTGCTGTTCAGTCTCGATCAGTCCTGGCGCGCCGGCTACCTGTTGAGCGTGCTGTTTCAGATTGCGCTGGCCATCAGCTTTGGCATGTCTGAAAAAGAATGGCAGCTTCACCATCATGATGAGGCCAGCGCAGACGCCCCTACCCCCTCCATTGCCAGAACCCTGGGGCAGCCGGCTATACTTCTCAGCATCCTCCTGTTCTTTTTCTTCACCGGAGCAGAAGCTACCGCCGCCAACTGGAGCTTTACCCTGTTTACCGAATCACGCGGCGTAGATATCTACACCGCCGGCCAGTGGTCTAGCCTATACTGGTGGAGCTTCACGCTGGGGCGGCTGGTGTTTGGCTTTATCGCAGACCGCACCCCACTTAACCTGTCGGTTCGCGCCTGCATGCTGATGCTCATTGGCGGATCGCTGCTGCTGGCGCTCAACCTCAGCGACTGGATCAGCTTTATCGGGCTGGTTGTCGCCGGGTTTGGTCTGGCGCCGCTGTTCCCGCTGCTGATGACCGCCACGCCACAGCGCGTTGGCAGCCGTTATACCACGAACGCCATCGGCTTTCAGGTGGGGGCAGCCAGCCTGGGCATCGCAATCATGCCCGCGCTGGCCGGTCTGCTGGCAGAACAGAGCACGCTGGAAGTGATCGGACCGTTTCTCGTGATTGTTTCCGTCATTTCACTGCTTTTGTTTCAGATCATCCAAAGGTAATCTTCCCTTTTTAAGAACTTAGGCTATCCTCATCTGTGTGCCATCCTAAAAGGCACAAAGGCGCGTACTGATCAGCAGGCGCCATGATTGGTTTTTTCTTCACCAGGAGCACATTACAATGAATCGCAGGTTACTTTTCCTATTACTATCTCTGCTCATGCTGATGCTCGCCGCTGGACCGCTTGCAGCCCACGAAAGCCGCGACAGTGCCGATGGGCAGTATCAGTATGTATTTGGCTGGCGAGCCGAACCCGCCATTACCGGGGTCAGCAATGGGCCGGAATTCTACATTTACCAGCTTGCTAACGGCGAGCGTGGAGACCGCGTGGAGGAAGAAGCAGAACTCCAGGTAGAGGTGATGTTCGGCGGTGCCTCAAAAGTCATGCCGCTGGAACCCGCCTTTCGTGACCCCGGCCATTATGTGGCTGATATGATCCCGACTCTGCCCGGCGATTACACCTTCCGCGTGACGGGCACCCTGGGTGATGTAGAAATTGATGAAACCTTCAACTCGGCTGATGGCGGATTCCATGGCGTTGAGCCTGCCGAGGACATTCACTTCCCGGAACCGCAGCCTAACCTGTTCGCGTTACAGGCACGCATTCTCGAGCTGGAAGCCCGGATTGCAGAATTAGAAGCTCTGCTGGGCAGTGAGTAAGCAGGCACGCTGAGGCATGTGGTGGGAGATAGAATCCCACCACACCTGCCGAGCCTGTTGCAGGAGGTTTGCAGTTGATGCGCGGGTATCTGCGGTTATTGTTGTTTCTGTTCGCCCTCAGCATGGCGCTTTCAGTGCCGGTCCGCCCGGCCAGTGCGCATGCCAACCTGTCTCAGTCTGACCCGCCCGCCAACAGCGTGCTGGCGGCGCCACCGGACGAAATCCGCCTCTGGTTTACCGAGCCGCTGGAGCCTGAATTCAGCCGCATGATCGTTTACGACCAGCAGGGTGACCCGGTGCCGGGCATTACCAGCATGGTGGACCCGGCAGACCCCAAACAGATGTATGCCGCCATCAGCGGGATGGCAGAGGGCGCGTACACGATTGAATGGCGGGTGGTATCCACCGCCGATGGCCACCCCACTCAGGGCAGTTTTTCGCTGATGATCGGCGCGGCTACCGCCGCAGGCTCCGCCCTGCCAGAAGCAGAATCCGAAACAGTGCCAGCGCCCGATACGCTCATCCGCTGGTTTAATCTGTTCAGTATGTCGCTGGCGATGGGCGGCCTGGGGTTTTATCTGTTTGTCTGGCAGCCCGCCCATCTGCCCCTCAACCCGCAGGCCACGCAGCGCATCCATGCTCTGGTTTGGATCGGCTGGGCGCTGCTGGGGGTGGCAGGGCTGGGCATGCTGGCCCTTCAGACCGCCAACACAGCGCAGGTTTCCGTCCTCGAAGCGCTGACAGACCCGGCACTGCAAACCACCCTCACTCAGACCCGTTTCGGTGATCTGTGGTTTATCCGCAGCATCCTGTGGGCTGGCATGGGCCTGGTGCTGCTGCTGCTCCGGTCACAGGCGCTGGGGTATCCTGTCGCTGGCCTGCTGGCGGGGGGCATCCTGCTGACTCACAGCCTGTTCAGCCATGCCAGCGCCGCGCCGGATAGGGTGCCTGCCATCAGCGCGGACTGGCTGCACCTGGCCGCTTCCTCGCTGTGGATCGGCGGGCTTGTCGCTTTCCTTGCCACCGTCGGTCCTGTCAAACGCCAGTCGCAGGCGGCGGGCCTCAGTCACATGGTCGGGTATTTTTCCAACTTTGGGCGAGTCGCTGTCGCCAGTCTCATCATTACCGGCCTGTACAGCGCCTGGCTGCACGTCGGCAGTCCGGAAGCGCTGCTGACGACGCTTTACGGGCAGGCCCTGCTCATCAAAGGCCTGCTGATTCTGCCGCTGCTGGGCATTGCCGGGATCAATCTGCTGCTCACCCAGCGCCAGCTACAGGCCGGGAATATTGCCTGGTTTCAGGCATTACGCGGCCTGCTGAGCGCCGAAATTGCGCTGACCCTGGCGGTGCTGGTCACCGTCGGCCTGATGACTTCAATTGCGCCGGCACGTGGTGTCGTGGCGCTGCGCGCTGCCAGCAGCAGCCTGCCTGCCGCCACCCCCATCAGCGAAACCCAGACAGCCAGCAACCTGTTTGGCGGCGAGGACCTGACCGTGCAGCTTGATATCAGCCCGGGCAGCGTCGGCAGCAACACCTTCCGGCTGACCATCACCGGCGAGGCAGGCCAACCGGTTGAAGATGTGGGCCGCGTTCATCTGCGGTTTACCAGCCCATCCGGCGGCGTGGGCAGCAGCGAACTGGAGGATTTTGCGCCGGTTGGTGAAGGGGTCTATGAAAACACCGGCAGCAACCTGAGCACGTCCGGCGCATGGCAGATTCGCGCCACGATTCAGCGGGAAGGCGAATACGACACCCTGGTCGATTTTTCGCCGGAGGTGGCCATGCCGCCCGCCCCGGCGCCGCAGACCCTGCCAGACCCCATGCCAGCGCCGCTCCCGCGCATGATCGCGCTCACGTTTACCGGTCTGGCGGCGGTTGGCTGTGCCGGGTTCTTTCTGGGGCGCTACCGGCGCAGCCCTCTTGCACATATCTACGTGCTGCCGCTGGCGCTGCTGCTCATCGGCGTGGTCTTTCTGGCGAACAGCACCATCGAGCTGAGGGCGCTTGTCAGCCGCCAGAGCACGCTGGCAGCGGATATGCTGCCCATCCGCATCGTCACCGCGCCGGGTGGATCGCCCCCCTATCTGGTGACAACGGCGGGCCAGCTTCTGGCGCCGGCAGAAACTGGCCTCTGGCAGGTGCTCGATCTCGAGGCTGATGTGAAGGACGCGCTGGTATCCTCAACCGGCCATGTGTGGGCGGCGGGCGATGATGGCCTGTACGTGCTTGACAACGACACCTGGCATACTATTCATTCGCACGCCGTCCAGCATCTGGCAAGCACACACGGCTATCTGTTCTCCACCGGGACAGCAGGCGCGCTGCGGCTGGCCGAAGGCCGCGATTTACAGTTCGACTC
>CAZQIY010000033.1:20385-44229 GCA_964593565.1 uncultured Anaerolineaceae bacterium
CCGGGACAGCAGGCGCGCTGCGGCTGGCCGAAGGCCGCGATTTACAGTTCGACTCGCTGCGTGAGCTGGCGCTGCCTGCAGCGGATGTCCCGGCCCAGGCACCTGTCATGCTGGGCACCCATACCCACGCCCTGCTCAATGGCGATCAGGTCCTGCACAGCGACGATCTGGGCCTGTCCTGGCAGCCGCTGGATGCCCCGGAACCGGTGCTGATGCTTTACACAGATACCGCCGGCAGCCTGATCGCGGTCACAGCGGATCAGGTGCTGCGCCGGGAGGCAGACACCTGGGCGCCCTTCCTGCCTCTGCCAGAAGGTCAGCCCATCGACCAGATGGAGATTTTTAAGGATCAGCTTTATGCCCTGGCCGGGGGTGCGCTGTACAGGCAGGCAAACAGCAGCTGGCAGCCTGTCGCACTGACTGTTAATGCCGGGCCGACCTTTACCGCGATGGCGGTGCAGTATCCCACCACGCTCTGGCTGCTGGATGCTTCCGCCGCGCAGTTATGGTCAACCCGCGACGGCCAGGCATGGACTGACCTGCATATTCGGGTTGAGGGATAATCACTACTGTCGAAACACCAAAACTGCGTTAGCATCAAAGCAACCGGCAACATCATACGCAGACAGCAGCACCAGACAGGAACCTGAGATGGAAATTCTTGGCATTGATATTGGTGGTTCAGGTATCAAGGGCGCTACGGTAGATACTGCCAGCGGCACCCTGACCCGCGAACGTCATCGCATCCCTACCCCACAGCCTTCTGCGCCGGACGCTGTGATTGATGTCCTGACGCAGCTTGTGGAACATTTTCAATGGGATGGCCTGATCGGCTGCACCTTCCCGGCCATCGTCAAGCACGGCGTCACCCACAGCGCCGCCAATGTGGATAACGCCTGGATTGGCTATGAAGCCGAAAAAGCGATGCGCCAGCACACCGGCTGTTCGCTGCTGCTCATTAACGATGCGGACGCCGCCGGGATCGCGGAGATGCAGTTTGGCGCGGGCCGGGGTCACGATGGCGTCGTGTTTGTCCTGACGCTGGGAACCGGCATCGGCAGCGCGATCTTTGTCAACGGCGAACTGCTGCCCAATACCGAACTGGGGCATCTGGAAATCAAAGGCAAGGAAGCCGAAAAATGGGCCGCAGACAGTGCCCGCAAGAAAAAGGACCTGGACTGGAAGGACTGGGCCGAACGTGTGAACAGCTACCTCAGCTATCTGGAATTTCTGTTTTCGCCAGATCTGTTCATCATCGGCGGCGGAGTCAGCAAAAAGTTTGACCAGTTCGCGCCCTACCTGACGACCCAGGCCCCCACCCTGCCAGCGCAGCTGCGCAACGAAGCCGGGATTGTGGGTGCGGCCATGGCTGCCCGCCGCCTGATCCACGAGTGAGGCGATCAGTCGCGAAAGATGACCGCTGAATAGGCCAGCTCACCGCCGGAATAACGGATGATCCGGCTGGCTGCCAGATCGAGCGCGTTCCGCACCTCGTCCACCGGGGTTACGGCACAGCCATCCACAAACAGCAGCACGTCGGTCGTCTCTGCGGTGATGCGCGTGTAGTCGGCATCGCGGTAATTAAAGTCCCAGCAGATCACACGGGCCTGATCCGCATAGACCAGTTCGCCCGGTTCAATCGACTGCGCCTCATCCCCGCCGATGGGTTCCAGCACTTCACCAGAAACGGCGAACCGCAGTTCCACCGGGAAAAGCACCCTGGCCGCATCATAAGCCGCCATCGGAATGATTGTCTCGACTGAAGCCGCGTTATAGGCATCCACGACGGTGTTAATGGTGGGCAGGCCGCGCCCGCGCGTCACCCGGCGCAGCAGGGCTTCTGCGCTGGGGTTGCGTTTGCCGGGGTCGGCCCCAAAAGCGCGATAAATCTCCCGGTACGCCTGGATTCGCTCCAGCGACCCCAGGTTGACCCCCTGGTAACGTTCCATCAGCACGGCAGCCGTTTTTTCCTTCAGCGCTTCCAGGTCATCATCACATTCGCGCACCTGCACCCCTTTGATCAGGGCAACCCCGATGCGCAAATCCGGGAATTTGCTGTAGACATCGGCATGGATTTTGAGCGTATCGCCATACACCGCATCGCTGCGCCGTTCCAGAATCTGAACAGAAGCTGACGCCAGATACTGGATGTTTTCTACCTGCTGCAAACGCCGCAGCACAAACTCCGGCTCCAGCGCCGCCAGCAGTTCCCCGGCGCGTGGGCCGCTGGTGCGCCCCAAAAACGCCCGGTAAATAAGCTGGAACGCCTGGCCGGGCTTCACGTCGCCAGCGGTGGCAATGTCATAAATGGCCTTGTGAATCTGCTCGCCAGAAGGCGCTTCCTGCCTGCGGTACCAATCCAGAAAGGCCGCCAGCACCCGGCGCTGGGGTTCGCTCAGGTGACGGGCCTCCTGGGGCACCCTGTCCTGCACCACAAAAACCGCATTCTCTGGCGCAAACCGTTCCAGCCACAGGCGCGCATAATCCACACGTTTTTGAATTTCGCGTATTTCTTCCGGCCGAAGCGGAGCGCCTTTATGTGTCTCAAAATGCTGGAGCGCGTTTAAGCCAGGAATCTGCGATACTGTCACCACATGCATAAAGCGCGGCCTGTACAGCGGCGTCACAGGTTCATCCGGTGCAATCTGCGACAGCTCAAAAATACGTTTCTGCCAGTCTGCATCCGGCTCGTCTGTATCCTGGAAGTAATTCTCCGCCGCCGTGTCAAATTCATCAAACAGGCGCGGGATTGCCTCCTTATCCAGGTTAAAGTTGATGGCGGTACGCGGGCGTGTCCGTACCAGCAGATAGCGCAGCAGTTCTGCGGGGACAACCTCGCATACTTCGCGCGCTGTAAAACCAATGCCCTTGGACGAACTCATCTTGCCGCCTTCCAGCAGCAGAAATTCGTAGGGGATGTTTGCTGGCGGTTCGGCCTGAAAGACACGATGGGCTACCGCTTCGGCAACATCGCGGGCGCCGCCTTCGACCGAATGATCCATCCCGGCGCCTTCCACATTGACCCCCAGCACCTGCCAGCGGGCCACCCATTCCAGCTTCCAGGGCAGTTTGCCATTGCCATCAAACGGGCTGACGGCCCCCTCGTGGCCACAGCCCTGCGCATAGGCCATCGCGTCCGGTTCGCAGCGATAATACACTTTTTCCCCATCGAACTTGTACACCCGCGTCATGGCGATACGGCCGCAGTTTTCGCAGATGGGGCTAAAGGGATACCAGTCGTCGGGCCGTTCCGAATTGCTGACTTCCAGATAGATCGCTCGGATTTCGGCCGCGTTTTCCAGAATGCTGCGGATGACCTCGTTCATCCGGCCAGAGCGATACAGTTCACTCATGCGGTAAGGCGTCGGAAAAATGCCGAGCGCATGCTGCACTGCCATAAATTCGTCGTAGAAATATTCGGCATAACTGCGGTCGCTGCCATCTGGCGCGGGCACCACACACAGCGGCTTGCCAAGGTAGGGCTTATAAAGATCGTAGGACAGGCTGGGCGGCACAGCATCGAGCGCGTCGTAATCGTCGCTGCCATAATAGAACCTGGCCGAGCGTCCGACATCGCGCGCCGCCCGGGAAACGACATCATGAATCACCGGCCCGCGCAGCGACCCCACATGCGCGCTGCCGGAATAGGTTTTTGAGTCGTTGATGATGATTTCCTCAGCATCAAGCTCTGTCACAATCTGATCTGCCCAGTATGGTACTGCCATGACAGTTTCTACCCTTGCCCACACCAAATAAAAGGACACGACGAAGATATTTCAGCGTCGTGCCCATTATATGCTCTGAGGCTGTTTCTATCTAGCGCAGAAATGCGTTATGCCTGCTGGGGAATATGTTCCGCTTCCAGCACACTTTTAATGCGTTCCAGCGCCCAGTCCAGTTCTTCGTGGGTGACCACCAGCGGCGGCGCAAACCGGATCACATCGCGATGCGTCTCCTTGCACAGCACCCCCTGCTCGATCAGCCGCAGACAGAAGGGCCGCGCACCGCCGGCTTCCGGCTTCAGATGAACCCCCACCAGCAGCCCCTTGCCCCGCACTTCCTGAATATACGGGCTGGTAATTTCCTGCAACCGGCTGCGCAGATACTCGCCCATTTCCGCGGCGCGCTCGCTCAGGTTTTCGTCCACCAGCACCCGCAGCGCCTCCTGGGCAATTGCGCAGGCCAGCGGGTTAGCGCCAAACGTGCTGCCATGCTCGCCCGGGACAAACAGGCCAAGCAGTTCCGCTTTGGTGACAATCGCCGATACCGGATACAGACCGCCGCCCAGCGCCTTGCCAAGGATCAGAATGTCCGGTTCGATGCCTTCATGCTGGTATGCAAACAGCTTGCCGGTGCGCCCCAGGCCCACCTGAATCTCATCCAGCAGCAGCAGCACGTTATGCCGGTCACAGATTTCCCGCACCTTGCGCAGATACCCCTCCGGCGGCACGTTGATTCCGCCTTCGCCCTGGATCGGTTCCACCAGAAACGCGACGGTGTTGGGCGTAATCGCCGCCTCGAGCGCTTCCGGATCGGCAAATGGAATCAACTTGAAACCAGGGGTCAGCGGACCAAAATCCTGCTTATACAATTCCTCAGACGAAAAACTGATGACGGTGGTGGTACGGCCATGAAAATTGTTGGTACAGGCAATAATTTCGGCCTGGTCACGCGGGACGTTCTTCACGCGATACCCCCACTTGCGCGACAGCTTGACAGCCGTTTCCACTGCCTCCGCGCCGGAATTCATCAGCAGGGCTTTGTCCATGCCGCACAATTCAGCAAGCTGCTGCAGCAGCGGCCCCACCTGATCGTTATAGAAGGCCCGCGAAGTCAGGGTGACGCGATCCATCTGGCGCCGGGCCGCTTCCACAATACGGGGGTGGCGGTGGCCAAAGCTGACCGCCGAATATCCACTCAGCATATCGAGATAACGTTTTCCTTCGACATCGGTCACCCACACGCCCTCCGCCTCGGCAATAACCACTGGCAGGGGTTTATAGTGCTGCGCGCCCCATTCTTCCGTTTGTGTGATGATCTGCTGCGACCTGGTCATCTCTAAATCTCCTCATCAAGGTAAAACTGGATAATGTGCATAAATCTGATTATCACAATTATACAACGAACTCAGTCCCGGTCACACGGCCAGCCTTGAGAAACCAGACTCAGCCGGGCGCATCATGGCACATCATCAGACAAAATCTGCTCAAGAAGCTGTTCCAGTTTCGCTGGCGTCAGGTCGTTTGCTGCCCTGGCCTCCGGGTACAGCATCAGATTCGGGCCAGCGCCACACATGCTCAGGCAGTTGGCCACCTCCAGCCGGACCGGCCCTGGAAACTGATCACCATTGGCCTGATTGACGCGGGCTTCCAGCAGGCGGTACAGCGGTCCGGCCCGCCCACTCATATTGCAGTACTGCCCCATGCACAGCACGATGCGCCGCCGCTTGATGCTGTCCGCAGGCATCAGAAAGCCGCCACCACGCCATCAGCACGGGGTTCGCTGCCCCCAAACAGCACGCCGGTATAAGGGTCGCGGCGGATGATCTGCCCACGCCCGAACGTACCCCGGCCGCGCCCAGCCACTGGCCGCACCTGATGCCCCATCTCAGCCAGGCGCGCCATCGTTTCCACCGGAATGCCCACTTCCAGCAGCAGTTGACCATCCGGCCTGCCGTCCTCAATATACCAGCGAGGGCGATTCAGCGCATCCTGCGGGTTCAGGTCGTCGTCCAGCATGGCGCTCATCACCTGGAAATGGCCCTGCGGCTGCATGAATCCGCCCATCACGCCGAAGCAGGCCCAAAACTCGCCATCGCGCACGGCCATACCAGGAATGATGGTGTGGTAAGGCCGCTTGCCGCCTTCCAGCGCGTTGGGGTGACCCTCTTCCAGGCTGAAGCCAGCACCCCGGTTTTGCAGCCATATGCCTGTACCCCGCGCCACGATGCCCACCCCAAAGCCCATATACAGGCTCTTGATAAACGAGCAGGCGTTGCCTTCGCCATCGACTGCGCACAGGTAAATCGTATCTGACCCATGAGGCAGTTCCTGATACGGCAGCGGTGGGGTGATTGTCCGGTCCCGCGAAATCAACTGTGCGCGCTGGGCTGCGTACTGCTGGCTCAGCAGCACATCCAGCGGCACCCGCGCCCGGGACATATCAGCGATATGCTGGCGCGCATCGACCCACGCCAGCCGCATAGATTCCACCATCAGATGCAGACGCTCTGGCGAATCCCAGGGCAGCGAGCGCAGATCAAACACCGATGCGATATTCATGGCCAGCAGCGCCGCCAGCCCCTGCCCGTTCGGCGGGCACTCGTACACCGTCACGCCCCGGTAATCGGTCAGGATCGGCTCGTCCCACGTCGAACCATGATTTTTCAGGTCATCATGCGTCATGACGCTGCCTTTTTCCTGCAGCGATGAAACAATCGCATCCGCCACTGGCCCGCTATAAAAAGCGTCTGCCCCACCTTCTGCGATAAGACGCAGCGTTCTGGCCAGCGAGGGAAGCTGTACCACCTGGCCCGGTTGTGGCGCTTTGCCATCCGGCAGATATTCGTCGGCGTTGGCGGCCTGCTTCAGGAAGTTTTCCGCCGCCATCCAGCCCGTGCCAAAGGTCGGCGCAACCGGGTATCCATCCTCCGCATAATGAATCGCATCGGTCAGCACCTGCCCCAGGCTCATGCGGCCGTGCCGCCGCAGCAGGTCTTCCCAGCCGCGCACCGCCCCTGGCACCGTCACGGCGTGGGCATGTAACGGATTCATCGCCGTCCAGCCCTGCGCCAGCACGTCCTCGCGGGTTAAGGCGGCGGGGGCGCGCCCGCTGCCATTCAGCGCCGTGACGCGCCGGGTTTTCGCATCAAAGTAGAGGGCGAAACAATCGCCGCCGATCCCACAGGCCCCCGGCTCCGTGACATTCATCACCGCAGAAGCCGCCACCGCCGCATCTGCCGCGCTGCCCCCCTGCCGCAGGATATTCAGGCCGGCCTGCGCCGCCAGGGGGTTACTGGCCGCCACCATGCCCCGCCGCGCCATCACCATCGTCCGGCGCGAATCAAAATGAAAAGAAACAGGTTTCATCAGCTTCGCATTCTGGCAATAAAAAAACTGCTGTTCATTATAGGTCAAAGCGATCACCTTTCCAAAGCCCACGATGCGGCATGGTCACAGACTGCCGGTGTGCCTTGACGCCCGCCAGCGCCCCCTATATAGTTAGTGTATGATTAACCAAAAGTCAGCCACGATTGATCCGGACTGGGTATGGAGCGTTGCGGTGGATGTGGTCATCTTCACGCTGCGCAGCCAGGATTTACAGGTGTATCTGACTCAGCGCACAGACCAGCCTGGTTACTGGTCGCTGCCCGGGGGCATTGTGCGTTCAGACGAAGCGCTGGAAGAAGCGGCCATGCGCCAGATGCACGAACAAACTACTGTTGATGATGTCTACTTGCAGCAGCTTTATACCTATGGCGACCCCAGCCGCGATACCCGCCGCCGCGTCATCAGCGTGGCCTATTTCGCGCTGATCGCCGCTGACCGCATCAAACCGGATGGCTGCGGCAAAGACCGTGCCTGGTACAGCGTCTACGATCTGCCGCCGCTGGCTTTCGATCATGCCCGTATGGTGGATGATGCCCTGACCCGTCTGCGCTACAAAATCGAATATTCCGCCGCCGCGTTCGAGCTGATGCCGGAAGAATTCACGTTGCGCGAACTGCAGGATGCGTACATGATTATTCTCAATGACCATAAGCTCGATAAAGCCAATTTCCGCAAGAAGATTCACGAAGCGCGGATCGTGGAGCCTGTCAACCGCTACATCAAGACAGGGGGGCGTCCTGCCCGGTTGTATCGCTTCCGCAAGGATGCCCGGCTGGAAAGCAAGGCACGTCGCTTTTTCCCATAAGAAAGGGACCTATCATGGAGCTGGATCAGTTCATTGAACACAGCAAACCGTTTATCCAGTGGATGCTGGACTGGAAAGCCGGGTTGCAGCCTCTGTCGTTGCGCACGCTGACAAAGGACGGCCCGGATAAAGTCGGCATCATCTCAGTGGATGTCATCAAAGGATTCTGTACGACCGGGCCGCTGTCGTCCCCTCGGGTAAACGATATCGTGCTGCCCATCCGGCAGTTGTTCGAGCAGGCCTGGTCTGCGGGCGTGCGCGATATTGCCCTGCCCCAGGATGCGCACCCGGAAGACGCGGTTGAATTCAGCGAATATGCCCCCCACTGCATACGCGGCACTCAGGAAGCCGAAACTGTGGACGAGTTCAGAGCGCTGCCCTTCTTCAACCAGATTGCGGTATTCCCGAAAAACTCGATCAACAGCGGCCTCAACGCCGGGCTGGATCAGTGGGTACGTGCCCGCAACCATATCAAAAACTGGATTATCGTAGGCGACTGCACCGACCTGTGCACCCATCAACTGGCGATGTATGTACGTCTGCGGGCCAATGAGGAACAGATCAGAGGCGTGCGCGTGATTCTGCCGGTGAATGCTGTCGATACCTACGACATGCCGGTAGCCGCCGCCAAAGACCTGAATGTCGTGCCCCACGATGCGGAATTCCTGCATCTGGTATTTCTTTATCACATGATGCTTAACGGCATCGAAGTCTATACAGAAATTACACCCTGACAACCAAAGAACAGGTATATCATGCGCACAGTAGAATGGTATAACAACCAGGTTCGAATGATCGACCAGCGAAAAATCCCCTGGGAGCTGGTCATGGTGGATTTGCCGGATTATCACGCCGTTGCCGAAGCCATCACCAACATGACCGTCCGGGGCGCGCCTGCCATCGGCGCATCCGCCGCCTTTGGGATGGCGCTGGCCGCAAATCAGAGCCAGGCCAGGGATTTGCCCGGCCTGATCCACGATCTTGAAGAAGCCGCGCAGGTGCTGAAAGCCGCCCGCCCCACCGCCGTTAATCTGGCCTGGGCCGTGGATAAGCTGATGGATATCGCCCGCAGCGGCGAATTTTCCAACCCGGATGATCTGAGAGAGGCGCTGCTGCAAATGGCCCAGCAGATTGCTGATGAGGATGTGGAGATCAACCGCCGCATGGGGGAAAACGGGGCAGCCCTCATCAACGACGGCGACACGATTCTGCATCACTGCAACACCGGGGCGCTGGCAACGGTCGATTGGGGAACCGCCCTCGGCGTCATTCATTCAGCGCACGAGCAGGGCAAACGCATCCATGTTCTGCTGGACGAAACCCGTCCCCGGCTTCAGGGGTCACGCCTGAGTGCCTGGGAACTGGAGCGGTACGGCATCAGCTACGATATTCTGCCCGATACAGCGGCCGGTTATTACATGCAAAAAGGTGAGATTAACCTGGTGCTTGTCGGTTCGGATCGTATCGCGGCCAATGGTGATGTCGCCAACAAAATCGGCACCTATCAGGTTGCGGTGCTGGCTAAGGAACATGGCATTCCTTTTTATGCCGTCGCCCCAACCTCTACGGTTGATCTGGCACTGGCTACCGGGGCAGAGATTCCGATTGAGGAACGCGACCGCGACGAGGTGCTGGCACCTTACGGTCATGCCATCGTCCCGCCGCATTTTAAAGCACGCAATCCCGCCTTTGATGTCACACCGAACCGCTACGTCACCGGCATTGTTACCGAAAATGGCATTGCTCGCCCGCCCTTTACCACCAGTCTCCGCCGCGCTGTCGATGGAGAATCGCTGTGAGCACAGCTCACTGGCGAGGGCTTCCGGCCGGCCCGGCCCTGCGGCGCATCATCGCAGAGCGGTTGGGCTGGCACATGCGCAGGGTCTGGGTCAGCAGTGATGGCGTCGAGTATGACTGCTTCGTTTACGATCACGAAGATCGCATTGTTTATCATCAGGCCCTGACAGCCGATGACCTGACCAACGAACAGGCCGCCATAGAGCGCATCTGGCACGCAGCCATGCAGGACGAAAACTGCCCGCTGTGGGATGAAGACCCGGATGAAGCCCAGGACCTGGCGTATGGAATGATGCGCAAGGTCTGGCGGGAAAATGGCAGCATTTACGCCTGGGTCAGATCAACCGAGTTTACAGGCGAAGCAGAAAGCGAACCGCTGGCCATTGTCCGCGCATGGCTGGCCGCCACAGAAAACGATCCGGCCTATTTTCACTGAGTTTTCCAGAAGGAATCCGGCAGCGGCAGGGGATGGGCAGGTACCTCCCCTGTCAGCCGCAGGTCCCCTTCCTGGGTGTCCATCAACAGTACGTAATCCGGATAGTCTGAATCGCGATACTGCCATTCACCAATGCTGTACAGATGAAGCTGGCCGCGCACGCGCCAGACCGTAATGACAAAGGGCAAACGCTGGTACAGGGCCTGCACCATCATCTCGCTCTGGTGCATATCCGCCCGCCGGGCCAGCATACTGAGGGCATTGCGCAGGCGTTTTGTATCAAATGGCCCACGAAACGACCATATCTGGCGCGGCGCATCGGCATCGCTCAGCAGCGGCGCGATCATCTCCGGTTCATCTGACCGCACTTCATCCAGCACCATGCAGGCGGGCTGCTGCTGGTATGCAGCGGCGACCTGTTCGCCAAAAGTGACCCCCGGGCTGTCCTCAGCCGGCCATGTCACCACCAGACGCCGCATCCCTTCCGGCAGGCGCAGCTCTCCGGCCCGCTCGACAGCCACCGCATTTTGCGGGTCCGGCAGGTCATGCAGCAGCACACTCAGCAGGGTAGTCTTGCCGGATTCCGCATCGCCAACCACCACAAACCCCGCCCCGGATCTGACAATGGCTTGCAGCAGTTCGACGGCCTGCGCTGTCAGAAAGCCGGACTGCACCAGCGAATCAAATGCAGGCAGTTCGCGAGGATGCAGCCGAATATCGGCATGATAGGCAAAGGAAAGCAGCGGCGTCATCAGGCTGATGCTCACAGGTCGCCCGTCAATCCGCAGGCCGGTTTCAATAAACGGCTGGTCGTCGTACAGGTCTGCCCCGGCATCCAGCAGCACCCGCCGCAGAATGCGCTTCAGATGCACCTCATCCTCAAAAATCGGCCCGATCATTTCCAGATCGCCATGCCCATAGCGCACCGCCGCCCGGTCTGCGCCTTCCAGCGTAATCGTTGTCACGCGGTCATCCAGCAGCAGGGAATCCAGCGGGCCATAGCCAAACAGGCTGCTGTAGGCCGACTGAATCAGCACCGCCTTTTCTTCTGTACTGACCTGTACAGACTCCACCGCCATGACATAATCCACCACAGGCCCCAGCAGCTTAAGCCGGGCCGTCACCGTATCGGCTTCCTTCAGCAGCGCAGAATCTGTATATTCAGCGATGAATTCGCGCTCGATGCGTTCCAGCAGCGCCTGAAACGATACCTGCCGCCTGCCTAACTGTGCCGAAATCAACTGCGGTTCGCGCCCGCTGTCTGCGTCATGGCGCAGCTTTTCCCAGGCAGATCGCAGGTCGTCATCGTGTGAGGAATTATCCATAACCACTTACTCCAGATCGCTCATACGAACAGGCTGCAAATCAGGATTATCGCCGGGCCGCCGTCCCACCTTCGCCATATCCACCCACTGATCACCCACCCTGACGCGCACAAGGTCCATCGAATAATCGGTATTGGTGGCGGAATCATTCTGAAAGAAGCGCGACCCCACACCATAGATATCTACCGGCACGCCTTCCTTTTCATAAGCCTCGATGCGGTCACGGCTGAAGCCGCCAGAGGCGACAATCTGCACGCCCCGGCAGAACGCTTTCGCGGTGTCGACCAGTGCTGCGGGCACGTCCCAGCGCTCCCAGGCCGCATTCAGCGCGGCCCGCACCAGCCGTATCAGTGGGGGGTTAATACCGTAGGGGCCGTCCGGCTCCAGCGAAACATCGCGGACATTGCTGCTGGTGTCGATGCGCACGCCGTGCAGGGTCCAGCGCCGCTGCGCCTCCGCATCCCCGGCTTCGACTGCGACCCGGTAATGCGGCCAGAAGGCATCCAGAATCGCCAGTGACGCCCCCACTGTATCGTTATTAAAATCCACCAGCGCGATACGCGGAGTTTCCACCGGGAGATGCCGGGCATAGGCCACCATCGATTCTGCCGTATCCCCCAAAAAACAGGCGATCAGGGCGTGTGGCACCGTGCCGCCCCCTGCCCCGCCCCACCACGCCCCCTGGGCATCGGTGCTGGCCAGCGGCTGCATCTGCTGCTGATAATCGTGGTTATAACGCTGCACAGCCACCCAGTAGGCATAGCCATCAATCGCCTGAACTTCGGGAAGGTCGAAACGGGCCGGGAAAAACAGAATGGGCTTGCCGTTGGATACTTCCAGCACGTGGTAAACATTGGTTGCCACCCGCGAAGCACGGCTTAACACCCCCAGCATCGCGGTTTCCAGCAGCGCAAAATCGCGATAGCGCCCCCGCACCCTGATGACCGGCTGCACCTGCATCGGGTCGCCTTCGTAATGGGTGAACACGCCATCATGCACCGCCTCTACGTCTAGCTGCGCTGCGGTCTGTACAAATTCATCCCCCACAAAGTACCCCGCCGCCTGCCCCAGCATCGCCAGCGCCACATCGACACCAGCCACCAGCGCTCGGGATTTATGGCGGTTAAAATACTGCGCCTCCACCCTCAGGTTGCCAATGTCCGGGGCGGCATCTGCCGGCACTTCAGAAGATGTACTCTGCCCGGCAAACCGGTAATCTTCTGCCGCCAGCCCTTCCAGAATATGAACAACATTGGCAAAATACCTGTCGCTGTAAAACCCACGCCTCAGCCCTTCAATATCCAGATGGAGTCGTGTGGTGGGGATGCGCTGCTGGTCAAAAACGGTCATGTCGGGCTTCCCTGAACATTTACAATCTTACGCTACCCCGGAAGGGGTCTTGTGGTATACTCCGAAACGGATTCAAACAAGCCATTTCACAGGAACAACACACTCCATGGACATTATCATATCCGGATCAATCGCCTATGACTATCTTATGCGTTTCCCCGGCCGGTTTACCGACCATCTCATAGGCGACCAACTGCACCAGGTTAGTCTGAGCTTCCTCGTTGATGACATGACCAAACACTGGGGCGGCGTCGCAGCCAATATCGCCTTTAATGCTGCGCGGCTGGGGCTGCCCACCCGCCTGATGGGCACCGTTGGCCGCGACTTCCAGGATTACCGCCGCTGGCTGGAGGATGCCGGAGTCGATACCAGCACTGTCCGGCAGATTGATGAAGTGTTTACGGCCTCCTTTTTTGTAAACACCGACCTGGACAACAACCAGATTGCCTCATTTTATACGGGCGCCATGGCCTATGCCAGAAATTTCTCGCTCGGTGACGTGTATGCGGGGCATCCTGATCTGGTGGTGATCTCGCCGAACGACCCTGATGCTATGACCTGCCTCGCCGATGAGTGCCGCGCGCGTGGAATCCGTTTTGTGGCGGACCCCAGCCAGCAGATTCCCCGGTTTGATGGCAATCAGTTACGTGCCGTCACAGATGGCGCCTATGCGCTCATTATTAACGCCTATGAAGCCGAGATTCTGACCAAAAAGACCGGGCAGACGATTGAAGACCTGCGCCAGAACTTTGAAATTCTGACGATTACGCAGGGCGCACGCGGCGCGCATATTTATCATCATGGCAACCTCATCGAAGTCCCCGCCTTCCCGGTAGCAGAGATCAAGGACCCTACCGGCGCAGGCGATGCCTTCCGGGCAGGATTTTTGCGCGGCCTGGCCGACAACTGGCCCCTGAAGCTGTGCGGCATGGTGGGGTCGTTGTGCGCAGCCTATATTCTGGAAGATGTCGGCACCCAGCACCTCAGCTTTACCCCCGTGGAGTTTGTTGAGCGTTTTCGGCAGCATGCAGATGACGAAGGCCTGCTTGATTCGCTGCTGGAAAGCGTTAAAGTACGCAGCCAGGTATAACCCCTGAACTAATCGTGTGCTACAATGCCCGCATGCCGGGCCGTATACAGGAGAACAGAATGACCGTTGAACATGATGTCAAAAGTCTTGATCTGGCGCCTGGTGGTCGCTATCGCATCGAATGGGCGGAACAGGAGATGCCTGTGCTGCGCTCTATTCGAGAGCGTTTCGAGCGCGAAAAGCCGCTTCAGGGCATGCGTGTATCCGCCTGCCTGCATGTGACGACTGAAACCGCCAACCTGATGCATACCCTGCAGGCCGGGGGGGCAGATATTGTCCTGTGTGCGTCCAATCCCCTGTCCACTCAGGACGATGTGGCCGCCTCGCTGGTGTCTCATTACGAGATTCCTGTGTATGCCATCAAGGGCGAAAACAACGAAATCTATTACGAACACATCACCGCCGCGCTCGACCACAAACCGCATATCACGATGGATGACGGGGCCGATCTGGTAGGGACGATCCACAAAAGCCGGCGCGAGCTGCTTGAGGACATCGTGGGTGGCACAGAAGAAACCACCACCGGCGTTATCCGGCTGCGGGCCATGTCCAAGGATGGCGCGCTTGCCTTCCCCGTGATCGCAGTCAATGACAGCGACACCAAGCACCTGTTCGACAATCGTTATGGCACAGGCCAGAGCACCATTGATGGTGTGGTGCGCGCGACCAACATTCTGCTGGCCGGGCGTAATGTGGTAGTTGCCGGGTACGGCTGGTGCAGCCGCGGCATCGCCAACCGGGCACGCGGTATGGGCGCTAACGTCATCGTGACCGAAGTCGACCCCATGAAGGCGCTCGAAGCTGTAATGGATGGTTTCCGCGTCATGCCCATGATGGAAGCCGCCACCATTGGCGATATTTTCATCACCGCCACAGGCGATATCAACGTACTGGACGTGCATCATTTCGAGCGCATGAAATCGGGCGCGATGATCTGCAACAGCGGCCACTTCAACGTTGAACTCAACCTGGAAGGCCTGGCAGAGATGGCCAAAGGCGAACCCCGCCGCGTGCGTCCGTTTGTTGATGAATATCAGCTTAATGGGCGCGTGATCTATGTGCTGGGCGAAGGCCGTCTGATCAACCTGGCCGCCGCCGAAGGGCACCCCGCCAGCGTGATGGACATGAGCTTTGCCAATCAGGCGCTGGCTGCGGAATACATGGTCAAAAATGCTGACCAGTTGAAGGCCGGTGTCTATGTGGTGCCAGAAGAAATTGATCACGAGATTGCGCGTCTGAAGCTGGAAGCTATGGGCATTACCATTGATACGCTGACCGATGAACAGGAACGCTATCTGAACCAGTGGGAAGAAGGAACCTGATCTGAGCGTTGTGTCGCCAACGCCAAATTAGCATAAGGGAGGAAGGATGTTCCGCTTGAGATTCATCACAATTCTGCTGGTGCTTCTGCTAGTCACCGGCGCCGGTGTGCTGGCACAGGCCCCGGACAGTGCGCTGGTGCGTTTTGTACACGCAATTCCTGGCGCGGCTACCGTTGATGTTTATGTCGATGGACAGCTGACCGCTGCCAATCTTGATCTCGGAGAAGCCAGCTACTATTTCAACCTGCCTGCTGCCCAGCACCAGATCACCGTCACCCCGGTGGGGGCCACAACAGCCCTGTGGGAGCAGTCATTTACACCCGGCGCTGGCCGCGCCTATACGCTGGTCGCCTCGTCATTTGATGAGCCGATTGCGTTTGTACCATTTGAAGACCTGCTGGACCCCCTGCCGCTGGGCAGAGCGCGCTTTACCACGATTCACGCGATTGCGGATGCCCCGGCGGTGGATGTCGCGCTGGATGATGGTCGTTCACTGGTTGTCCAGCAGGCCTACAACCAGCCGTTCGGTACACTGGATATCCCGGTGTTTTCCAACGCGCAGTACAATCTGGTCGTGGTTCCTTCGGGCGAGGACCTGGAAAACAGCCTGCTGACAGTGGATGACGCCGCTCTCAATACCGGCACATCCTACATGCTGCTGCTTTATGGCACAGCCTCTAACCCGCAGTACACCCTGCTTTCCGCCCCCACACGCCCAGAATCCAGCGACAGCGGTTTCCTGCGGCTGGTACATGCTGCGGATGCCCCGGCAGTGGATGTGTATCTGGGCGATGAATCCACCCTGGCAGCCACGCTCTTTGCCCCGACGGAGGGCGGCAATGCCACTGCCTATATCGCGCTGCCTGCCGGAGAACAAGCCGTTGAACTGCGGGCCAGCGGCACCACCGACAGCCTGCTGAGTTCCAGTGTGACGATCAGCAGCGGGGAGTATGTCACCGCTGTTGTCAGCGGCACGGCGGAGGACATCGCCCTGGATGTGCTTTCCGATGAAGTCAGCGAAGCCGCATCGGATGAGGCGCTGGTGCGTGTCATTAACGCCGGTTCGGAAGCCGCGTCCCTGTCGCTGGCCGATGGCACCGCGCTTGCCAGTGATCTTGAACCGGGCCAGGCCAGCGAAGTCAGCCGCGTTGCGCCAGCAGCCAGCCCGCTGGAAGCAGCCGAACAGGATTTTTATGGCGGCGTGCTGTATGACGTAATCCTTCTGGACGATGTCACCACTGTAGCGGCAGCCTCCGTGAATGCCGGCCCCGGCAGCGCCCCCGGCGCGAGTGCTGGTGTAGCAGTTGCGGCACAGCCGACGCTGCCTCCACCAACTGCCGAAGCTCCGGAAGAAGCGCCTGTGGCAGAACCCACTACCGCCCCGGCCGCGCCCACCACACCGCCACAGCCCACGCTGGCCCCGGTGATCGTCCCAACAGAAGCTCCACCCACCGGCCGCGTCTTCAACCTGAACCCGGATGCTAATCTGCATCTGCGCCAGTATCCGGACGCCAATGCGCTGTCGCTGGGGACTGTGCCCTTTGGTACGATCTTTACCGTCAATGGGCGCGAAGGCGAACTGGAAGAAATCTTCATCAGCGCAACCCAGATTCCACCCGATTATGAATACGTGGACCCGGTCTCGCTGCTGGAAGACGAGGATGCGGACCTGGTGCCGGAAGAAACATGGCTGAACGTCACCTACGACACCCCGGATGGCGGTACGATTGAGGCCTGGGTGCGCGCCGATTTTATTGACGTGCGCGATAGTTCCGGCGAGCAGATTCCGCTGCGCGACCTGGACACAGTAGCAGGCAACCGCCCCGGCGAGGCGCGAGACACGGATATTACCCCGCCCCCGGTGCAGGAAGATGTGGTCACTGTGCGCGTGATTAACCTGGACCCGACGGCGAACCTGAATGTACGCCGCACCCCGGAAGTCACCAGCGAAGTGCTGGCACAACTGCCGCTCAACACTATCGCAGGGTTTGAAGGGATCAGCGAAGACGGGGAATGGATTTTCCTGAGCTATGCCGCGCCGGATGGTGTGGTCATTACCGGGTGGTCCAGCGCAGAATATCTCGAACTCAACCTGAACGGCGAGCCAACCGACCTGGAAACGCTGGAAATCGAAGGTCTGCTCACCATGGCGGATCTGACACAGAGAGGCAGCCAGACAGTGGGCGCGGCCCCGGTGGCTGTGCCAACGATTGACCCCACGATTGATGCCATTGTGGCAGAAGTCGCGCTTGATCCTGGCGCAAACCTCAACCTGCGCCGCAATCCGGATACCACGGCCGAAGTCCTGGCCCAGATTCCCACCGGCACCCGGCTGGTCGTCACGGAACGCACGGACGACGCCCAGTGGCTGCTTGTCACCTACGAAGGCGTGGAAGGCTGGGTCGCGGCCCAGACGGATACCGCGATCTTCGTCCGCCTGACCTTTAACGGTGCCCCCTTCGATATCGAAGAGGTTCCGGTAACCGTCACGGCGGAAACAACAACGGAAGCGGGCTGATCTAACCGCCCTCACCCATTTTCAGATCACGAAGTCCCGCAGAAGTACTGCGGGACTTTTGCATGCAGCCCCTGTTCAACATACAATACATCAAGATACAGTTAATATCAGAGGTCGCTCATGCGTCAGGCACTATTTTTAGGATTGGTTTTTGCACTTATCACCGCATGCTCACCTGATGTTGAGCCGACAGCCACCCCGACTCTGACACCGACAGAGGCCCCCACGCCCACCAGCACCCCGCCAGAGCCGACCCCGCTGCCCAGCGTCCTCGAACTCACCAGAGCGACAGACCCTTCGCAGCAGGCCTTTCTGAGTGTGGTTCATGCGGCGGCGGATGCGCCAACCTTTGATGTGTATATCGAACGCCTGGCTATCGCCGCGAATATCAGCTTTGGGCAGCATACCCAGCCGTCTGCACTGGTCGCAGGTGAGTACTTCCTGCGGGTCGTCCCCAACCGTGAGCGACCGGACAGCGGCGAATATCTGTACGAAGCCCCCATCGCCCTGCAGGGTGGCGATTCGCTGATGCTGCTGTTTACCAGCACACCGGAAGGGCTAATGATGTCGCATTTCCCCCTGCCGCTGGAACCGCTGGACAGTGACCAGAGCCGGATCACCGTTATCCACGCCATTCCCGATGGCCCGGAAATGACCATGCAGCAGAACGGCGTCGCCCTGACCTCCGCCATGACCTATGGCCAGGCGGCGTTTCCGGTGGTGCTGCCAGCAGGCGACATCGCACTGGATTTTGCAAGCGACGGCACCGTACTGAGCACATTTTCCAGACCGCTGCAGGAACGCTTCAGTTATGTGCTGGTGCTGGCCGGCAGCGCAGACAACCTGATGCTGATTGAGACTCGTAACTCGGTGCCAGGGCGCGCCAACCTGAGAGCAGTCAACGCTTCTGCTGCAATTGGCGCGGTGGATGTTTACCTGGATGATCAGCCTTTTGTCACCAGCCTGGAATACACCCGCGCCAGCGAGCGCCAGGCCGCGCCGGCCCAGGTTTATACTGTCAGCATCTTCGAGGCCGGGGCAGACCGCGAGGCTGTGGAACCGCTGCTGCAAACCCAGCTTGTGGCCAACAACGATGATTACATCAGCATGATTCTGGCCGGGTCGCCCCAGGACCTGCGTCTGGTGCCCTATCGCGAAGATATGTCTATTACCGGGCCAGATGAAACGCGCATTGCTTTTGTCAACACCATCGAACAGGCCCCGCGCATCCAGATCGAATTACAGGATCGCATTCTTGATGAAGTAGGCGAACTGGGGTTTGCACAGGCGCCGCAGCCAGTCACCCTGCCCGCCATGACGTACCGCTTTACATCCATGCGCATGGTGAATGGCGCGCCGGATGAAATGGTCGAGCTGGCGGACAATGTCCAGCTGGAACCGGGCCGCAGCTATCTATACCTGCTGACCGGGCGTATCGACACCCCACCCGTGATCCTGAGCGACAACGTCGGGTTTGATGAAAGTCTGGTGGGTCTATCAGAAGATGAGCTGCTGACACCCACCCCGGAAGTGCCTACCCGCGTCCGGTTTGTCAATGCGATTCAGGGCAGCCTGCCAGTCGATATTTTCATGGACGGGCAGCCGATGGCGTCCGGCCTCGGCTACAGCAGCGCCACCCCGCTTAGCATCGTGGATGCCGGAGATCATATGATAGAGGTGCGGGTATCTGGCCAGCCCATTCTGCAAAGCGATGTCGCGCTGGAAGTCTCCGTGCCCTATACGCTGGTGGTCTATGGCTTTGGCACAGACACCGTAGAACTGCTGACTGTTAACGATGCGGATGTGGTTCCCGGGGGTACATCACCGCATTTCCGGCTGATCAACCTCACTATATTTGGTGAATTGACGCTTGATCTGGCGTACTCCAGGACGGAAACCGCCACCCCGAACACCACCATCCTGAGCGAAGCACCAGAATCAGAAACGTTCAGGCGGTCCATGGCCTTTGGTGTCGAAACGGCGGATACCACCAACGAAGTCGAGGGGCAGGCCTATTCCAATGTCGGCCTTGCGCCGCTTGGCCCACACGATCTGCATGTGGTGGATGCCAGCCTCGGCATGATTGCGGCGTCCTTCCGTCAGGTCGCGCTGGAACCCGGCACCCATTATGATGTGTTCGTCTATCAGCATCAGGATTCGATGCGCGTAGAAGGCTTTGCCCTGCCCTATCCTGCGGGTTAAGGCTGGCAGGCGCCAGAGCTTCCGCTATAATCTTTGCGCCCTGGCATCATACAGATAGGAAATGCCGCGTGTCCGTGCTGATTACCGGCGCCACAGGCTTTGTTGGCCGCCACCTGATAGACCACCTTCTCGCTGCCCTGCCAGATGCCGAGATTCATGGCACCACGCTGCTGGCCGCAGACACACTGCCGGTTGCGCTGCACGCAGTGGACCTTAAGAACCCGGCGGCGGTGCATCAGCTCATCGACCAACTGCGCCCACAGACCATCTACCATCTGGCGGCACAGTCTTCGCCGCGCCAGTCCTTTGCAGACCCCTGGGCAACGCTGGAAAACAACATCCGCGCCCAGTTGAACATCTTTCAGGCGTGTGTAGAACTGGGCCTTACCCCTCGCATCC
Organism: uncultured Anaerolineaceae bacterium; assembly: GCA_964593565.1. Taxonomy (GTDB): domain Bacteria; phylum Chloroflexota; class Anaerolineae; order Aggregatilineales; family Phototrophicaceae. The sequence goes on from CAZQIY010000033.1 coordinate 40,739, forward strand.
TGGCGGTCAGTTCTGCAGAGATTTATCAGACACAGGACGAGCCTATCACAGAGGACACGCCGTTTAACCCCGCCAGCCCTTATGCGGTCAGCAAGATTGCCCAGGATATGCTGGCCCTTCAGTATTACCAGACGCAGAATCTGCCCATCATGCGGGTGCGTCCGTTTAATCATATTGGCCCCGGCCAGAGTGAAGGCTTTGTCGCGCCCAACTTCGCCATGCAGATTGCCCGCATCGAGGCCGGCAAACAGGCCCCCGTGCTGGAAGTTGGCAATCTGGCGGCGCAGCGCGACTTTACGGATGTGCGCGATGTGGTGCGGGCCTATCATCTGGTGATTGAACGCGGACAGCCGGGCGATGTCTACAATGTGGCATCGGGGGCAGCCTACAGCATCCAGCATCTGCTGGATACCCTGCTCAGTTTCAGCGAAGCCGCTATCGAGGTTCGTGTCGATCAGGCGCGTTTCCTGCCTGTCGATGTCCCCATCAAAAAAGGCGACGCCAGCCGCCTGCGCCGTGTCACAGGCTGGCAGCCTGCTATCTCATTTGAACAGAGCCTGCGGGATATTCTTGACGAATGCCGCCAGCGCGTTCAGACATCCTAATTCTGGAGAGTATCAACTATGCCCAAGCGCGCCCTTATTACTGGTATCACCGGTCAGGATGGATCATACCTGGCCGAATTTCTGCTGTCGCAGGGGTACGAGGTTTATGGTCTTGTTCGCCGCACCAGCACCCTGAACTTTGAGCGAATCCAGCATATTCAGGATCAGATTCAACTGGTGCAGGGCGATATGCTGGACCAGACCAGCCTGAACTCGGCCCTCAGCCAGATCAGGCCGGATGAAGTCTATAATCTGGCAGCCCAGAGCTTCGTGCAGACATCGTGGAACCAGCCCGTGTTTACCGGCGATGTCACCGGGCTGGGCGTCACCCGCATTCTGGATGCCATCCGTACCGTCAACCCGGACACCCGCTTTTATCAGGCATCCAGCAGCGAGATGTTTGGCAAAGTGCGCGAGGTCCCCCAGAAGGAAACCACCCCCTTCTACCCGCGCAGCCCCTATGGTGTGGCCAAAGTTTATGGGCACTGGATCACCATTAATTACCGCGAAAGCTACAATCTTCACGCCACCAGCGGCATCCTGTTCAACCACGAGTCGCCCCGGCGCGGCCTGGAATTCGTCACTCGCAAAGTCACCTATCACGCGGCGAAAATCAAGCTCGGTCTGACCAACGAACTACGCATCGGCAACCTGGAAGCGCAGCGCGACTGGGGCTTTGCCGGAGACTATGTTAAAGCCATGTGGCTTATGCTGCAGCAGGACACCCCGGATGATTACGTGATTGCCACCGGCGAAACCCATTCTGTCGGCGAACTGCTGGAAGTAGCCTTCAGCACCCTTGATCTGGACTGGAAGAACCACACGGTTCAGGATGAGCGTTTTATGCGCCCGGCAGAAGTTGATCTGCTGGTGGGCGATGCCAGCAAGGCGGGCAGTGCCCTGGGCTGGGAACCGGAAGTCAGCTTCGAGCAGCTTGTTCAGATGATGGTCGAGGCAGATTATCAACTGCTTAAGAACACCGCCAAATGATGATTGATACCCACTGCCATCTCAACTTTGATGCCTACGATGAAGACCGGGATCAGGTGATCAACAGGGCCGCAGAGGCTGGCGTGCTGCGCGTCATTAACCCCGGCGTTGATCTGGCCAGCAGTCAGGCCGGCATCGCGCTGGCGGCGCAGTATGAGGGGGTGTATGCCGCTGTGGGCATTCATCCCAACAGCACGGCAGATTTTTCACCCTCAGACGTGGATGCGCTGGCCCGGCTGGCGTCTGAAGCCAAAGTGGTCGCCATTGGCGAGATTGGCCTGGATTATTATCGCGACAGAAGCCCCAAGGACATCCAGGCCGCCGCGTTCAAAGCCCAGTTAGCACTGGCGCAGCAGTTGGAACTGCCCGTCATCATCCACAACCGCGAAGCCAGTGACGATGTGATGGATATCCTCGAAGCCTGGGCCGCCAGCCTGCCTCCGGCGCTGAAAGAACGGCCCGGCGTGCTTCATTCGTTTTCCGCCTCAGCCGAAGTTGCGACGCGGGCACTGGAGGCTGGCTTTTACCTGGGCTTTACCGGCCCGATCACCTTTAAGAATGCTGATGCGCTGCGCGATGTCGCCCGCGAAGTGCCGCTGGATCGCATACTGGTCGAGACAGACGGCCCCTTTCTGACCCCGGTGCCGATGCGCGGCAAACGCAATGAGCCAGCCTACATCCCCCACATTGTGGATCGACTGGCGGCGCTGCGGCAGATGCCCACGCCGGACATGGCCCGCATCACCACAGATAACGCGCAGCGGCTGTTCCGGCTGCCTGCGCTGTAGCCCGTGCCCCAGCGATCACCGCATGCCTGATCTGGTCGGTGAAAAATGATCGATTCTTCTGTACAATCCAGCAGTTGAAAAGGAGCAGCATGCCTTGGTTGATCTGTCCATCATCATCGTAAGCTGGAATGTGGCTGATTATCTACAGGCCTGCCTCGACAGCATCCTGCGCCACCAGCCCGCGCTTCAGATCGAGGTGATTGTGGTGGATTCAGCCAGCAGCGACCAGACCGTGCAGCGCGTTCGTGAACATTACCCCCAGGTGACGCTGGTCGAACAAACGGAAAATCTGGGCTTTGTGCGCTGCAACAACATCGGTCTGCAAATGGCCCGGGGGCGCTATGTGCTTCTGCTCAACCCGGATACCGAAGTGCTGGATGATGCGCTGGCCCGCATGGTGCAGTACCTGGACGCGCACCCCCAGGTTGGCATCGTCGGCCCGCACACACTGAACACCGATGGCACAACCCAGCCGACCCGGCGCCGCTTCCCCACCCTGATGACGGGTTTTTTTGAAAGTACCTGGCTGCAGAAATATGCTCCCAAAGGCCTGCTGGAACGGTATTACGTCGCAGACCAGCCGGACGACGCCGTTATCGAGGTGGACTGGGTGCAGGGGTCCGCGCTGATGGCCCGGCGCGCCGTTTATGAGCAGATTGGCGGCCTGGATGAGAGCTACATCATGTTTTCAGAAGAACTGGACTGGTGCCGCCGCGCCAAAGATGCGGGCTGGGGCGTGGTGTATATGGGCACAGCGCATATTGTTCATCATGGGGGCAAAAGCACCAGCCAGGTGCACGCCCGCCGCGACATCTATTTTCATACCAGCAAACTGCGTTACTTCCGCAGGTTTCATGGCGCGGCGGCGGCCCATCTGCTGCGGATTTTCCTCCTGCTCACTTATGTCTGGCAGATCATGCTGGAAGCGGGTAAGGCCCTGCTTGGCCACAAAGCACCCATGCGACGCGAACGAATCCGGCAGTACTGGCAGGTGCTGCGTTCCGGCCTGAAGGTGAACTGATGCGCATCGGCATGATTACGGGGGAATATCCGCCGATGCAGGGGGGTGTCGGCGCATACACAGCCATCCTTGCCCGCCATCTGGCCG
>CAZQIY010000033.1:44329-57675 GCA_964593565.1 uncultured Anaerolineaceae bacterium
CCGATGCAGGGGGGTGTCGGCGCATACACAGCCATCCTTGCCCGCCATCTGGCCGCAAACGGGCAGGAGGTCCACCTGTTCAGCACGCAGGGCACGCACAGCCCAGACCTCCCCCTGACCAACACGCTGCAACGGTGGGATCATGGCAGCCTGAAGGCCGCCGCTGCGTGGGCCAGCACCACACAGCCTGATGTGGTGAGCCTCCAGTTTCAGACAGCGGCATTTGGCATGTCCCCCTGGATTCACTTCCTGCCGGATTACCTGCGGCGTTTGCCGGTCATCACCACGTTCCACGACCTGCGCTTTCCCTACCTGTTCCCCAAAGCCGGGCCGCTGCGCGACTGGATCGTGATGCATCTGGCGCGGGCATCTGCCGGGGTGATCGTGACCAATCACGAAGATGCCGCCCGTGTGCAGGGGCTGACCCACACCCGCCTGATTCCTATCGGCAGCAATATTCTGGATACCCTGCCCGCAGATTATGACCCCCTACAATGGCGACAGCGCGCCGGCGCCAGTGCCGATGATTTCCTGCTGGCCTTTTTCGGGTTTATCAACAGCAGCAAGGGCCTCGATACGCTGATTCACAGCCTGGCGGAACTACGCAGCGCGGGCCTGCCGGCGCGGCTGGTCATCATCGGCAGTCTGGGGACCAGCGACCCCACCAATGCCGCCTATGCCCAAACGATTCACGGGTTGATCGACCAGCTTGAACTGCGGCCCTATGTGCATCAGACTGGCTTCCTGGAGGATGAGAGCGAAGTCGGCAGCTATCTGAAAGGCAGCGATGCAGTGGTACTGCCGTTTCAGGATGGCGCTTCCTTCCGTCGCGGCAGCCTGATGGCGGCGATTCGTTATGCCTGCCCGATTGTAACCACCCTGCCGCGTGTGCATGTGCCGGAATTTGTGCATGGTAATAATATGCTGTTTGTTCCGCCTGACGAAAGCAGCGCCCTCACCCAAACTTTGCAGCAGCTTTATCACACCCCGGCAGTGCAGCAGCAGTTGCACAGCGGCGCGGCCAGGCTGGCGGCCCATTTTGACTGGCAGCGCATCGCGGCGGATTACATCGACTTTTTTACTCGCGTGCATGAGGGCGGCAACTCATGACAGTGCAGGCCTCCCCCACCGTCACCCGTACAGAGCGTTATCTGCTGGTCAGCATCCTGACCGCCTATACCGTGCTGGCCATCATCTACAGCCTGCTGACTCCCATCTTTGAAGCATCTGACGAACTGTGGCATTACCCGATGGTGCAGCATATCGCCACCACCGGGCAGCTTCCGGTGCAGGACCCGGCCAATCCCGGCCCCTGGCGGCAGGAAGGCAGCCAGCCACCGCTGTACTACATGCTTGCGGCGCTGCTGACGGCTGGCATCGACACCTCGGATATGATGTTTGTCCGGCGGCAGAACCCTCATGCCGATATCGGCGTCGTGCTGCCGGATAACAACATCAACATGATGACCCACCGCCCGGACCGCGAAGCCTTCCCCTGGCAGGGGACAGTGCTGGCTGTTCATATCGCCCGGTTTTTCTCCGTCGCGCTGGGGGCGGGCACGGTTTATGTCACTTACCTGCTGGCGCGGCAGGTTTTTCCATATGCGGCGGTTGTGCACCTGGGCGCGGCGGCGCTGGTGGCCTTTCTGCCGATGTTCCTGTTTATCAGCGGCTCCGTCAACAACGACAATCTCTCCAATTTTCTGGGCAATCTGCTGCTGCTGCTCATCATCCGCCTGCTGATGACTACCCATATGCCCCGCCTGCGCGATTATGCGCTGATCGGCATCGTCACCGGGGCCGGGCTGCTGGCCAAATTCAACATCGGCTTTCTGATCCTGCTGGTGGTGGTCGCGCTGGCTGTTGTCAGCTATCGTCAGCGCAGCCTGCGCCCCTTCCTCATCGGCGGCGGCATCTCCGGCGCGCTGACGATCCTGGTTGCAGGCTGGTGGTATCTGCGCAACTGGCAGCTTTATGGCGATCCCACCGGCCTCAACGTCTTTCTGGATACCGTCGGGCGCCGCCTGATCGTCGCGACGCCAGCGCAGTTATGGAGCGAGCGTCACAGCTTTACCCAGGCTTACTGGGGATTCTTTGGCGGGGTCAACGTCCCCCTGCCGCAGCCGGTCTATCTCATCTTCAACATCATCGGCGGGCTGGGGCTGATCGGTGCCGCCGTGTTCATCGTTTATCGTCTGGCCGGGCGCGGCCAGCAGGCACTGGCGTTCAGCGGATGGCTGCCGGTGCTGTTTACCCTCATCTGGCCGCTGGTGAGCTTTGCGTCCTTCCTGCGCTGGACCGCAGAAACACCCGCCAGCCAGGGCAGGCTGATGTTTGGGGCGCTGTCCGCCATCAGTTTGTGGATGGCCGTGGGGCTGGTGTGGTGGCTGCCACACAGGCTGCGCCCACTCGTGATGGCAGCAGTGGCGGGCTACTTCGCGCTGATCGCCGCCGCTGCGCCCTTTCTGGTCATCGCGCCAGCCTATGAGGAACCACCCGTGACTCAACCCGCCGGTGAGGTGATCGCCACCTTCAGCGCACCGGACAGCGGGGGTCTGTCACTGCTGGCGGCGGATATCCTGCCCCAGAGCGCGCAGGTCCAGCCGGAAGATTATGTAATGCTGGATACCCTCTGGCGCATCGAGCAGCCGCTGGCGCGTGACTGGAGCCTGTTTGTGCATCTGGTAACGCCGGATGGCGTCATCCTCAGCCAGCGCGATGTCTACCCGGCACAGGGGCTGCTGGCAACATCGGACCTGTCCGCCGGGCGGCTGTGGCGCAGTCCGGCAGCAGTCTGGGTGCCGCCGGCGGCCTATGCCCCCATGACGCTGGAGGTTCAGGTGGGCTGGTATCATCTGCCGACAGGGGAAAGGCTGGCACAGGCCCATGGAACAGAAACCCACAGCCTCGGCCATGTGGAGCTGCTGCCCCGTTCCAGCCCCTGGGAAGTGCCTAATCCTATCAGCGTGAATTTTGGCAACCTGATCGAGCTTGTGGGCTATGAAGTAACCGACCTCAGCCCGGCCGCCGGGGACAGCGTGGCGGTGACACTCTACTGGCGCGGGCTGCGTCAGATCGAGAAGGACTATAAGGTGTTCGTCTCCCTGCTGGACCCACCCACCCTGGCAAAATACGCCGCCTCGGATGCGATGCCAGAAGGCTGGACTGCCCCCACCTCTGGCTGGCAGCCCGGCGAACTGGTGACGGACACGCACGAACTGTCTGTCGCCCCGGATGCCCCACCCGGCATTTATGAGCTTCAGGTGGGCCTGTACGAAGAGACGGAGTCCGGCTTGCAGCGGCTGCGGGTGTTCACGCCGGATGGCGGGCAGGCCAACGACTTTATCTATCTCAGCCGTATGCGCATTCTCCCTGTTGAACAGGAGTCTGGATCATGACTACGCGAAGACAGGATAGTATCGCCGTTCTGATTCTGGTAGCGCTGTGGCTGCTTTTCTTCTGGCGGCTGTTTACCCCCATTTCCGGCGATCAGGCCTCCATCACCGAGGGCGATTTTTCCGGCCAGTTTGTGACCTTCGCGGCCTACCAGTACAACCGCTTTACGGCGGGCGAGGTCCCCCTGTGGAACCCCTACAACAACGGCGGCTTCCCCTTCATTGGCGATACGCAGGCAGCGGTGTTTTATCCCCCCCGGCTGGTCACTATCGCCCTCAGCGCGCTGGTGGGCGGCTGGACCTATCACGCGCTGGAACTGGAAATGACGTTCCATGTGCTGCTGTACTCCCTGATGATGTATGCGCTGGTGCGGCGCATGACTCTTGGGCAAACGGGCAGCGTCATCGGCGGGCTGGTGGCAGCCATCATCGCCTGCTATGGCGGCTTCCTGACGGGCTATCCCCCCCAGCAGCTTGCCATTCTGGAAGCGGCCACCTGGCTGCCATTGGGGGTGCTGGGCATTCTGGAAGCCACCCGCACCGAGGCGATCCGCTGGCGCTGGCTGGTGCTGGCCGGGTTCGCGCTCGGCCTTTCCTGGATGGCCGGGCATCCTCAGACAAGCTGGTTTATGACTTACCTGCTGGTGGCTTTTCTGGCCTACCGGCTGTATCGCCACCGTCACCCCTGGACACGATTCGTCGCCGGCACGCTGCTGATCGGGCTGATCTCCGGCGGCATGGCAGCGGTGCAGTTGATCCCCGGCGCGGAATATCTGATGCACACAGCCCGCCCGGACCTCACCTATGCCGCCAAAGGCAACGGCTTCCCTATCCGGGATGTGCTGCAATTGCTGTTCCCCGGCCAGCTCAGCCTGTTTTCGCCGCTGTACATCGGCATTGTTGGGCTGGCGCTGGTGCTGTGGCTGCTGTGGCTGCGGGAAAATGCCCCGGGCAGCACCTTCTGGTTTCTTGTCGCGCTGGTGGCGCTGGGCCTCAGCTTTGGCGCCAATACCGCCATCTTCCCGGCGCTGTATAATCTGCTGCCGGGGCTGCGCTTCTTTCGTGGGCAGGAACGCGCCGCCTATCTCGTGGCCAACAGTCTGGCCATCCTCGCTGGCCTGGGCGCTGCCGCCCTGATTGGCCTGCAAGCCACCACAGAGGTGACGCTGAGGAGGCTGTACCGTAGCCTGCTGGGCCTGCTGGTGGCCTGTGGCGCGGGCATCGCGCTGGCGCATACCGGATGGCTGGGCGGGCCGCCGGAAGACGCCCTCAACACCGCCATGTTCAGCACACTCATCGCGGCAGGCGCTTTTGTCATCCTGCGGGGCATCCTGCGCACGTCGTCGCTGTGGCCCTACGGCTGGCTGCTGGTGGGCCTGCTGGTGTTTGATCTGTTCAGCATCAATATGGACACCAGCAGCACCTATGATCCGGTCCCGCCCCATACCCATATTGAATCCGCGCCGCCATTCGCCGATGTCGTGCTGGCAGATACAGATGGCCCCTTCCGCGTCGATGGCTTTCGCGGCCTGACCGACAATTACGGCAGTCTGTACAGCATCCCGGATATGCGCGGGATCAGCCCGCTGTTTCTCAACATCCCGTTTCAGATCATCGAACCGGAGAAGATTAATCCGCTGGCCTGGGAATTATTCGCGGTGCGCTATGTCTATACAGACTGGCAGCAGCTCCCGGTATCCAGCGAGGTGATTGGCAGCGGAGAGGATCGTTACGGCAACTTTTCGCTGCACCGGCTGGATGACCCGCGCCTATTCGCGCACCTGCTTTATCAGGCAGACATCGTGGACAGTGACGCCTTTGCGCTGGCCCTGCTGCGCGACCCGAACTTTGCCCCGCGCCAGAGCGTGATTCTCAACCAGGCACCGGACATTAACCTGCCATCCAGCCCGCCAGCGCAGCCCGGCACGGCAGCCGTCACCACCTTCGAACCGGAACGCATCGTAGTAACGGTAAACACCCCGGCGGATGCGATCCTGTCGCTGGCGCACCCGCACTATCCAGGCTGGCATGCCACGCTGGATGGTCAGCCGGTCCCACTGCTGCGGGCCTATGGCGCGCTTTCGGCGGTGGCGGTCCCTGCCGGCCAGCATGATCTTCTGCTGGTGTATGACCCCGCATCCTATCGGATCGGCGCCATTTTGAGTCTGGTCACCTGGGCCGGTCTGGGTATACTCAGCCTGTACTGGTGGATTGGCAGCAGGAATCGACATGCAGACAGCCCCTAACCGGCTTCAGATCTGGTACGGCCAACGCAGTGACCGCACCCACGCGATCCTCCTGGGCGTTACGCTCGGCATCGCCGGCGGGCTGATCGGCCTGCTGCTGGCAGTGGCCGGGCCGGTGGTCGCAATAGGTGCCGTTGTGGGCACGCTGGCCGGGTTATACATCCTGACCGATCTGAGCGCCGCCCTGTATGGCCTGCTGGCCGTGATGGCCCTGCTGCCCTTTGGCACCCTGCCCTTCAAGGTGGTCATCACGCCTACCCTGCTGGATATGGCCGTCGGGGCCTTCCTGCTGGTCTATCTGTTCCAGTGGATGACGGGGCGGCGGCGCAATCTCCAGCTAACCCCGGTACACGCGCTGATCGTCATTTATATGCTGTGGCTGGTGCTCAGCTTTGCGCTTGGCCTGCGCCATGCCCCACCCACCCCCAACAAACTGCGCCAGTTTGCCGAAACGCTGTTAAGTATCAGCCTGGCTTTTGTGCTGGTGGATATCCTGCGCGACCCCGCCATGCTGCGCCGTCTGCTGATAGCTCTGACACTGGTTATTGGGCTTCAGGCGCTGATTGCTATCGGGCTTTATCTGCTGCCAGACGACCTGGCCGAACGTACGCTGGTCCGGCTGGCGCGCATCGGCTACCCCAATGGCGGAGTCATCCGTTATATCGAAGACAACCCGGCCATGCCGGAGCGCGCAATCGGCACCTGGGTAGATCCCAATTCGTTTGGCGGGCTGATGGCCATCTCGGCCACATTCATCGCCTCGCAGATTTTTGCCGCCCGCCCCCTGCTGCGCTGGCGCTGGCTGACTCTGGCGTTGTTTGGCGCCGCGAGCCTGGCGGTGGTGCTCAGCCATTCCCGCGCCTCCATGCTGGCACTGGCAGTCGGGTTGTTTATCATTGGCATCACCCGTTACCGTCGCTATATCCTCCTGCTGATGTTTGGCGGCGTGCTGCTGCTGTTTCTGCCACAGACACAGTTTTTTATTGATCGCTTCGTGCAGGCCTTCACCGGCGCAGACCTGTCCACCCAGATGCGCATTGGCGAATATACCGACTCGCTGCGCCTTATCAGCCGCTATCCCATCACGGGGGTCGGCTTTACGGGCACGCCGGATATTGATATTTACACCGATGTCGCCAGCATGTACCTCATCATGGCAAATCAGATTGGCCTGGTGGGGCTGGGCATCTTTCTTATCACCATGTTCAGCATCTTTGCCTACGGCCTTCGTGCGTGGCGAGCAGCGCGCCAGATGCCGGAACTAGAGTCGATTCACCTGGGCCTGCACGCAGCACTGTTTGTGCTGCTGGTCAATTCTGTGGCAGATCTCTACTTTTTCCGCTTCGATTTCCAGGGGTCCATCACCCTGCTGTGGCTGATCGTCGGGTTTGCGCTGGCCAGTTCCCGCATCGCAATAACCAGCGCGCCACCGGCAAATCAACCGTTGTCAAAAATAACCCCATCAAGTAATATTGCCGGATTGACTTAAATCCACAGCTTTCCGCTCCTCGCCATCACCCCGGATGTGCGAAGGGCAATCCCGTGGAAAGGAGATTAACCAGAACACCTATGAAAAGGCCATACGAACTTGCATTTATCGTGCGCATCGAAGCGGCAGGCGACGAAGCTATCAACGACCAGATTTCGCAGGTCCAGAGCTGGGTCGAAGCCGACGATCATGGGCAGGTAACCAAGATTGACCGCTGGGGCCGCCGTAAGCTGGCTTACGAAATTGACCGTCAGCGCGAAGGTTACTACGTCATGATGGAAACCAATATCGACCCCCAGGGTCTGCCAGAACTTGAACGCAACCTCAAGCTGTCCTCCTCCATCCTGCGTTACCTTATCATCCGGGCAGATGAATGACCGGATTGAAGGAGTAGTCATCTATGGGCCGCGGGTTAAATAAAGTGATGATTATCGGTCATCTGGGGCGTGACCCTGAAATGCGTTATACCCCGAACGGCCGCCCTGTGACGAGTTTCAGTGTGGCAACCACACGCACCTGGACTTCTGCCGAAGGCGAACGCCGCGAAGAAACCGAATGGTTTAACGTCGTCGCCTGGGGCAATCTGGCAGAAATCTGCAAGGCGCACCTGAGTAAAGGCCAGCAGGTTTACATCGAAGGGCGTCTGCAAACCCGAGGGTGGGAAGACGAGGATGGCAAGAAACATTTCCGCACAGAGCTTGTCGCCAACGAGATGATCCTGCTGGGCGACAGACGCCAATCCATTGACTATTATGAAGACGAAACAGATAGCGGCGATTACGCCTTCTAGCAGGGCTGGCCGCCAGGAGTACAGAACCAGTGAGTGACGCAGACAATATTCAGGATGATGTGCAGGCAGCAGAGGAAACCAGCGAGCCAAAACAGCGGGTAGAGGAACAGCGTCCCGAACGCAGAGCCTCATCCGGCCCGCGCAGGCCGCGCCCGGATACCCGCCGCCGTCGCCAGCGTTCGACCGAGTATTGCCCGGAAGGCAAATGCTTTGATTATAAGGACGTAGAAACCCTGCAGCGGTATATCACCGAAGCGGGCAAAATTCGTCCGCGCCGGCAGACCGGCAACTGTGCCCGCTGCCAGCGCGATCTGGCACGCGAAATCAAGCGTGCGCGGCATCTGGCTTTACTGCCTTTTATCAATGTTTCAGACTAACGCAGCAGGCATTTCGATAGAATCAATCTGAGCCAGAGGGCATGGTGCAGCTACACTATGCCCTGTTTTTTGGTATCTCAGCACCAGGAGCACACCACATGGCCAAGCGGAGGCAAACTACAGGGCTTCCAAGAGATCGACAAAGACCCCAGCCCACACCGGAAGCCAAAGGGCGGGAATATAAATCGCGGGCAGAACGGGAAGCGGAAATTCAGCGCTATATCCTGCTCGGCACGGGCATTACAATAGGCGTCATTGTACTTGTTCTCCTCGCCGCTGTTGTCAGCGAATTCTTTATTAACCCTAACCGTGTTGTCGCTGAGGTTAACGACGAAACGGTCACTGTGGCAGAATTTCAGGAGCGTGTCCGGGTGGAACGCGCCCTGCTCAATCTGCGCATCAACAATTTTATTGCTAACCTTTCTGCCAGCGGCCTGGACCCTAACCAGTTTGCCGGGCAGGAACCGCTGCGCACCTGGTTATCTCAGGTGCAGATTCCGGACCAGTTGGGCAACTCCGTCATCAACCTTATGGTTGATGAAACTCTGATACGCCAGCAGGCGGAAGCCCTGGGAATCACCGTCGGGCAGGAAGAAATCGACAAACAGCTCAACAACTTCCTGGGTTTTGATCCGGAATCGCTAACCGAAACGGAACCCACCCCCACCGTCGAGCCAACCATCACGCCGACACCCTTCGTTTCTCCGACACCGTCCCCGGAACCCACGCTGACTCCCACCGTCGAGGCGACTGAAGAGGCCACCGAGGAAGCCACTGAAGAAGCGACCGAAGTTGTCGATGCGACTCCGACCTTCACACCAGTGCCGCCCACGCCCACGCTCACGGCAGAAGAGCAGGTCGAGGAATTTGAGACGCTGCGTGAAGCTTTCGTCAGCAATATCTCCAGCAGTGCCCGCGTCAGCCGCGAACGCCTGAACCAGTTCTTTGAAACCATGGCCCTGCGCGAAGCCCTGCGTGATGAAGTGATCGACATGACCAACGAGGTGCCGCACGTGAATGCCCGCCATATTCTGGTCGGCACGGAAGAAGAGGCCCTCGACCTGATGGCGGCGCTGGAAGCAGGCGAGCCGTTTTCTGCGCTGGCGCAGGCCGCTTCTCTGGATACTGGCAGCGGCGCCCAGGGTGGCGAACTGGGCTGGACGCCGATCACCAACTTTGTGGAGCCTTTCGCGGACGCTGTGGCCGAAGCAGAAATTGGTGCCATCATTGGCCCGGTACAATCCGAATTTGGCTGGCACATCATCCAGCTTCACGATCGTGACACACGCTCCATCACAGATGATCAACTGGAAGTTGCCAGAGATCAGGCCTTCGAACGCTGGCTGGATGACCTGCGCGAGGCAGACACCACCACGGTAGAAGTTTCGTCGGCCTGGGTGGATAACGTCCCTGCAGAGCCGGCCTTCTTCCTGACGGCGGATACAGGCGCCTAACCGGTTCCATCCTGGCTGTAAACACTAAACAAACGGGCAGACACCGCTTCCCCAACGCGATGTCTGCCTTTTTGCATTCTGCATTGCTGCTGATATGGCCCTGGGCTATAATGCCCCGCGATGAATGACAGACTGATCGCCCAACTCGAAACCCGGCTTGAAAAAATCACGGAAGGCATCTTCGCGCATTTTTTCGGCAAGCGCATCCAGGCCTATGATATTGCGCTTCATCTGGCGCGCGCCCTGGAAGACGGTCTGGAACCTGCCCAGGATGGGGATACACGCCCGCTGGCCCCGGATGAATACCTGATCCGCACAAATCCGGAAATTCTGGAACAGATCATCGAACATTACCCGGCCCTGGCCCAGGTGTTAAGCAATCAGATTGTGGATTTCGCTGCCAGCGCGGGCTACCGGCTCAGGCATATTCCGGATGTGCGGTTTGTTTCTGCGCCAGAAGTTTCGCCTACAGAAATTGTCATCATTGCGACCCATATGCGGTCCCAGAAAAACACAACCCAGGCATTACAACCGATCACCCCACCCTCCACCCAGGACGGACCGCTCAACCCCCAGCTTCTTATCGGCAGCCAGCAGTCTATCCCGCTTGAAAAGGCGATTGTGCACATTGGTCGCAGCACAGAAAATGATCTGGTCATCGATGATGCCTATGTCTCCCGGTTTCATGCGCAGATTCGTCTGCGGTTTGGCCACTACGTCATTTTTGATACAGACAGCCAGAGCGGTACCTATGTCAACGATGTGCGCATCCGCGAGTACCAACTGCACGCCGGTGATGTGATTCGAATCGGCAAGACCAACATCGTCTACATGGAAGACGACCCTTCGTATCTTGATCAGACCGACGCCTTTAATCGTAGCTGAACATCACCGATGAGTACTGAGGCAACCTTACTTCTTTTGCGGATCGCTTCTGGCATCACCCTGCTGCTGCTGCTGGGGATGCTTTTTTTTATCCTCTGGCGAAATTATCATCATGCGGTGTCTGCCATCGAAGCAGGCCGCCGGGTATACGGCCAGCTCATCGCGCTGCACGAAGTCAACGGCAGCTACATGATGACCGGGGCACGTTATCCCCTTTACCAGCTCACCAGCCTGGGCCGCTCGCCCACCAATTCGATTGCTATAGAAGATACCTTCGCCAGCAGCGAACATGCCATCGTCACCCTGCGCAGCGGCCAGTGGTGGCTGGAAGACCGGCAGAGTCGCAACGGCACCACGCTGAATGAAATGCTGATCACACAACCAACTGTGATTACAGATGGCGACATTATCGGCATCGGCAAGATGCGTTTTCGTGTGGACCTGGAAAAGTAGGAGAAAAATCATGACCGAGACCGCCGCAATTGGCATTATTGGCGGCAGCGGCCTGTATCAGATGCAGGAAATTTCTGACAAACAGACAGTTGCTGTGCAAACGCCTTTCGGTTCGCCCAGTGCGGATATTGTTATCGGAACGCTGCGCGGAAAGCGGGTAGCCTTTCTGCCCCGTCATGGGATCGGCCACATCTACAGCCCCACTACCGTGCCCTACCGCGCCAATATCTATGCGCTAAAGTCGCTGGGGGTGCGCTACATCATCTCCGTTAATGCCTGCGGCTCTCTGCGAGAAGATTATGCGCCCGGCCATATCGTCGTGCCGGACCAGCTTTATGATCATACAAAGGCAGATCGCGGGCGTTCGTTTTTTGAATACGGCCTTGTGGCGCATGTTTCCGTTGCAGATTCGTTCTGCCCCCAACTGCGTAACATTCTGGTGAATTCTGTGCGGAAAGCAGGTGGCACCATCCACTCCGAAGGAACATTTATCATCATCGAAGGGCCGCGCTTCAGCACACGCGGAGAGAGCGAAATCTTTCGCCAGTGGGGATGCAGCATTATCGGCATGACCACCTGCCCGGAGGCTTTCCTCGCCCGCGAAGCAGAGATTGCCTATGCGACCCTGGCGCACATCACGGATTATGATGTGTGGCACACCACCGAAGAAGCCGTAACGGCAGATAAGGTGATCGCTACCATGAATCAGAATCTGGCGACGGTGCAGAAAGCCATTGCCGAAGCCGTAGAGATGCTGGACCTGACCATGCCCAGCGACGCCCACACCGTGCTGGACGACGCCATCATGGCAGATCGCAGCCAGGTCCCGCCGGAAATCCTTGAAAAGCTCGGCCCCATTGTCCAGCGCCGCTTTGCAGATTAAGTGCTGTGGCATCGCATCCGCGCGCCGGGCCTCGGCATACCACGCCTTTGACAGAAAACCTGCTGCTCATCGTGGCAGGGGTATTTCTGTTTATCAATTACCTGGCCCTTGCCCTGCTCAACCAGGCCATCCAGGCCACCCACTGGATTCATCTGGTGGTCTGGTTGGTATGCGCCTTTGTGGGGCAGCGCTGGCTCCAGCGCCGCCTGCCTGCCCGTAACCCCTTCATCTTCCCGCTGGCGATGTTCCTCACGGGCTGGGGTATTTTGCTGATCGACCGGCTGATCCCCACCTTTGCGGACCGCCAGACGCTGTGGTTAGTGGTCGGCACGTTGGGGCTTGCCTTTGCTGCGGGGATGCCTCACCTGCTCCAGTGGCTGCGCGATTATCGCTACGTCCTGCTGCTGGTCGGCCTGCTGTTACTGGTGGGAACCATCGTTTTAGGGCGCAATCCATCCGGCGTGACCGGTGCGCCGCAGTTGTGGCTGGGCATCGGCCCCTTTTTTTTCCAGCCATCAGAAGCGCTTAAGGTCATTCTGGTGGCCTTTCTGGCCAGTTACTTGGCGGAGCAGTACCCGGCCCTGCGCGCTGTAGAACGCCACAGCGGCCAGGGCGGTCTGATCCTGGCACCCCGCATCTTCGGCCCCATCCTGCTGATGTGGGGCATCTCGATTCTCATGCTGGTCTGGCAGCGCGACCTGGGAACCGCGATCCTGTTTTTTGTCATCTTTCTGATTCTGCTGTACGTCGCTACCGGTTCCATCCTGATCCTTTTCAGCGGCGCGGCGCTGATTCTGGTCGCGGGTTTCGCCGCCTATCATCTGTTTGACGTGGTGCAGCTTCGGGTGGATATCTGGCTGAACCCCTGGCCCGAAGCCGACAACCGAGCCTATCAGATCGTGCAGAGTCTGATGGCCTTTGGCGCAGGCGGCATTTTCGGACAGGGCATTGGCCAGGGCCTGCCGGGTTTTATTCCCGTCATCCATTCTGATTTTATCTTTGCGGCTGTGGCCGAAGAATGGGGCCTTTTAGGCGTAATCACGCTGATCGGCTGCCTGGTGGCGCTGGTGACGCAGGGCCTGCATACCGCGCTGCTGCACCAGACACAGCCCTTCCGGGCGCTGCTGGCCGTCGGGCTGAGCATGCTGATCGCCGTCCAGAGCGCCCTGATTATCGCCGGTGTGCTCAAGCTGATTCCCCTGACCGGCGTAACCCTGCCCTTCGTCAGTTATGGGGGCAGTTCGCTGGTCATCACGTTTATTATGATCGGGCTGCTGCTAAGGCTGTCGTCCGGGGAGGATAAGACCCCGTGAGCCTGGTGCGCGAAGTCAACCGCCTGTTTGCCGCCGTGCTGATCGTGTTTGGCGTCGTGGC
>CAZQIY010000034.1:0-4037 GCA_964593565.1 uncultured Anaerolineaceae bacterium
TTTCAGCCCTGGCCCGGCCCGGCCAGCAGCGCCGGGGCGTGCTGTGCCAGATAGCTGCGCGCCATATACAGCGCCGCGATGGTGTTGGAATCCTGCAGCCGGCCCGTCGCGATCAGCGATTCAAACTGGCGCAGCGGCACGCGCTCCACTTCGATCACCCAATGCTCATCCTCATCCCCCGGCAGGCGGCTGGCGCTAAAATCGCACGCCAGATAAACTGACTGGCGGCAGCGCATGTACTTGTAGAAAGGGAACAGATCGCCAAGCCATGTCAGATGCCCGGCTTTGAGGCCGATTTCTTCCTGAAGTTCGCGGTTAGCGGCGATATCGGCGGTTTCGCCTGCTTCCACCCGGCCCGCTGGCAGCCCCAGCATGCGGCCCCCATAGGCGGGCGACGGTTCGGTAATCATCAGGACTTCCCCCTGTGGGGAAACCGGCACGATCAGCGCCGCGTCGTCCATTGATACATACAGAATATCGCGCTCGTTTTTCCACAGCGACATCCACTGGTCGCCGCACAACTGCTGGTTCATGTCAACCTCAGGCGGGTGATTATACAACCGTGATACTATGGCACAGGCGCGCTTACAGCAGCAGGCCAGAAAGTGGGGGTTGCCTTAATTTTCTAACGGTACATCTTTTCACGCACGCTAAAATTCAGTCATGCTAAAATGAGGGCAGTGGTTGGTTGGCCTGCTTATGGGGCACACCGGGTAAGGGGAGAAACAGATATGGTATCGAAACAGGTGCTTCGCCAGCGCCAATGGACAGAAGAAGAACTGCGCGCTTCCAGGCTGCGTTATTATGCCCCGCGTAAAGATCGGGTGATGGCGCGTGTGCTGCAGGTCCCTACCGAAGTCAAAACCACGCTGGAGGTACTGGCCGCCGACGAAGGGGACATCATGATTTACGATTCTGGCGACGGCCAGCGCCGGGCACGCATTGAGGAGTATGACCACTGGCCGGTGCGGCATGATCTGTTCCGCAAGACCTACAGGACCTGGGATGAACCCGGCTGGAAACCCAATCCGGCGGAAATTCACCTGATCGCGCATGGCTGCCGGCCCTATTACAAGCATGCCGGGGTATGGGCCACCCGCCTCAAAAAGCCAGCCTATATTCAATCGCTGGAAAGCCCCCGGCCAGTGCAGGTGCCGCCGGGCCGCTGGCTGGTGATCGGGCTGGAAGGCGAACCGTATCACATGGCGGATGACAAATTCCGGGAGCGTTACATTATTCCGCCAAAGGGCAGGCCGTGACCAGAATCGTGATGACGGCCTCGACCAACCCGGTCAAGGTGCAGGCGGTGCGGCTGGGGTTCGAGCGCATGTTCCCGGATCAGTCGTTTGAGGTGCGCGGGATAGCGGTGCCGTCGGGCGTCAGTGCCCAGCCCATGAGCGATGAGGAAACGTATCAGGGCGCTTTCAATCGCACCCAGCAGGCCCGGGCCGCCGCGCCGGAGGCCGATTACTGGGCGGGTATCGAAGGCGGGCTGGAAGAAAAACGCGGCGAGCTGCACGGCGTCGCCTGGGTGGTGGTGCAGGATGGTCAACTGACGGGCAAAAGCCGCACTGCGACCTTTGTGCTGCCGCAGGAAGTCGCCCGGCTGATCCGGCAGGGCCATGAACTGGGCCACGCTGATGATCTGGTCTTTGGCCGCACCAATTCCAAGCAGACCACCGGCTCAGTCGGCATCCTGACGGAGGAAGTCCTCAACCGGACGATCTATTATGAACATGCCGTGATTCTGGCGCTGATTCCCTTCAAAAACCGCCATCTGACATTTCCCACCTAGCGGCACATAGCGCAGGCTTAGAATTCGGCGGCCTGCTCCGCCAGCGTGACGGTGGGTACGGGGGCCGCAGTGGTGGTGACGGCGGGTTGGGGCGTGTTGCTCAGGTTGATGAGCAGCAGCACCGCCAGCACGACCACCGCCAGCGCTGCGAAGATCACGCGCCGGGGCAGCCGGAACGCCGTCCCTTCGGCGGTGGTACGCGGGCCGTTTTCCAGCAGCCAGGTCTGCATCAGATGACAGGTCAGTTCTACCCCCGCGCCGCGATGCGCGATCAGTTCGCGATATTCCAGCCTGCGCAGCGCCGCATTCACAGCGGTGCGATCCAGCGGAAAATCGCTGTCGATCAGCCAGGTGGAAATGAGATCAGCGGTGATGGGCTGCAGTGGGTCGTCATAACGCAGGCGGCTGATGGCCAGCAGGACAAGCTGCTCTGTATCCGTCGATTCTGCCCAGAAGCTGGTCAGTTCCTCCACGCTGGCAGTATACACCCCCGGCAGCAGCGCCCGAACAAGCTCCGGTGTAATGACGCTGGCATCCGGGTGGGCATACTGGTACTGGTAGATATGGGCGGCGAAGCGCTGCACAAGCTGCGGATGGCCGCCTGTGGCCCGCTGCACCGCCTCCGCGCTGTCGTCCTGCACAGTGTACAGGCCGGGATGGCGCAGAATCTTCTGGGTGGCGTCTGCGGGCAGATGCGACAGGCGCAGCACGCGGGCCGGGTTGACCAGCGGCTTGAGGCCGGGCAGGTCTTCCTCGCGCTCCGCCAGAAACGTGAGCACCAGCCGGAACTGGGGGTGGTCCTTCAGTAGATCATGGAAAAAGTCGAAAGTGTCGCCGGGCCAGTCCTCACCGCGTTCGGCATCCAGCCATAGCTGCGCATCATCGACGAGCAGCACCAGCCGCCGGTGGGCGCGGATGATCTGAAACACGCCCGGCAGCCACGTTTCTGCAAACCAGCCGCGCAGGATGGGCAGATCCGCCTCTGGCGCTGGCAGGCGCGTGATGGTGATATCGCGCTGGGCCAGGGCCTGGGCCGTGCCCGCCATGATGGCTTCCAGCAGGTCATTTTCCGAAGCCGGCGCCAGCGTTTTGAGGGGCAGGTAGATGGCCAGATACAGATCATCAAAGACGGAATCGAAATGCAGCAGCAGCGCCGTCTTGCCCGTCCAGCGCCGCCCCAGAAAAACCATCGCGTGATTTGGGGCGGGGTCCTTCAGATACTGGTCGAGGCGTGCCAGTTCGGCCTGGCGCCCGGCAAACGGCGACAGCGGATCGCCCGGGCGATAAGGATTGCCAGTCAAATCTGTGTCCATGATCTCTAGTTTACCCCAAAAGCGCGGCTGCGCCTTCTGCTTCAGCCTGTTTTGTGGCAATCTCCGGCCCGCGTTGGTCAGCAGTGCCGCTACGAATTTTTACGGCTCACGCTGTAACAGGCCAGGATATTGCCCGAACCCTGCCAGGTGCGGGTGGAGATCAGTTTAAGCCTCACGCCGGGCTGGCCATCGAACAGCGGCGTGCCCTCGCCTGCGATGACCGGAAAGATGGTGAGGTGCAGTTCATCCACCAGATCATGCGCCATCAGGTGATGCCAGAGGACGCGGCCCGCAAACAGGAAGATATCGCGGCCCGGCTGCTGTTTGAGCGCGGCAATCTCGCGGACGGCATCCGCCCGTTTGATGATGCGCGTGTTTTGCCAGTGCCCCAGCTCGCTGGCGTCCAGATGGTCGGAGATAACCACCTTGTCGATGGCCGCAATGCGGGCGGCAAATTCCTTGCGGATGGCGGAGGCGTTGGGGTCATCCGGCACGCTGCTCCAATAAGTCTGGTTGCCGGTGAAGGATTCGCGGCCGTTCAGCAGCAGCGTATCCGCCGCGCGCAGCCGTTCCGTATTGTAGTGATCGAACAGATCATCGCCCTGATAATCCGGGTGAAAATACTCAAACAGCGCCTCCACGTTTCCGCCTTTGCCCTCGTAATAGCCATCCAGCGAAACAAGATTGCTGATAATCAGCTTGCGCATCGTCCTGCTCCTTATTGCGATGTAATCATAAAGGCACAGGACATATTTTATGATAAAACCGGAAAAAAGCACAAGTGTTCTGTAGTGGTTATGGGGCTGGAGTCAACGTCAGGTCGATCAGCGGGGTGTAATCCGGCAGGAAGATCATGTTGCGCTGGCGCGGGCCGTCGTACTGGCCCAGCCGCACCGCCGCCGCCTGATCTGGCAGCCGCATCCGGTGGA
>CAZQIY010000034.1:4137-5235 GCA_964593565.1 uncultured Anaerolineaceae bacterium
GCGATGCCCACCAGCACCAGCGCCAGCAGGCCGTAATGCGCCGCCTGAGTCAGGTTCTGGCGCAGGGGCCAGTCCGTAGTGGGGGCCGCCTGACCGCGTGCCGCCGGATAATCCGCGCCGCTGATCAGCCGCAGCGCATGATTCCAGGCATCCAAGCGCAGTTGAGATGGCGTCGAGGCGAAGCTGCTGACTTCCTGCTGCACCGTGTCCAGTTGGGCCAGCAGCCCCGCGCCATAGATCAGCGCTGCCAGCAGCACAAATCCCGCGCCCATAAACAACGCCCGCCGGGGGATACGCCGCCAGAAGATGAGCAGCAGCACAGCCACCGGGGCCAGCATCAGATAGGCCAGCAGGTAGGTCTGCGTCATCAGCGCCAGCGCCCCCAGTGCCAGCAGCACCCGCCGCTGTGGATGCTGCGCCGTGCCGCACAGGACAGGCCACAGCAGCCATGCCAGCAGGCAGGTGAAGAACGGCAGCAGGCTTTGTACCCAGGTGGCGCGGCTGTATTCAATCACCCAGGGGTTGACCAGCATCAGCCCGGCGGCGACCAGCGCGGCCTGCTGGCCCAGCAGCCCACGCACGGCGCGGTAAGCCAGCGGCACCGCTGCGCTGTTGAGCGCGATCACCAGCAGATAGGCCCCCAGCGCGGAACGTGCCAGCGCGACAAACGGCAGGTACAGGTAGCCGGTCAGGGCCGGGTTGGCGAACAGCACCGACGTCCCCTGACCCACCAGCGGCAGGCTGCCATGTTCCAGCGTGTGCAGCGCCTGCCAGATGGGATAGGCATGATCGACGTTGTGTTCGATCTCGCCCAGCGACCAGAAACGCAAAAGCGCCGCAATCACCAGCAGGGCCAGCGGCCAGCGGTCACTGCGGCGCGGGGGTGTAGCTGTCATCATGACCTTACGATTTGGTGGCGACCTGTGTCCTGCGCCAGAACAGGCTGAACAGCGGGTTGCTGCCGGATTGCAGATGATCCAGGAAGCTGACCAGCAGGAAGCCGACCAGCAGCAGGCCCACCCCAATCGCAATCTGCGTGCCATCCTGCGGCAGCAGGTTGGCCTCCTGCAGACAGCGGAAATCGCCATGCCGGTCCAC
>CAZQIY010000034.1:5335-57670 GCA_964593565.1 uncultured Anaerolineaceae bacterium
CCTGCGGCAGCAGGTTGGCCTCCTGCAGACAGCGGAAATCGCCATGCCGGTCCACATCGCTGGCGACACATTCCTTCCACGGCCACACCTTCCACAGCGACCCGATCATGAAGCCCACCAGAGTCGCCACCGTGACCTGAAAATAGCGCTTCAGCATCCAGCTCAGGATGCGCGAGAAGATCACAATGCCAACCGCACAGCCCAGGGCCACAATGGCAACTGTCACAAAATCCCGGTTGCTGACGGCGTTGAGGACGTTATCGTAATGGCCCATAATCAGCAGGATGAACGAACCGGAAATGCCGGGCAGGATCATGGCGCAGATAGCGATCATCCCGGCGATGAACAGGTTCAGCGGGGTGGAATCTGCCGATACCGGCGCCAGGTTTACAATCACAAAGGCGACCACCGTACCCACGATCAGCCCAACGATGGTGCGCATCGACCATTTAACCTGGGTGCCGACGGCCAGAATTGAGGCGATCACCAGCCCAAAGAAGAAGGCAAACAGGAAGATGCGCCCGGTAGGGTCTGCCAGGGTATTGCTGAGCGCGTTGGACAGCAGCAGAATGGCGGAGCCGACGCCCAGCCCCAGCGCGATCAGAAAGCGAAACGGAATGTATTCCAGAAGCTGCTGGAACTTAAACTTCAGCGCAAGCTGCAATGATTCCAGATTGAAGGACTTGATGGCATTGAGCAGGTCTTCGTAAATGCCCAGGATAAAGGCCATGGTGCCGCCGGAAACCCCCGGTACAAGATCGGCCGACCCCATAGCGAAGCCTGTAAAAAATAACCGCAGATAATCGCGCAAAGACTTCGGATGCGAATGATCTTTTCTGTCCAGCATGGTGTTTTCTTTCTGAATTTTCGGGTGTGTTTACCGCTGTTTATTGTCGATGTGTTGACCTTGCAACTGGCTATCATGTTGCACGACAAACAGAAGGGCGTCAATAGCGATTTGCCCCGGCCATTCTGATACATCTCTTACATTCCGGCGACCCGGTTCTTATGCCCGTGTCTTATCCTGAAATAAGGAATGTTGAACAGAAATTGTGATTTACTGATGATTCCGCCGCACAGGCGGAAGAAGGAGGGACACAATGTTAGCAACATTATCCAGGAACTGGTGGGTATTTCTGATCCGGGGCATCGCCTCGATTCTGTTTGGGCTGATGGCGCTGTTTCTGCCCGGGCTGACGCTGGTGGTGCTGCTGGCGTTTTTCGCCGCCTATGCCATTATCAACGGCGCGGCTGCGGTAATCAGCGCCTTTGCCAGCCGCAATACCGATGATCGCTGGTGGTGGCAGCTTATTGAAGGCGCGGTCAGCATTCTGGCCGGTGTGCTGGTGCTGCTGTGGCCGGGCATCGCGGCGGTGACGCTGCTGCTGGTAATCGGAATCTGGGCGGTGCTGACAGGTGTTTTTCAGATTGTGACGGCCATTCGCCTGCGTCGCGAAATCAACAATGAGTGGCTGCTGGGGCTAAGCGGTGTGGTGTCCATCCTGTTTGGCGCCTACCTGTTTTTCTTCCCTGGCGCGGGTGCGCTGGCCCTGGCCTGGCTGATCGGCATCTACGCGATCATGTTCGGGGTATTTTTCGTGGCGCTGGCCTTCCGCCTGCGTGGCTATAACCAGAACCAGCAGGACCGGGAGCAGCGTTCCGCCGCATAAGAAGTGGTTCCTGTGCAGGATAGATCATAAAAACGGGTAGGGTCGTGTGGCCCTACCCGTCTGTTTTTGTGGCGCTACATCACTCTGGTGATGTGCAGGCGGCTGTCCAGCTCCGGGTTGGCTTTCTGGATCGCGTCCGCGGAACCCATCACGACAATATGCCCATGTTCGCGCACGGCCTCCAGCGCATCGGCAAACTGCCGGAAGTGCGCCGCTGTGGTGCTCAGCACTTCATCGCGCAGGTGCTGCCGTTCCTCATCGCTGACGCCGGTCAGGTAGCGCGCCATCGAGGTAAACCCTTTGGCATCCGGCAGTTGGTAGGCATCGATGCTGCCAATCGTGCCGATAATGCTGCGGGTGACTTCGTCCTCTGGCAGGTCCAGCTCGCGCAGATACTGCGCCGCCGCGTCATAATTGGCCAGCGTGCCCATCAGGTTAGGATCGCGGTACGACAGGAAGCTGAACACGCCGGTGTGACGATCAAACACTGCGAACCCGCCATAGGCGCCGCCCTGCACGCGCACCTTTTCCCACAGATAGGCGGTGTTCAGATAGCTGCGGATGACCATGATCGAGCCGTGCATCTGGTAGCCGTAATCGTACAGGCGCGCCCCTTTGCCGACATAATTCACCTGCGCCGGGATCGTCAGCCCTTCGTGCTGCGGGCCATAGGCCGGCGTCCACACGGCCAGATCACCAGAACCGGCCGGCAGGGATTGCAGGAAGCTGGCAAGCTGCGGCTGGAAGGTCGCCCAGTTGCCCTGGTCGAGCGTGACATTGGCGATCATCGTGGAACGATTGACCAGAAGCTGGCGCATGGATTCCAGCGTATCGCGCACGGCGGGCCAGTCGGTTTCGATCTTCTTCACCAGGTCGCGCAGGAAGAACAGATAGCTGACGCCGCCCATCTGCTCGGATACCCAGTCTGCCTCGCTGAACTGGGCCTTGAGGCGCGAATTGACCACGCCATGCCCGCCAGGGACCAGCCCGGCTTCGCGGCCTGCCTTCGATTCCAGCACGATCTGCAGGAAACGGTCCTGATCATCGAAGTTCACCGTCAGCAGAATATCGCGCATGATATCCAGCAGGTCCTGCGTCTGGCTCATGGTGCCCTTGCCCCGCAGGAACAGCCATGCCGTCGTGCCCTCGCCCTCCTGCACGGTGGAAATGAGCGAGGACGGGCGGATGCCGCCGGTTTTGCGCCCGATGCGCTGCGACAGTTTGACGTAATCCTCTGTTTGCGTGCCCATTTCCAGCAGTGCCTGGCTGAACAGCCCGACATAAGGCAGATATTCCTGCGGCAGCGCGTGCAGATTCATGCCCAGGTCCAGGTAAGCGATGCCGTTGGTAAACAGATCATGATACAGAAGCTGGCTGCCATGCAGCGCCTCGATATCGATGGGGATGGTCTGGCTCTGCTTGTCGATGTCCTCCAGCTTAAGCATCGGGATGGTCGCCAGTTCTTCCGGCGTATTGGGGGCGGCCTGCATCGCGTGCAGCTTTGCCGTATTTTCGATGACCGCCTGCACCTCCGCCTCGCTCATGGCGGCGCGGGCCGCATCCAGCCGGGCGCGTTCCTCAGCCTCATCCTGTTCGCGCACGGTGTAATCCGGCTCCAGAATGACGGTGGTGCGGTGCGGGTTATCCAGCAGATACTCGCCGATCAGCGATTCAAAATAGCGTTCGCCCTTTTCCAGCCGCGATTTGATGGCATTCAGCGGCGCTTCGAACGCCAGCGGCGCCAGCGGGTCCTTGTCATACAGCCAGGTGGACAGCGCGCTCAGCATCATCGCCAGCCCGCGCGGGAAGCCGCCGGTGTTGTATTCGCGCAGGCGGAATTCCACCGTATTGACCGCCGCTTCAATCATTTCCTGGTCGATGCCTTCTTCGGCCAGTCGGGTCAGCGTATCGAAGATCAGCGCCTCGACTTTCGGCGCATCCTCCACGCGGATTCCCTTCAGGCCAGCGGAGAAATACATCTCGCGCACATCTTCATCCAGCCCGACTCCGGTCACATCCTCACCCAGGCCGGATTCAATCAGTGCCTTGCGCAGCGGCGAGGCGGGCGTATCCAGCAGGATATAATCCAGAATGTTCAGCGCCAGCGTCTGTTCCGGGTCGATATTTTCGGCCAGCAGCCAGTTCACCGTCATCATGCCCCGGTTGCCGTCTTCGCCTTCCTCTGCGGCATAGCCCTTGCGAACGACCTGGGGCTGATCAAAACGCGGCTGAAGGCCCATGTCCGGCTGAATATCCTGGCCTTCAAACTCTGCGATGAATGAGTCAATCAGGCGCAGGCGTTCTTCCGGGTCGTCATCGCCATAAAACCAGATTTTGGCATTCGAGGGATGATAGTAGGTTTCGTGGAAGCGCTTGAACTGCTCGTAGGTCAGGTCCGGGATGTACTTCGGGTCGCCGCCGGATTCCACACCGTAGACCGTATCCGGGAACAGCGACTGCTGCGACCAGCGGTACAGCAGGCTGTCCGGCGATGAAAAAGCGCCCTTCATCTCGTTAAATACCACGCCCTTAAAAGCCAGCGGCGTATCGGCCTGTTCCAGTTCGTAATGCCAGCCTTCCTGCTGCAGCACCTCGGGCGTGATGCGCGGGTAGAACACCGCATCCAGATACACATCAATCAGGTTATAAAAGTCCTGCAAATTCTGGCTGGCGACCGGATAAGTGGTTTTATCCGGGTAGGTCATGGCGTTCAAGAAGGTATTCAGCGACCCCTTCGCCAGTTGAATAAACGGGTCCTTGACCGGGTACTTGCGCGAGCCGCACAACACGGAATGCTCCAGAATGTGGGGCAGGCCGGTGGAATCTGTCGGCGGCGTGGCGAAGGTGATGCCGAACACCTTGTTGGTATCGTCATTTTCCATCGAGATCAGTTCGGCACCGGTGCGCACATGGCGGAAGATGCGCGCACGGGTGTTAATTTCGGGAATCTCCTGCTCGCGGATCAACTCGAAACCGTGAATGATGGTCATATTGTCTTACCTTTAATTGTGAATTGCTTCGACACCTGATTTTACCAGAAAAGTGACGCATCAGGCCGGGTTTGTGGTTCATTTGTGCGAAACGTAACAGCGCAGCATGCAGACCAATCGGGCAATAAACTTGAAATCCATCTGTTTAATGGGTATCTTTTTCGTGAAAAGAGGCGTGGAGGCCGTCGGATGGTGATTGAATTTCTGTACTACGAAGATTGTCCTTCACACGATGTGGCGCTTGACCGGCTGAAGACCGTGATGGCGGAAGAAGGTATTCAGGCAGAGATCAGCATCACAAAAGTGGAGACCGAGGACCAGGCCCAGCACCTGCGCTTTGTCGGGTCGCCGACGATTCGAATCCAGGGTGAGGATATTGTGCCGGTTCCGGAGAACGCTTTTTACAGCCTGACCTGCCGTGCATATCGTCTGGACGATGGGCGCATTTCCCCGCTGCCCTCGGCCGAGATGATCCGCCGCGCCCTGCGGCAGCATTTCGCATCTGTGTAATAGGTGTTTCCGTAGGGGTACAGGGTCCTGTGCCACTACAGCAATTCTGAACAAACCGCATATCATGTAAGGAGAGAATCATGGCGAATTTGAAACCAGGCGATCAGGCCCTTGCATTTAGTCTTCCCGGCGTGGATGGCAAAACCTACAGTCTGGGCGATTTCAGCGACAAGAACGCGGTGGCGGTTATCTTCACCTGTAACCATTGTCCCTATGCCCAGGCGTGGGAAGGCCGGTTGATTCAGGCGCAGGCCGATTATGCAGATAAAGGCGTGCAGATTCTGGCGATCAACGCCAATGATGCCGAAAAGTACCCCGGCGACAACTTCGAGGCGATGCAGCAGCGGGCACAGGCGCAGGGCTTTAACTTCCCCTACCTGCATGACGAAACCCAGGAAGTCGCCGTCGCCTATGGCGCAGAGCGCACGCCGGAAATCTTCCTGTTTGATCGCAGCGGCATTCTCCAGTATCACGGCGCGCCGGATGACAACTACGAAAACCCGGATGCGGTGGAGAATAGCTACTTCCGCGATGCGCTGGATGCCGTGCTGGAAGGGCGCGCCCCGGCCACCACGCAGACCCCGCCGGTGGGCTGCACCATCAAATGGAAATCCACGACGGTAATGCCTTAAATTCAGAATCAGCAGGCAGGGGTGCAGCAGGCTGTGCCCCTGTCGGCTGATCCATTGTGGAGGGATGCCGCATGGCTTCTGATAAAACCCCGATCTCCGTTTACGTGGAAACAGGTAAATCCCGTACCTTCGCCACCGCGCTGGCCTGGCCGGGCTGGTCCCGCAGCGGGCGCGATGAAGCCGCCGCCCTGCAAACCCTCTATGATTACGCGCCGCGTTATGCGCGTGTGCTGGAATCCACCGCGCTGGATTTTCGGCCGCCGTCGGATCTGTCTGCGCTGGAGGTGACGCTGCGCCTGGCAGGCAACGCCACTACCGACTTTGGCGCGCCCAACCTCCCCCCTGCCCGATGATACGCAGCCTATAGATCCGTCCGAGCTGGAACAATGGCAGGTGATTTTGCAGGCCTGCTGGCAGGCGTTCGATTCTGCGGTGCAGGCCGCCGCCGGAAAATCGCTGAGAAAAGGCCCACGCGGCGGCGGGCGGGACCTGGACAAGATCGTCCAGCACGTGCGCGATGTGGATTTCGGCTATCTGAAAAGCCTGGGCGGGACGATGAAGCTGAACAAAGAGGACGAGCCAGCCCAGACCCTGGCGCACATCCGGGAAGTTATCCTGACGACACTGGCCGCAGCGGTGCGCGGCGAGGTGCCGGCACAGGGGCCGCGCGGCGGCGCCCGCTGGACCCCGCGTTATTTTGTACGCCGTCTGGCCTGGCATGAACTGGATCACACCTGGGAAATTGAAGACCGGGCCGAATAATCGCACCCGGTTCGTCTGATGATTTTTGCACTTTCTTTTTAAGCCCGCACGCCCACATGCAGCACATGCAGCGCCAGCACCAGATATTCCCGGCGCGCTGTGCCGTAGGTTTCCAGCCCATCCGCACAGCCATGCAGCAGCTTCATCGCCAGCGTGTCGAAGTAGGCCGCAGGCGGCAGCCCGCGAATCATCTGCACCAGCAGCACGGCGCCATCGGCCAGGGCTTCCCGCGCGAACATATCCGCGCATTCCGTCAGTGAGGCGCGAGTCTGAACAGAGACAGAACGGGCCAGTCGGTTGCGTACCTGCGTCAGTTCCTGCGCGGCGGCAGTGCCAGTGTCGTTGCGAATCTGGCGCAGCAGCCGGATAAAATGATGCTCCTCGCCCATCATGCGCGCCAGCGACAGCGCCAGTTCCATGCGCGCCCCCTCATTCTCTGTCTGCCGCATCAGGCCGAAGATGGTATCAATCGCTTCGGTGGCGCGCAGGTTGCCCAGTGCCGCCGCGTAGGCCATCTGCAGGCCCTTATCCGTCTCCTGCTGAAGTCGCTCGTGCAGCAGGGGCGCGCTTTCCTGATCATCAAGCGTCGCCAGCGCCCGGGCACACTGCCCCTGAATGGAACGATAGGGCGAATGAAGTCCCTCACGCAGCGCCGGCACAGCTGTATCATCACCCATGCGCCCCAATGCCCAGGCCGCCAGCGCACTGAGGGCCAGTTCTGTGCCATGCAGGGTGTTGACCAGCGCTTCAGACAGGCGCGGATGCGGCTTCATGCGTGCTACGGAGATAATCGCTTCCAGGCGCACATTAAAGCGTGGGTCGGCCATCGCTTCCAGCATTTCATCCACCGTCAGCGGGCTTTTGGCCTGGCCCATCTTTTCCGTCAGGACCACAGCGGAGCGTTCGTCCCTGGCGCGGTAATAGCGCACCATGCGCTCCAGCGCGATGACCGGGTTGCCCTGGATAAACATGCCGGCAAATTCTCCGACGCTGACCGAACTATCGGCGCGCACGCGGCCAAAGATCAGCAGGCTGGCGGCGGGCAGCAGCACCCCGGCGACCATCAGCGGCGTGAACGGGTCGAGGGTGATAAAGGCGAACTGCCCGGAAATGCCGCCAAAGACATCCAGCAGGCTGCCGCCCAGCAGTTGACTGCCGCCGCCGATGATGCCCACGATGGCATAATACACCGCCATATATTCTGATTTGCGGTCTGATGGCACGATGCTGACGAACAGCAGTCGCCCGGAGCCGACCATCCAGGCGATGCCCGCGACCCCCTGTACAAACGCGATGACCAGTGCGACGATCAGGCTGGCATCCATGTTGCGGGGCATCAGCAGCCACGCTATGGGCAGCAGCATCTTCATCAGCACGCCGGAAATCATTACCGGCTTGCTGCCATAGCGGTCTGCGGACCAGCCCAGCAGATAAGAGGTCAGCAGGCCGCCCACCAGCGCCGCGGTTTGCAGCGACACGACGCCGCTTTCTGACAGGCCGACCTGTTCCTTCATGAAGATGGGCAGGAACGAATACAGCGGGCTGGTGCCAAAGGTCAGCAGGGCGATGCCCGCCAGATACCACATCAGGTTGCCATCGCGCAGGGCACTTAACAGATCGCGATAGGAGGTGCGCCGGGCATCCGCGTTGCGGACAGGCGCGCCGCCGGGAATGTGGGCATACATCCACACTGACAGCCCGCCAAACGCCACCCCTACGGCGAACAGCAGTATAAAACGATCCAGGCCCATCGCCAGCCCCAGCACATAGGTGGCGACAGCGACGGCGATCATGCTGGCCACGCTGGAAACCGCATTATTGGTGGCGGAATATTTGCCACGAATCGAACTGGGCACAAATTCCTGTATCCAGGGATAATAGCCGGTTTCTGCAACGGCGCGGCACAGGCCAAACCCCGCCGTAATGACGGTGATAAACACCACAGCGGCTTCTGTGCCGAACTGCGCCAGCACCCAGGGCACCAGCAGCAGAAAAGCGGTGGCCAGCTTGCGCGCCGCCCAGAAGATGAGGTAGGTGCGCTTGTAGCCAAACCGGGCCACCGCCGGCGCGATAAACGGGGCCACCAGCCCCATAAACGGGAACAGCGCCAGCAGGAAGCCGATCTGCGTGTTGCTGATAGACAGTTCGCTGAGGAACAGGACGAACACGGAGCCGAAAAAGGTGAACTGTGCAAATACCGAATTGACGGCGTTTGCAGCCAGGCTCCAGGGCAGGCCGCGCATTTTTTCTGCGGTGGTCGGTTCAGAGGATGGGGCGATAGCGGTCAATTTCAAACTCCAGCCAATGTCTTAACATGAATCGTACCTGAAGAAGCAGGGGATGTCACGAACCAACCCGGAACATCTGCACACAAAACAGACCAGCCCCATGTCCTGACGTGGGTCATGAGGCCGGCAGTGTTGATCTGAAAGATGATGTTGGCTGTGGTCAGGTCTTAGCGCAGATTCTCGAACAGGCCCGCTGCGCCCATGCCGCCGCCGATACACATTGTCACCATACCATAGCGGCTGTGGCGGCGCTGCATCTCATGCAGGATCTGGACCGTCAGTTTGGCGCCGGTGCAGCCCAGCGGATGCCCCAGGGCAATCGCCCCGCCGTTGACGTTGACCTTCTGCGGGTCGAGTTCCAGTTCGCGGATGACGGCCAGCGCCTGGGCCGCGAACGCCTCGTTCAGTTCCACCAGGTCGATATCATCCTGCGCGACGCCGGTGCGCCGCAGCAGGCGCGGCACCGCCGCCACCGGGCCGACGCCCATCACTTCCGGGCGCACCCCGGCCACCTGAAAGCCCACAAAGCGCGCCAGCGGCTGCAAACCCAACTGAGCTGCCCGGTTCGCCTCCATGACGATCACCCCGGCGGCGCCATCGCTGAGCGGGCTGGAATTACCCGCCGTGACGCGCCCTCCCTCTCGGAACACCGGCCGCAGCTTTGCCAGCGCTTCTGTCGTGGTTTCGCGGCGCAGGTGTTCATCATCAGCAAAGACAGCGTGCCGCGTCTGGGGCAGGCCATCCGGCCCGATCACGGTTTCTTCCACCGCCACCGGGACAATCTCTTCGCGAAAGAGTCCGGCATCGGTGGCGCGGGCGGCCTTCTGATGGCTCTCGTAGGCGAACTGATCCATCTCCTCGCGGCTGATGCTCCATTCGTCGGCCACGCGCTCTGCCGTATGACCCATCGCCATATACACCTCCGGCTCGTTTTCGGCCAGGTGCGGGTTTGGGCTGAGCCGGAAGCCGGACATGGGCACCAGCGACATGGTTTCTGCGCCCCCGGCGATAATCACATCCGCGCCGTTGGCGATAATGCGCTCTGCGGCGATGGCGATGGATTGCAGACCGCTGGAACAGAAGCGGTTGACAGTCTGCCCCGGCACTTCCACCGGCAGCCCGGCACGCAGCGCAATGGCGCGGGCAAAGTTCAGCCCCTGCGAACCTTCCGGCATGGCACAGCCTATAATCACATCGTCAATTTCCTGCGGGTCGAGCCTGCCGTCGGTCTGCCGCATCAATTCCTGAATCACCGCCGCCGCCATGTCATCAGAGCGCAGACTGCGGGTGATGCCTCGTTTCGCCTTGCCGACTGCTGTTCGCGCAGCGGCGACGATTACTGCTTCGCGGGTCATGATAAGTCTCCAGTCCAGTTACTCTAAAGGCTTAATTCCTCAGCGGCTTGTTGGTTTGCAGCATATGCGTGATGCGTTCCAGCGTTTTGGGTTCGCGCAGAAGCTGCAGGAACATCTGGCGTTCCAGGTTGAGAATCACCTGCTCATCCACCCACTGCGGCTCGTCGATGGCCCCGCCCGTCAGCACGTAAGCCAGCTTGCGCGCGATCACGGCGTCATATTCGCTGGCCAGGCGCTGCTCGATAAAGCCGTCGATCATCACCGACAGGGCGGCATAGGCATCGCGCCCGGCGGCATAGACTTTGCCTGGCCGCTGCGGGGTGTAATTATCCGCCAGATACAGCGCGGTGTGTTTGGCTTCCCACAGCAGATGATCGCGATTCATCACGATGCGGTCACACGGGCCGAGGATGCCCATCTCGCGGGCCTGCTTCGCGCCCTGTTCGCTCACCTGCGCCGTAGCGATTTGCTGGAAGATTTTTTGCAGATGCGGCAGCGGGTCGGCGTTCGGGTGCGACTGCATCACCGGGTTGAGCACGCGCCGCAGCATTTCCTTACAGCCGCCGCCCGCCGGGATAATGCCCACACTCACTTCTACCAGCCCGGCGTACAGTTCGGCATGGGCCACAATCGCGCTGCCGCCCAGGATCAGCTCTGTGCCGCCGCCCAGCGCCAACTGGAACGGCGCGACGACAACCGGCTTGCGGGCATGGCGCATGGCATCCGCCAGTCGCTGTAAGGTATCCAGGTTGGTGTCAATTTCGTCAAACTGCTCGCTCTGGATGGCCAGCACGAACAGGAACAGATTAAAGCCGACGCTGAAACGCTCGCCATCGTTGCCTACCACCAGCGCGTCGAACTGGTCATTATTGAGCATCTCCACCGCTTTGAAACCCATGTCGATCAGGTCATAGTCGAGGCTGTTCTGCTTGCTGTGGAACTCGAACAGCGCCACGCCGTCGCCCATATCGAGGATGCTGGCGCTGTCGTTGCGGGCGATTTCCCTGCCACTGGCGCGCAGGTCTGCCGTGGTGATGATGCGCGGGTCGCGTTCCAGCGGGACATATCCCCCGGCGGCCGGGCTGTAATAAGCGGTGATGAGGCCGTTTTCGTCGCGGCGGTAGAATGTGGCCCCACCTGCGCGCACCATGTCCTTCACCCAGTCCGCCACCGGATAGCCGGCTTCCTCAAACTGCGGGATGGTTGCTGCCACGCCCAGCGCATCCCAGATTTCAAATGGCCCCATGTGGTGGCTGAAGCCCCACTTCTGGGCGTTGTCGATATTGACGATGGACTCTGTGATTTCCGGCACGCGATGCGAGGCATACGCCAGATAAAAGGCGTGATGATGCCACAGGAACCGCGCCGCGCGATCTTCCTCATTCAGCAGCAGGCGCAGGCGTTCGCCCAGGTTTTCCACCTTGCGATGTTTGCCCACACTCTCGAAGCGCGGTGAGGATGGCGGCTCATATTCCAGGGTTTGCAGGTTGAGCGCCCACAGTTCGCGGCTGCCATCGTCCTTGCGCCGCATATGGTAAAAGCCCTGCCCGGTTTTGCGGCCCAGCCAGTTATTGGCCAGCATTTTCTCGCTCAGCGCCACCGCCGCCGGATGATTCAGCACCTCGCGGGCCGGGTCGTCCGGGATGGCCTCGTACAGATTGCGCGCCACGAACACGGCCACATCAAAGCCAACCAGATCGTTCAGGTTGAAGGTGGCCGTCTTGGGCCGTCCGATCAGCGGGCCGGTCAGGGCGTCCACTTCCTCCACCGTAAACCCATGATCGAGCGCATAATTCATGGCCTGCATCCCGATCATCGACATGAAGCGGTTGCCGATGAAGTTGGGCGTGTCCTTGCAGAGGACCACGCCTTTGCCCAGCACGCGGGTGGCAAATTCCTGCATGAAATCGATCACTTCGGCGTCGGTGTTCTCATGCGGGATGATTTCCAGCAGGTGCAGGTAGCGCGGCGGGTTGAAGAAATGAGTCCCCAGGAAGCGCCGCGTGAACGCTGCTGGCAGCCCGGCGGCAATCTGGTTGATGGGCAGGCCGGAAGTGTTGGTCGAAACGATGGTCTGCGGCCCGACATGCTGCGCCAGCTTTGCCATCAGCGCCTGCTTGATATCCAGCTTTTCCACCACAACTTCGATCACCCAGTCGGCCTCGCGCAGGCGGTTCAAATCATCGTCAGTGTTGCCAACAGTAATCAGGTCCAGGTCATCCGGGCGGAACAACTGCGCCGGGCGCGCCTCCTGCATCCGCCGCAGGCCGCCCAGCGTCACCGCGTTGCGTTGTTCAAACGGAGAGTCCGGCGTGGTATCCGGCGCGGGGATATCGAGCAGCAGGGTTTCGATGCCGACCCCGGCCAGCAGCGCCGCGATTCCGCTGCCCATCGTGCCGGAGCCGATCACGGCAGCTTTGTGTATATGGTAGGCCATATTTGCCTCGCTTAATTCAGAAACTAGCCATTAAACCTGAGTCAGAAACCTCGCTCACCAGGGGAGGCGCTGGCCGTCCCACTGGAAAAATTCGCCGCTGTCTTCCAGCGTCAGCCCGGCGATCACGTCCGCAATGCCGCGTGCCGATTCTTCAATGGCCAGGTTCGCGCCGGAACCGCCCATATCGGTGCGCACCCAGCCGGGATTGAGGGTGATGACCGCCACACCATCGCCCCGGAAGGTGCCCGCCATGCAGCGGGTGAACATGTTCAGCGCGGCCTTGCTGGCGTTGTAAGTGTAGCCACAGCCGCTGGACTGGCGCGCCATCGACCCGGCGCCGGAGGACACATTGACGATGCGGGCGTTATTGCCGCTGCGCAGCAGGCCGGCATAAGCCTGGGCCACCAGCACCGGCCCGACCGAATTGACGCGCAGCACATCGAGGATCGCATCCGGTTCCAACTGGCCAAAGCTGCGCACCCGGTCATCACGCGGGTTGATGCCGGCGTTGTTGATGAGCACCTCCAGGCCATCGACCTGCGCGCTGACCTGCCGGACAGACTCGGCAATCGATTCCGGGCTGCCCGCATCCAGGCCGATGACGTGCACCCGGCCCCCGCTGTCTGCCGCCACCTGGTTCAGTTCATCGGCAGACTGTGGATCGCGGCAGGTGGCGAAGATGTGGGTATCGTCGCGCCGGGCATATTCCTGCACCAGCCCCAGGCCAATGCCACGATTAGAACCGGTAATCAGAATTCGCTGCATGATCTTCTCCTCATTAGGGGAATCAGGTTGTTCAACGCGGCTGGTCCCGCAGCAGTGCCCGCAGGAAGGTATCCGCCATCCGGTCGGCGATCTGTGCGCCGGAAAGCCGCCCGTCTTCGCGATACCACACCGCCACCCAATGATGCGCCCCCAGCATCATTTTTACCATGATGCCAATATCCACTGGCACAAATTCGCCGCTGTCGATGCCAGCCTGCACCACCTGCCGGAACAGGGTTTCGAAATAGTCGCGCCGGGCAAAGAAGGCATCGCGCCGCGCCAGCAGGTCGCCCTTGCCATTGTCGGCCGGCAGCGCCCGCAGCCAGCGCATCTCAAAGATCATGGCCGCGCCGACAGCGGTATGGCTCGTCACGCCGACCACATGCGCCCGGATCATGGCGCGCAGCCGGTCCGCTGCGGGCTGATCTGCGCGGGCCACCGGCTCGATCTGCGCGATGACGTAATCCAGCCCATCTTCCAGCACGGCCAGCAGCAGGGCGTCCTTGTTCTCGAAGTGATGATACAGGCTGGCGGCGGTCAGGTTGACTTCTGCGGCGATGTCCTTCATGGTGGTGGCATCATAGCCATGCTGCCGCAGTACATCGGCAGCAGCCAGCAGGATATCCTCACGGCTGGCGGTCTGGTTGGCGGGTTTGCGGGCCAAAAGCCTGTCCTCAGATTAATTAAACAGTCGTTCGATTATACCGCAAACCCTCGCCCTCTACCCAGTTTAGGCGGGCGCAACGCCAGCGGGATACACTGCCTGCCAGTTTGAAGATTGTGTTAAGCCTTTGACTCCTGGGTTCACAAACTTTTCTGGCAGGGGTACAATCGCCATGACCTGATAGGGAGGGGCGGTTAACGTGGTACAACCGCACTGGGCAAGTTTTGATCTTATCTTTTTTGACTGCGACAGCACCCTGTCCGCCATCGAGGGCATCGACGAACTGGCCCGGCTGAAGGGCAAGGAATGGCGCGTGAGCGTGCTGACCGACAAGGCCATGAACGGCGACCTTGATCTGGCGCAGGTTTATGGCAAGCGCCTGCAGGCCATTCGTCCCACACGCGGCCAGTTGAAGGCCATCGAGGAACTGTACTGGGAGCATATCGTGCCGGATACCGAAGCGGTGCTGGCGGCCCTTCAGTTTCTGGGCAAGGATGTGTTCATCATCAGCGGCGGCCTGGCAGAACCTGTGCGCGGCTTTGGCAAGCGGCTGGGCGTGCCGCCAGAGCGTATCCGCGCTGTCGAACTGGAATATAACCAGCTTGCCGGAGACTGGTGGCGCTATTACGAACCGCGCACCCAGCACACCCACACCTATCTGGATTATCAGGTCGGCCCACTGACTGTTTCCAGCGGCAAGCCGACGATGGTGCAGGAGCTGGCCAACGGCCTGCCCGGACGCCGCCTGATGGTGGGCGATGGCATGTCGGACCTGGTGACGCGGGAAGTGGTCGATCTGTTTGTCGGCTTTGGCGGTGTGGTCGCGCGGGAGAAAGTACGCCAGAATGCCGAAGCATTTGTTCACAGCCAGTCGCTGGCCCCGGTGCTGCCGCTGGCGGCCGGGCCACGCGGGTACCAGCGGGTGATGAATACGCCGCACCAGGCGATTTTTGAAAAAGGCCTGCAACTGGCGCTGGCTGGCGGCCTGACATTGCAGACCGATATCCTGCGCGAGGAATTTGAGAAGGCATTCGCATGACAGCTCAATGGCAGCCCCAGGCGGTGATCTTTGATATGGACGGCCTGCTGGTCGATTCTGAAACGGTGTGGCATGTGGCCGAAACCGCGCTGATTGAATCGCACGGGCACGAATATACAGACGCGGTACGCGCCAACGTCATCGGCATGCGCGTCGATGAATTTATGACGTTCCTGCGCGATCATTACCAGCTTAAGCCGACGGTGGAGATTCTGTCGCAGTCGCTGATCGACCACATGCTGCGGCTGATTCCGTCGCATGTCAGGCCGCATCCGGGCGCGAACGAGATGATCGCCTTTGTGAAGGAACGCGGCTGGCCGCTGGCGATTGCCTCCAGTTCGCCGGTGTCGATCATTGACGCGACGGTGGAGGCGCAGGGCTGGGGCGATAGTTTTACCATGCGCTTTTCTGCCGATAACGAAGCCCGGGGCAAACCCGCGCCGGATGTTTACCTGACAGCGGCGCGCACGCTCGGGGTCGATCCGGCCGGGTGCCTGGCGCTGGAAGACAGCCCCAACGGCGCGCGCGCTGCGATCAGCGCCGGGATGACCTGCTTTGCCGTGCCGGATAAAAGCCACAGCGGCAAAGGGGCCTTTGAAGGCATCACGCCGCACGTGTTCGACAGCCTGCACGATGTGCTGGACGCCCTGCGCTGAGGGATGCCGTGAGCAGTTTTCATGTTCTTGTCGCCACAGACCTGACCGAAGATGGACTCAAAGTGCTGGAAGATGCGCCGGATGTCGAGACGCATCTGGTGCCGCCCAACCCGCCCGCCGTGCGCGATGCCCTGGCTCATGCCGACGCACTGATCGCCCGCGAGGATGTGCGCATCGACGGCCCGCTGCTGGATCATGCCCCACAGTTGAAGGTGATCGGGCGCGTGGGGGCCAGCCTGGGCGCGCTGGATATGGAAGCGGTCACCAGCCGGGGGATCATTGTCACCAACACGCCTGGGACCAACGCCGTCGCCGCCGGAGAACTGACCCTCGCGCTGATGCTGGCCCTCAGCCGCCGCCTGACCAGCGCCCACAACAGCCTGAAGGAGGGGTACTGGCTGCTGGATCGCAGACGGCAGGCCGGGACCCAGCTTGAAGGCAAAACCATTGGCCTGATCGGGTTTGGCCGGGTCGGGCGGGTAGTGGCGCAGCGCTGCCTGGCCTTTGGCATGAACGTGCTGGCCTACGATCCTTACATCACCGAAGATCAGGTCACGGATAACCGGGTGCTGCTGGTGGGTCTGCACGAACTGCTGCGCCGCAGCGATTTTGTCAGCGTGCATGTGGCCGTCACCAGCGAAACACGCGGCCTCATTACGGCGGATGTAATCGCCCGCATGAAGCCCGGCGCCCGGCTGATTAACACCTCGCACGGCACCATCTGGGATGAAACCGCCGTCGCCAGCGCCATCAAAGAGGGCCATTTAAGCGGCGCGGCGGTGGATGTATACGCCGAGGAGCCGCCCTACAACAGCCCGCTGATTGGCCTGGACAATGTGATCCATACGCCCCACATTGGCGATAACACCCTCGAAGCGGTGCAGGATCTGTCCTGCCAGATCGTGCAGCAGGTGCTGGATGCGCTGCGCGGGGTGGATTATCGCCACGTGGTCAACATGCCGTTTATGCCCGGCGGCATCCCCTACGAGGAAGCCCGCCCCTACATGCGGCTGGCAGAGTGCATGGGGGCCGTGCTGCATACCCTGTCGCGCCATCCGGTGCGGCGAGTCGATGTGGAGTATCGCGGCGAAGAAGTGGATGGCATGGTCAAGCCGCTGACGATTGCGCTGCTGCGCGGTCTGCTGCTGCCGGTGCTGGGGGATAAAGTCAATTACATCAATGCGCCGGTGCTGGCGATGGAGCGCGGCCTGCAGATCAACCAGACCAAGGGCCTTAAAACCGGCGATTATGCCAATCTGGTATCCTGTCAGGTGACGCTGGAGGATGGCGAGGAAATCGTCATGGCTGGCACCCTGCTCGACCATACAGAGCCATACATCGTCCAGATCAACGAATATCGCATGAACTTTGTGCCCCAGGGCCACATGCTCATTATGGGCAGCTATGACCAGCCCGGCGTGATCGGACGGGTGGGCATGCTGATGGCCAACAGCGGCGTAAATATTGCAAGCTGGCAGACCGGGCGCGCCGAACCCGGCGGCCAGACCCTGACCGTCCTGACTCTGGATGAACCCATCGCCGATAATGTTCTTGAAGAATTACGCAAACAGGATTTTATTCGTCATGCTCACCGCCTTGAAATCTAATCGCCTTATTTCGATCCTCTGGCTGCTGGCCCTGTCGGTCTATGTGCTGGCCGGGGTGCCCATCGTCTCGTTTCATGGCGACGAAGCCATGCAGATCTGGATGAGCCACGATTATGCCACCGCCTTTATTTATGGTGAACCGGTGCGCCTGATGTCGGACGGGCCGTTCGATGGCGACAGCGAGGCCCAGCTTCGCCTGCTCAACGGCTCGGTCAACCGCTACGGTATCGGTCTGGGCTGGCATCTGGCCGGGTTTACCAATGGCGACCTGCCGCCGCAGGCGGGCTGGAACTGGGGCGAGGATTATGACCGCAACATTGCGCGCGGCAATCGCTCGCCGGATGATCTGCTGTATGCCAGCCGCATGTCATCGGCGGTGTTTCTGGCGCTCAGCGTGTGGGTGATGTTTGGCATCGGCAGCCAGCTTGGCGGCCCGCTGGTGGGCTATATCGCCAGCGGCCTGTATGCCGTCAACCCGGCCATCCTCATTAACGGGCGGCGTGCTATGATGGAAGGCTCGCTGCTGCTGTTCGGCCTGTTAACGATCCTTGTCGCCGTCAGCATCGCCCGCCGGCGGGCTGAAGGCAGGCGCGGCCTGTGGGGCTGGTGGCTGGCGCTGGTCGTTTGCGGCAGTCTGGCGGTTGCCAGCAAGCACAGCGGGCTGGTGTTTGTGGGTGGCGCGCTGGGCTGGATTTTCCTGTCTGAACTGATTGGGCGGCGCTGGCGTGAACTGCCGGTGATGGTGGCAAAGCTGGCTGTCAGCGGCGTGCTGATTATCGCGGGGTTTATCGCGCTGTCGCCGGCCTTCTGGTACGACCCGGTCGCCCGCCTGGACGATCTGATCGAGCAGCGCAGCACCCTCATCGAAATTCAGGTGCGCGGCGATGCCACCGCGCCGATGGACACGGCCCAGCGCATCGAGCAGATTCTGGTGCAGCCCTATCTGCGCCCGCCGGCCCATTTTGAGGTCGGAAGCTGGACCGATTTTTCAGTCATTACCGAGGAAATCCAACGCTACATGAATTCCCCTCTCAGCGGCCTGCAGTTCGGCCCGGTGCTGGGCGGCCTGCTGATGCTGCTGGTGGTGGTGGGCATGTTCGCGGCGCTGCGTTATGATGCCGCCGTGCGCGCCGGAATCTTCGTGTGGCTGCTGGCCACCCTGGCCATGCTCATGATTAACCCGCTGCCCTGGCAGCGTTACTACCTGCCGCTGATTCCGATCTACACACTGTTTTCCAGCCTGGGGGCCGGGCTGCTGCTGGCGCGATTTGTTGCCAGACCCGAACAACACCCGACCAATGACCCCCTTGTCAGCGAGGCTGTTCAGGCGCAAACTGGTAGATAGGCGCATCTGACAGGCTGGCCTGTGCCCGCCGCCGGTGCGCCGCAGTAATGCTGTGTTGATCTACCACCGGAGAAGTGTCTCATGCGGATACGGATATTCCTGAGTCTGATGGTGCTGGCGCTGGCCGCCTGTGCAACCGCCGCGACCGAAGCGCCGCCGCTGCCAACCGTCCTGCCGACTCTGCCACCAGCAGATGACCCCCAGACAGACCCGCAGCAAGCCACCCCCACGCCAGAAATCGCCGCTGTTCAGCCGACGGCGGATGCTGTGCAGCCCGCGAATCCGGAACAACCCGAAGGTGCTGCACAGCCGCCGGATACCAGCGCCGAGGCGCTCGCCTCCGCGACGGAAGCTATAGGCGCTTCGATCCAGCAGGCCATCGGCATGCTGCCGCCCCCTGGCACCGCCGTTGCCCCGGTCACGGAAGAAGCAGTTCCTGGTGCAGAGGCGCCGCCGTTTTTTGAAATCTTCTATCAGGAAAGCGGCGGCCCCAGCAACAGCTCGCTGTCTGTGGTGATTTACAACGATGGCCGGGTGCTGCGTAACGATGTGGAAACGCGCATCCCGCCGGAGGAAGTCGCCGCGCTGAACCAGCGTATTCAGGAAGTGAACTTCTTCGGCATTCAGGGGCAGTTCACCATGCCGGGCGCCGGGTCCGATGTGTACAGCTATCTGGTGCGCATCGAACTGGAGGACGGGTCTGCGCGCATGCTGGATGCGCACGACCGCACCACGCCGCCGGAACTGCTGCAATTCTTCAGCTATCTGCGCAGCGTCGGCACCTGAAATTAACATAAGCACAATGCATGATCAGGACAGGGTGAAATGCCGCCCTGTTCTGTGTTTTTGCCTGCTAGCGGCGCAGAGTCGCGATCAGGCGCTGCGGGCGCAGCAGCAGGTCCAGCGCGTCGTTGATGTCGCGGGTGACCACATCTGCCGCCGGCAGCAGCACCGCCGCCAGCCCTTCCGGCCCCAGCACCGCGATCCGCAGCGCCGCTGCGTTAAACATGGCCGTGTCGCTCATGCCATTGCCAATCACGGCGACCTGATCTGCCCCCAGGGCCAGCACATAAGCGCCTTTTTCCGCCGTGCCATGCTGGATCACCGCCGCCTGCAAACCAAGCTGTTCCGCGATATCGTGCGGGCTGCCCTGGGCGCTGGTCGTCAGCAGATGGATATCCACATACTCCCCCAGGGTATCCAGCCGTTCCTTTACGCCCGCAATTAACTGCCCATCACAGGCAATGGTGCCGTTGACATCCAGCACAACATGCTCCAGCGCCAGTGCTGCCCGGCCCGGTATGGGAATCTCGATCATCGGCCTGTTCTCCTCTTCTGCGCGCCCTGCGTCATTTTATTACCCGGAATTCAGAAATCTCAAGACACGGCATCGGTGAAATGTGCTGTAATAAATTTACGCTTTTAAGGGATATAAAAAATGTCAAAGTCTCGTGCAGATTACTGGACAAAGGTGCAAACCGTAGGCTCTGTGACCGTGCTCATCGAGATGACGCGCTTCGGCCTGTTGTGGCACGGCCATGCAGCCCGTCTGCTGGAAGGCAATCATATTGATCGTAACGCGCTGGCGATTGCCTGGGGGGCGGACCAGGATCAGGTGTATCAGGACGTGCTGAGCGGGGCCTACCTGGCACTGGAACATCGCGAACATCCGGACCAACCGCTGTCGCAGCGCCCGGAACCACCGGCCAACGGCATGTTTGTGATGGGCACCTGGCGCGCATTTCCCAGCAGCCCGGAACACAACGAGTGAGTCCTGTGGGCTGCTGTGCCCGCGCAGGCTATGATGGCAGCGCCTGAATGTTCACCACGTAATGGGCGGGTTCGCCGCCGATTTCCTGCAGCACGATACGGAACGGCGCAGAGTCATTCGGGGATAGCTGCGCCACATCCAGATCCTCAAACCGGGCCGCAATCACATTCTGGTCGGCATTAAAGACGGTGACGGACACGCGCGGGCGGTGCAGCAGGCGTTGGCCGGTATTGGTCACGGTGCCGCTGATGACGAGCGCGCCATTTTCGTCAAAACCGGATTCATCAATCCAGCTTAAATCCTCCGGGCCATACACCACCAACGCATCCGGGTCTGGGGGCTGCCAGTCCGGTGCGCCAACCCGCACCTCATAGGTCGAGGTCATGGCGGGCTGGCCCTGGCCAAAGCGCAGGCTGAAGGGCGCAAATCCGCCGGGCAGCACCGCATACCCCATCGGCATATCAACCGCTTCGGCCACTGGCAGGCCCTCTGGTGTCAGCAGAACCGCCCGCACCGGCACCTCCGCCACCGGGTGCGTGCCATAATTGGCCACCTCGCCAGTGACATAAAAAACGCCGCCCGGTGTCGTCCATGTGGCAATATTCATCGCCCTCAGGCTGCTGGTCGCCAGCGATACCAGCACCGACAGATTAGTGGGGTCCAGCGCGGCCTCCGGGTTGATGCGCAGGGTGTTGAGGCTGGTTTGCAGTTCCGCCGCCAGCGCCGGGTCATCCGGCACAATCACCTCCGCGATGCCGATATAGCTGCCTGCCCGTTCGATAAAGGTGTTGATCTGCTGCGTTTCGCCGCCGGGGGCCGCCCGCAGCCCGGTGATGCGCCAGCTTCCGTCGCCCATCGCCTGACGATCTTCTTCTTTGTAGTGGCGGATATCCGGGCGAATCTGCTGCTGGAAGCTGTCGATCATCGCGCCGAATTCGGCTGCATCGGGCGTTTCGCCCACGTTGATGACCGCCAGAGTCAGCAGTGGTCTGCCAGAATCCGGCGGGGCAAAACTGGCCGCCGCCAGCGTGGTGGCGTGCTGGGTAAAGACAGGCCAGTGACGCGGGACCTGAATCGAAAAGGTGCCGGACGGATGCTCGTAACGCAGCGGCGACAGATCCGGCGGCAGGGGCGTCGGCGCCAGCATCACAGCGCCGCTGCCACACCCGGCCAGCAGCAGCGCGCTCATCAGAAAGAGGCATAATTTCCGCATAAGCTCAAAGTATAGTGCATTCCGCTGCAAAGACAACGTAACAAAAGCAATAGTACAAGTCTAAAGTTTAAATAATTGATTGATTGTTACACGAAATTATGCTATTCTCAATTTTGTAAAGGTACTAATCCCGCACTTGTCCGGTACGATCATCGAAGGGAACCGCTGGATGTATACTGATAATGCGCTGATGTTCCCCCACCGCGCGATCGCAGCGCTGCGCACCACCCGAGGCCGCAAATGGCAGGCCCTGGTGGATCAGGTGCTGAGCCTGCCAGAAACGCATGAACAGACGCTGGCCTTCATGCTGATGATGATCCGGCTGAATGGCTGCATGGGCTGCGAAACAGACAGCTACCGGGCAATGCGCGGCTGTGCGGCCTGTACCCAGCAAACCCTGCGCCGTTACAAGGGCAGCGATGACGACCTGCTGGCGGCCTTTGAGGCCGCGCTGCGCGATATTCGCGAATTTGCGGCCACCCACCACCCACCACTGACTATTCTGCAGGACCAGCAGGACATCAGAATATACTGATGCCGGCGCTGTGTACCGCACAGTCCCGGATGAATGCTCCACAGCTTCTGCTTTTACGTGCCTTTGTATCGTGCCAGGCATAACACCGATGACACAACTTAAGGGGCCAATGCGAACATGATTCGAGAACCAGACTGGGAATCGCTTTCCGAAATCAACTTTCTTATGTCGCGCCGCATGGTCGATCAACTGAATGATGCCCTGGCCGCGCTGGATCAGATACCTTCCAGCGAGGACCAGACCCGCGCCACCACCGCCGTCACCGCCGCGCTCAACCTGCACAGCGCCTGGGCGGATATGATCCGTTACAAGGTCGGGCAGACTCCGCTGTTTTCCGGGCCACAGCAGTTCCGTGCAGGCGATCTGCTGGAATGGATCGTCGAAGGGCTTCAGGTGGCAGATTTTCCGACCTCAGAAGCAGAGCTGAGGCTGCGCGGCAACCGCGCCACAATCCAGGAAGCGCTGCTGCTGCTGCAATCCTGCGCGCATACGCTGGGGCCGGGTGTTCATGTGCGAGCAGAAAAACACCGGCATGGGCTGTGGTTCCGGGTATGTTATGGCGCAGTCAGC
The DNA here is from genome assembly GCA_964593565.1 of uncultured Anaerolineaceae bacterium. Taxonomy (GTDB): domain Bacteria; phylum Chloroflexota; class Anaerolineae; order Aggregatilineales; family Phototrophicaceae. The sequence goes on from CAZQIY010000034.1 coordinate 28,145, forward strand.
GACGCACCAGACACGCTGGAAGAACTGCTGGCGCGGCTGCGGGCCAACTGGCGCCTGCAAAGCGCCGCCTTCGAGCTGCGCAGCGCCCGCGATTTTCTGGTGATGAACGGCTGTGAACTGCACTACACCATCGCAGAACGGGAATGCCAGCTCGCCTTTTTCCTGTGGACGGTGCAGCCCGCCAATGGCGAACCCAACGCCAAGGAAAAAGCCAAAACGCTGCTGGATACCTACAACGCCGAAGATACTTACCGGGTGATCACAGATTAAGCCACGTGCGTCTTGCACTGGCCTCATATTTTATGTTATAATTCCGTTCGATTGCGCAAGAGAACGTAACCTCAGGCGTTATATTTTATGCGCCGGGCCAACTCAAGCCAAAGTTCGTAATTGACAAATCTAGAGAGGGTGATTAGGCTATCAGTTCCGCAGAATTACGCATTAATGATGAAATTCGGGGTGTCCGTGAAGTTCGGGTTATCACTGATACAAACGAGAATATCGGTGTTCTAAGCCTGCGCGACGCACTGGAACTGGCAGAATCCAGAGGTATGGACCTGGTGGAAGTTTCGCCCCAGGCCAAACCACCGGTCTGCCGTATCATGGATTTTGGTAAATTCCAGTACGAACGCCAGCGGCGTGAACGCAAGGCGCGCAAGCAGCAGAAGACCGTCGAGATCAAGGAAATCCAGCTTCGGCCCAAAACCGACGACCATCACCTTTCGTTTAAGGTGCGCGATGCGCGCAAGTGGATCGAAAAGGGGATGAAGGTCAAGGTACGTGTGCGCTTTCGTGGACGCGAGCGCGATTACCCGGATATTGCGCGCGAACGGATGGAAGGTATCGCTGCGGAGTTAAAGGATATAGCCGTTGTGGAGCAAATGCCCAGCATGGAAGGCAATAATATGCTGATGGTGCTGGCGCCTCTCAGTGATAAAAAGTAAAGAATCTGGAGCACTACCGTGGCGAAGAAATACAAACTCAAGACACACAAATCAACAGCCAAGCGCTTTAAGGTGACAGGTACAGGTAAAGTGATGCGCACCAAAGGCGGTAAAAGCCATCTGCGCCGGCGCACGCCTGCCCGCACCAAAGCCAAATTCTCCCGCATGATCGAGGTCAGCAAGTCCGAAGCCAAGCGCGTGACGACCCTGGCCCCCTACCTGCGGCGTTACAGAGCCAATCCCCCGGCCTGATTTTGCCGGGCTTTTCGTTCGCTTAACACCGCCCGGAGCGCGTCGTTCCGGGTGTTTGTTGTCAGGAGTAAACAACCGTGCCGAGGAGTAAAACCGGTGTCGTCCGCAGACGGCATCATAAAAAAGTGATCAAGATGGTGAAGGGCCAGTGGGGCACGCGGGGGCGCCTGTTCCGCCGCTCTAACGAGGCCATGCTGAAGAGCCTGTGGTACTCGTATCGCGACCGCCGCACCCGCAGACGCGATATGCGCCGTCTGTGGATTGTGCGCATCAACGCGGCGGCCCGCCTCAGCGGCCTTAGCTACAGCCGCTTTATGCACGGGCTGAAGAAGGCCAATGTCGATATTGATCGTAAGATGCTGGCCGATATCGCCGTGCGCGATGGCGCGACCTTCAAGAAGCTGGCTACGCTCAGCCAGATGAACCAGTAAACATCGCCTTCAGGTGATGCCTGGTCTCTGCACTGCAGGGATGCTTTCTGAAACAGGGGCCTGTGTGGCCCTGTTTTTGTTTATCATGTGTCGCCTGGGTGACCGATGATTACCAGCCTGCAAAACCCACGTGTGAAGCTCGTCCGTGCCCTGCAGGACCGGGCCAGGACCCGCCGCCAGGAAGGCAAAATCGTGCTGGAAGGCGTGCGGCTGGTGCAGGATGCGCTGGCACAGGGGCACCTGCCCGATTTTATTTTCTATACCCCGGATGCCGAAGCGCTGCTGCCCGCCGCTGTCGCGCAGGCCGAACCTGTGTCTGCGGAGGTAATGCGGCATATGAGCGACACCCAGCAGCCACAGGGGCTGATCGGTGTGTTTGCGCTGCCACAGCTTGCCCTGCCGCAATCGCCGCAGCGCGTCCTGATCCTCGATAATGTGCGCGACCCCGGCAACCTGGGGACGATCCTGCGTGCGGCGGGGGCTGCCGGGGCACAGGCGGTGCTGCTGTCGCCGGGATGTGTCGATGCCTACAACCCCAAAGTGCTGCGCAGCGGCATGGGTGCGCATTTTCGGGTGGCGCTGGCGGCGCTGGACTGGCCTGCCATCGCGGATTACTGCGCGGCGCTGGATGTGTACCTGGCCGACAGCAGCGGCGACCTGCGCTACGACCAGGTAGACTGGACCGCCGCCTGGGCGCTGGTGATCGGCAGCGAAGCCCACGGCGCCGGGGCACAGGCCCAGCAGATGGCCCGGGCGCGGGTGTATATCCCCATGCATGCCGATACCGAATCGATCAACGCGGCGATGGCGGCCAGCGTCATGCTGTTCGAGGCCCAGCGGCAGCGGTTATAATCAGTATCTGACCAACCATTTTTACGGATCAGCCGGGGGTGTGCCTGCCGATGATCAGACTCCTTGTGCTGCAGGGGATCATGTCTGCTGTGCTGCTGGTGCTGGCAGGGTTTGCGATGGTGGCTGGCGCGTTTGGCCCGGCCCCGCACGCCGTCCTGCAGGCATCCCGCTGTGAACTGCCCTGCTGGCAGGATATTCGCCCTGGCGAGTCGCTGATTACCGATGCTTTCCGCACGCTGACCAGCCAGCGTTACAGCCCCAGGTCCGGCGGTGGCACGCAGATCCGGTTTACCCCGCCGCCGGAACACACCGCCTGCCGGGCGGAAGTGCATTACTGGCAGACCCTCGTCATCGAAACACGCCTGAGCCGCTGCCCCGGTTTGCGCCTGGGTGATCTGCTGCTGCTGCTTGGTGCGCCGGAACAGGTGGCGCCCAATCTGCTGACGCTGGATTTTGACGGGGGGGCGGTGCGCGCACAACTGCACCTGCTGGAATGCGATCAGTCACTGTCGCCGCATACCCCGGTGCAGTTTGTTAGTCTGACCCAACCGCCGCCAGACTCCGCCGCGATGGGACCCGCATGGCAGGGGTTCGCGCTGCCCTGGCGCTATACCCGCGCCCTGCCCAATATCGTCCTGCTGGGATGCCAGTAGCCGCGCCGCGTGTTCAAAGCTGCGTCTGTTCCACCAGCGCTTCGACATCGCGCAGCAGCGCCTGCAACTCCGTCCGCTGGCGGCTGAGGGCTTCTGGCGTGGCTGCGCCGGGCAGCAGCAGCGATTCGATGCGCCCGCGAAGGTGGGCGGGCGTGTGGGCCAGATGATCCAGCGCCGGCCCCAGTTTTTTATCGCCGGGAAAGTACGTCTGGTTAAGGGCAAACAGCACCTGAATCAGGTTGTGGATGACCTGCTGCACAATGCCCATGCTGTAAATGAGGTCGCCGCGCTGCACCGCGCTGGCATAATGGAAATTTTCCGGCCAGAATCTGGCTGCGTGCAGATGCCGCTGGATGATGGCGACGCGCAGCCGGGGCGGGTACTGATGCACCCGGGCCTGCCAGCCTGCCAGGATGCCCGCCGGGTCCTCGATGGGCAGCATGTGCGCCAGATCAGACAGCGCGCAGTGATTATAAAACCCCATCACCGTCCAGGTCACCAGCTCCTGCCGCACCACCCCGGCCTCACATTCCTCGATAATGCCGGTGATGTGATCCACGTGCCGCAGCCACACCTCCACCTTCTGGCCGTGAAAATAAAAATCGGTGCCGCCCTGCACAAAGGATTCGTCCGTGCCCCAGCCTGTCACCGTTGTGACCGCCGGGCTGAACTGCTGGCACAGGCGGATGCGTTCTGCCAGCGGCAGCACCTGTCGGGCGAACAGGTACAGATCAAGATCAGATTCGGCATCGGCGACGCCTTTGGCATGGGCACCCCCCAGCGCGATTCCGTAATCGCCCTGGCAGAACTGGCGCAGCAGGGGCAGCAGGGCGTTGGCTGTGGGCAGCGGCGTTGAGGTCATCATCACCTTCCTGAGCATATGCTGAGAGCAAGCCGATATTCAGAAATTTTTACGTTCTTTCGATTGACTCCTGCAGGGCGAGTCGTTATAGTAAGAATATCATTAAGCACCATTATCCCCCACGATGATTCTGGTCTTATTATGAACCACAGATCGATTATCAAGCGAGGATCAGAACCATGCACGCCGCGGAAACATACCTGACGGATTTTCGTCTGCGCACCCTGAAGAAAGCCATCCCCACCTGGATTACGAGTTTGCAGGGCACTGGCAACAGAGAGCTGAATCAGGTGGTCAATGACTTGCACCAGCTAAATCATGAAGTGCATAACGCCGCCGGGGATGGCGAAAATCTGCGCCAGCAGATCACCAACCTGTATCGACAGGTGCAGGTCCTGAAGGGCAAACATCAGGAACCTTACCGCACCCGCCTTGGCGAGGTTGAAGCCGAACTGGCAAAGCTGCGATCATAACGTCCGGGATGAGTGAATAAAACAGAGGCCACACAGTGCGGCCTCTGTTTTTGATTCGCTACAGGTTCAGCATGTGGCCTTCCAGGCCATGCGCCGCCTCTTTGACGGCCTCGCTGAGTGAAGGATGCGGGTGGACGTTGCGCGCAATCTCGTTGGGGGTCAGTTCGGCAAAGCGGGCCAGCGTCAGTTCGGGGATCAGTTCGGACACGCCGCCGCCGATCATGTGCGCGCCCAGCAGTTCGCCATATTTCTTGTCGCTGATGAGCTTGACGAAGCCCACCGTGCTGTTCATCCCCAGCGCCTTGCCGTTGGGCTGGAAGGGGAATTTGGCGACGTTGATATCAAACCCGGCCTCGCGTGCCTGAATTTCCGTATAGCCCATGCTGGCGATCTGGGGCTGGCAGTAGGTGACGGCAGGCAGGAAGCGATAATCCAGCGTAATGGTTTCTGCGCCAGCGATATTCTCCGCCGCGATCACGCCCATATTTTCCGCCACATGCGCCAGCGCCTTCTTCATGGTGACATCGCCAATGGCATAGATGTGGGGCACGCTGGTCTGCATCTTTTCGTTGATATCAATTGCGCCGCGTTCGGTTAGCTGTACGCCGGTATTTTCCAGGCCGTAACCTTCGGTGCGCGGCTGCCAGCCGATGGCCTGAAGCACCATATCGGCTTCCAGGGTCTGCTGTTTGCCGTCCGGCCCGGTGACAGTCACCTTCGCGCTCTTACCAGTGTCCTCGATCTGATCGACGCGCGTGCTGACCATCAGCCTGATACCCTCACGCTCGTACTGCTTATGCAGTTCCGCAGAAACTTCCTCATCTTCCAGCGGCACGACCCGATCCAGAAATTCAACGATGGTCACCTCGACGCCGTAATTGTGCAGGATATAGGCGAATTCCACGCCGATAGCCCCGGCCCCGGCAATGATGATGCTACTGGGCAGTGTGTCGGACAGGATCAGTTCCTCGTAGGTTACAACGCGCTCGCTCAACTGCGTGCCAGGGATCAGCCGGGCCTTTGCGCCGGTGGCGATGATGGCATTTTTGAAGCGCAGGCCCTCTTTTTTGCCGTCTTCCAGTTCGACTTCCAGTTCGTTGGCGCTGGTGAAGGTGCCCCAGCCATCGTAGGAGGCGATCTTGTTTTTGTTCATCAGATAGCTGACGCCCTTGGCCAGCCGGTTCGATATCTGGCGGCTGCGCTTGTGGGCCACGCCATAATCCATGCTGATGCTGCCTTCTACCCGGATTCCCAGGACATCACGCTCTTTATTGAGGACATGCGCGATTTCCGCATTGTGCAGCAGCGCCTTTGAGGGAATGCAGCCGACGTTCAGGCAGACGCCGCCCCAGTACTGCTTCTCGACAATGGCGGTCTTCAGCCCTAACTGGCTGGCCCGGATGGCGGCAATATAGCCCCCTGGTCCCGCGCCGATTACCACCACATCATGTTCTGTCGCCATAAGAGTCTCCTTGCCTATTGCGGAAATATCTGTGCAGAGCTGTGCTTACAGATGGTACGCTCGACAATGTGCCCCATTATAACGATGGTTATCAAAAAAAAGACAGTGCATGCAGACCAAATCTGCACCCACTGTCATAGTTCAGGCCGTATGGCGGTCAGCGGTTAGTCATCGTCATCGTCGTCATCGCCGCCGCGTCCGCGATTTCTGTTACTCCACCACCACCACGACCCTCCATCATCGTCATCATCATCATCGTCGTCGTCGTCGCGCCATTCATCATCGTCATCATCATCGCTGCCGGGGTCGTTATCGCCCTGGTCAGGTGGTCCCTCGCTGCCACCCGGGTTCTCCTCACCGCCCGATGGATCTGATGGCGACGGCGGTGGTGGGGGAGGCGGATCCGTCGGCGCTGGCGGAGGCGGATCCGTTGGCACGGGTGGCGGCGGCGGTTCTGTTGGCACCGGCGGCGGCGGAAGCGGCGTATTCGTCGGCAGTGGGGGCGGCGGCGGCGCTGTGACGATGGGCTGTGTGGTTGGCGGCGGCGGGATCACCTCCGTGGTTGGCGGGGGTGGCGGATTGGTGGGGGTATCAGCCACAGTCGGCAGCGGCGGTTGAGTGGTGCTGGTGGGTGGCAGTGGCGCACTGCTGTCGCTGTCGGAACGCGACGACGAATCCGAACTGCTGCGACTCCCGCCGTCAGATTGTGGCGGCTGAGCATTCGGGCGCTCGGACCGGACAGGCACGGTGGCAGTGGCCTGGATGTTCTGCGCGGGCTGTGAGTCTGTACAGAAAGGCCGTGTTTCACCGGGCGGCAGCGGCGGCTCCCCTGGCCCTGGGCGCGGCACACAGGCCCTGCTGCTGTCCTGGGGCATGATGTCCGGCGTAGTGGATTCCGGCGGAATCTGCGGGCAGACAGGCCGGGTCGAATCGGCAGGCAGCGGCGGCTCGCCTGGCCCCGGTAAAAAGACACAGGGCAGCGTTTCCGGCGGCTGCTCATCACAGAAAGGCCGTGTTTCATCCGCAGGCAGCGCCTGATCGCGGGCATCCCGGCGGAACACACAGCCCAGGTCAGCTTCCAGGCTGCTGCGGCTGGCTTTCATGGCGCGTGCCAGCAGCGTCTGCGGCACCTCATCGCAGGCCGGCAGGCCCTCCGCGCCGCACAGCAGCTCGCCATTCTGCTGGCGCTGGGTCACCTGGCTGATCTGCGCTTCTGTCAGCGGCGGGGCCACCTCTACCGGGCGCTCCAGCAGGTTGGTCGGCAGGTTCTGCAGGTTATTCAATTCATAGGGTTCTGGTGGATTTTCCAGCCTGCGCGCCGGGCGCATTGCTTCATCCAGCGACACGCGCACGCGGCTGCCTGCCGGTACTGGCTGCACCTCATCCTCGACTTCCAGCACCGCCATGCCTTCGATGGTGCTGACGGTCAGATCACCCTGGGGCTGGGCGCGGAATACGACTGTCGATCCCATGCCCACATCCACGCCGTTGATATTGAACGTGACTTCGCCCGCACCTTCCGGCGTCTGTACCATCAGGCCGCTTTCCGGGGCCTGGTCACACTGCGCATCGCCCAGGCCAGTACGCAGCAAAAAGGCCTGCATGGGCGCCCACTGCGCATCGTCTGCATCAGCACCAGCGCCATCCTCAGCAGGCACGGCGCTGGTGATTTCGACATCGCCAAACAGCAGAAATGTGACGTTCTGGCCCGGCAGATGCCCCGGCAGGTTGGCCTGCAGGCGCATCATGGCCACGCCCCACGACTCCGAATCAAGGTCCATCGGGTGCAGGCGCAGGGTCTGGATCGCGCCGACATCTTCAATATCACCGGCATTGTCAAAATTCAACTGGGGTACGGCGGGCTGTGGCACCGCCTCGACTGCAAGATGACCGTAACAGGCCTGGTTGCGCCCGGTGCTGATGCACAGTTCATTGGCGGCCTGCAGGGCCTGCTGCACGATCGCCGGACAGACACCCTGCGCGATTACCACCGGGGCAATGCCCAGCATGAGCAAAAGCAGTGCAGAAGATTTAAGCGATTTCCACATAACTGCTCTACCTTAGTCTTACGACTGAGGGACCAGCAAAAATACCTGCATCGCCTCGTCGTTCAGAACGATGTTTTCCAGATCGTGCCCTTCGCCCACACGCTCTGCGAGCAGGGTATCGAGCACCTGGATCATCATGGGAAAGAAATCGCCGTTTACGGTCTGTAAAAAGGCTTCAGTTGGTTCGGCGGCGTTTACTGTCACATCATCAACGATGATGGTTGCAAAACTGTCCGTCACCTGAATGAGTATGCGTACATTGCCCGTGACAAAGGCCTGCCCGCCCAGGGCCGTCAATTCTACATCGATTCCTTCCGGCACGAAATCCACATTTACAATTTGAATCGACTCAATTTCGGCGACAGCCCGATCTGTCACCCGCTGAAATTCCGCTTCGGTAATAACCACATCCGCCAGCAGCAGGTCGACTGTGCCTGCGGACGCGCCGGGGGTCAGCGTGGAAAAAACCACCTCTTCCCGAATCTCAATGGTGACCGGGGGGCGGGTGGGCGATGCCGGAATCGTCTCTGTTGGTGCCTGGGTGGCTTCCGGGCTGGCGATAGAATCAGGCGTGTCTGTCGCTGCTGGTGGTGGTGTGTCTGTGTCGGGGGCTGTGTCGATATCCGTGCCGGTGGCCGCTGCGGGAGAATCCGCGTCGGGCGTCAGCGAGGGCAGCACCGCCAGGGTGGGCAGTTCCTGGGGCTGGCTGCTGGTTGGCTGGCAGGCGGCCACAATCACCCCGGCCAGCACGACCGGGAGCCATTTCATGATGTTCTGCCGTAGGTAAGTCTTCATTTGTCTATTATAGTCTCAACTGTTAATAATGGCTACAACTTCGTTACAGGGTTTACCGCGTCCCTGCCTCAGATGTCACATCTCAGGGGCGGCGGGCAGCGTCATCAGCCGGACTGCCTGAGACGGTTTGGCTTCATCCTGCGGATTCTGGCTGAGGCAGGCCAGTGTCACCTGCATGCTGCCGCCGCTGTCGTCATAGGTGACGACGACGCAGTCCTCCACCCCTTCACAACCGCTCTGCAGGGCCGTTAAAAGCCATGCTCTGGCCGCCCGGTTCTGTTCGATCAGCGCGTCAAGCTCCGCAACCTTGCGCGTCACCAGGGCCTGCCAGGGGGTGGCGGCCTGCTCGTCTTCGCACTGGCTCTCGATGGCTGCTGAAAACCATGCTTTTGCCGCCTGATGCTCCGCCGGTTCTGTATGCCCATCAGCCGCCACTCGTGCCGTCTGAACACCGAACAGCGCCTGCATTTCCCGGATTCCAAACCCGGCCTGCCGCAGCAGTTGAATCAGGCCCAGCCGCTTCAGCACATCGGCATCATAGCGGCGGTGCCCGCTGACGCGGCGGGGGGGCGGCAGCAGCCCTTCGCTTTCGTAATAGCGTATGGCGGAAGTCTGGATACCGGCATACGCGGCGACTTCGCCAATACTCAGGGTATTCATCATTCCTGTCCCCTCTTGACTTCAAGTGCACTTGAAATTGTACAGTGAATGCCAGTGCGAGCACAGCCTGTTCGCCAGCGATTATTTAACCTTCAGGGAGACAGACTCATGTCAGATCAGCAGACTCACCTACAGACACAGCCCGCGCCGGGCGACACCCCCACAGCAGATGCCCTGCCCATTGCCTGCAATCCCAACGCCATCCCCGCCGAACAGCGCGAGCAGTGGATTGCGACGGGAATCCGGCTGTATCAAGCGGTTGAGGAAGTGCGGGAACTGCCGGATGGTTATGCCTTTCGCCTGCCTGCGACCTCAGAAATGCTGACGCTGGCGGTAGAAGACATCGCCTATGAACGGCTGTGCTGCCCGTTTCTGCGTTTTACGCTGGAAGTGACGCCCGGCGAAGGCCCCCTGTGGTTCCGGCTGACAGGCAGCCAGGGGGCCAAAGCCTATCTGAAAATGGCGTTTGAATCAGCAAATCTGCTGGATGCAGAGCTGGCCAGCGCGGCGGGCCTGCACATCACGGCCCCGGCGGAGATTGATTCGCCTGAAAAAGTGGCGGAGACGATCCAGCAGGTCAACGAACGCTTTGCCGAAACAGGGTCATCCGCATAAATCCACCCCGCGCTCAGGTGCTATAACAGGGCGGCATCGCCATAGATGCGTTCCTGCTGGTCTGCGCGGCGGCGGTACAGCCAGGTCAGGTGTGCCAGCCGACCATGCGCGGGATGCTGGAGCGCATCTTCGGTAAAGCGCCAGGTCCAGTTGCCGGATTCTACGCCGGGGGTGTTCATCCGTGCTTCGTGGCCCAGCCCGAGCAGGTCCTGCATGGGCACGATGAAGGTATGCCCGACGGACATCATCCCCAACTGGATCATGGCCCAGTGCGCCTCCTGCACCTCGTGGCCCATGTATTCGACCGCAAAGCGCCGCGCATCGTCGGTCAGTTCGTCGTGCCACCAGCTCAGGGTGGTGTTGTTATCGTGGGTGCCGGTATACACGATGCTGTTGGGCACATGGTTATGCGGCAGAAACGGATTTTTAGGGTCGTTCCAGGCGAAATGCAGCACCTTCATGCCGGGCAGGTCATAGGTATCGCGCAGGACTTCGACTCCCTCTGTAATGACACCCAGGTCTTCGGCCACAATTGGCAGCACGCCCAGCGCCTCCTTGACCACCTCGAAAAAGTCATGGCCGGGGCCGGGCACCCATTCTCCCTTAACCGCCGTCGGTTCGCTGGCGGGAATTTCCCAGTAAGCCTCGAACCCCCGGAAATGATCAATGCGCACCAGATCGACCATCTCCAGCACGGCCCGGAAGCGGCGAATCCACCAGCTGTACGCATCGGCCTTCATCACATCCCAGCGATACACCGGGTTGCCCCAGCGCTGGCCGGTGGCGCTGAAGTAATCCGGCGGCACCCCCGCCACCACCGTCGGGTTGCCGCCGTCATCCAGGTAAAACTGATCGCGGTTGGCCCATACATCGCTGCTGTCGTGGGCGACAAAGATGGGAATATCGCCAAACAGACGAATCCCCTTGCTGTGGGCATAATCGCGCAGGGCATACCACTGCTGATGAAACACCCACTGACGGAAACGATGATCGCCGATGCGTGGGGCCAGCGCCGCGCGGGCCTGCTGCAGGGTGTCCCCATCGCGCAGGGCTTCCCCCTGTGGCCATTCCACCCAGGGCCTGCCGCCGTGCGAATCCTTCAGCGCGGCAAACAGCACAAAATCATCCAGCCAGTGGGCATTATCCGCGCACCACTGCTCATAACGCTGCCGCTGGTCGGCTGTGCCCTGGGCTTCAAAGCGTTCATAGGCCTGCGTCAGCATCTGATCGTGCCAGGGGATAATCCAGCCGTAATCGACGCGATCTGCCGGGAAATCCGGCACGCCGGCCAGATCGGCTTCCGTCAGCCAGCCCTCGCGCACCAGCGCATCCAGGCTGATCAGGTTGGGGTTGCCAGCAAAGGCGGAAAGAGTCTGGTAGGGAGAATCGCCATAGCTGGTGGGGCCAAGCGGCAGAATCTGCCAGACGGTCTGCCCGGCACCCGCCAGCCAATCCACAAAGCGGTAAGCATGATCGCCCAGGTCGCCAATGCCATAGCGGCCAGGCAGCGAACTGGGGTGCAGCAGTACGCCCGCAGAACGGGGGAACAACGGTGTTTCGCTCATGGGTTTGTCCGTGCTCTTATGCGTCTACTCTGGCGCGATATTGTACCAGAACCGCCGTATGTCCACAGACGCGGGCTGGCGCCATCGATGCAGTACTTGCCAGCAGCAGGCCGCACAGGGTAAAACAGGGCTGCAATTTGACGACGCACCAAGCACCAGTGAGGCGAATTTTGGACTATCCACGTTTTGATCTGAAAGACCAGGTGGCGCTGGTGACCGGCGCCAGCAAAGGCATCGGGTACGATCTGGCGCGGGCTGTGGCCCATGCCGGGGCGCGGGTGGCGGTGGCCGCGCGCGATACAGAGGCGCTGCAGCAGCTTGTCCGCCAGATTGAGGCCGAAGGCGGAGAAGCCTATGCGGTGGCGCTGGATATGCGCCGGGTGGAAAGCATCCAGGCGGCGGTGCAGCAGACCGTGCAGCACTTCGGGCGGCTGGATATTCTGGTGAACAACGCCGGGCTGGGCTTTAACCATGACGCGGTGGACGTGACCGAGGCCGACTGGGATGAGATGATGGATGTCAACCTGAAGGGCCTGTTTTTCATGTGTCAGGCGGCTGGCAAGCAGATGATCGCGCAGAATTACGGGCGCATCATCAACATGAGTTCGCAGGCCGGGCAGGTTGGTATCCTGCGCCACGCGGTCTACTGCGCCAGCAAGGGCGGCGTCAACCAGCTTACCAGGGTGCTGGCCCTGGAATGGGCGCCGCATAACATCACGGTGAATGCTGTCGCGCCCACCTTTATTCGCACGCCGGGCACGGCGGAACGGCTGGACAGCCCGGAATTTTTAGCCGATGTGCTGTCGCGCCTGCCGATTGGCCACGTGGGCGATACGATGGACGTGGCGGGCGCGGTCATCTATCTGGCGTCGCCGGCGGCGGATATGGTCACGGGCACGGTGCTGCTGGTTGATGGCGGCTGGACTGCGCACTAGCACAGCCAATCAGCCTGCTTCTACCCGCAGCCGCCCCAGATAAATGCGATAATCCTGCGCGGGCTGGCCCAGGGCATCCGCCACCGGGAGTCGTTCGGCAGTGGTCTGCTCGTACAGGCCGGTAAACACGTCATATTCGCCGGGGGGCAGTTCGCCCAGCAGATCAGCCGGCCATTCGCCCACTACCTGCAAGCCCGCTGGCCAGTCCGCTGTGGGGAAGGTGTCCAGCAGCGGCGGATGATCCGCTACCACCACAGCATCGCTGCCGGTGTGGTGCAGATGCAGAAACTGCACCAGTTCGTCATCAACAGCGGCGTCAGTCTGCCACCAGAAGCGCAGCGGCGCATCCTGCCCCGGCGCCAGCACGGGCAGATCGTAGCCGGTCAGGCGAATCTGATTGCTAAAGCGATAATCCACGGCCTGGGGCGCGGGCGGCACTGGCTCCGGCGAGACAAAGGCCACCCGATCCAGCACCAGCGTATCCGGCAGCAGCAGGGTCTGGTCCGTCTGGCTGACGAGCAGCATGTTATCGTCGCGGTGGTCATCCCAGGGGGCGCGCCACACGTTCAGCGACAGCCAGTAACTGGCCGGGGCTGGCAGCGAAGGCTCCGTTTGCAGATACAGGTCCGTATGGAACACCATGCCGGTTGGCCAGGTATTGGTGCTGGGCTGGGTCGGTGGCCCCAGCAGCAGGTCGGCCTGTTCCATCACGTCGCCTGCCGGGGGCCGCAGCAGCCGCACCGACTGGGCGTAATTTTCCGCCAGCGGCTGGTTGGCGCGCCAGTACAGCGTCACTTTGACCCAATCCCCCGGCTGATAGGCGCGATCCTCTAGCTGATAGCCCAGCAGCGACAGCGCCCCGTCCAGATAATCGGCGGCGGCGGGCTGTGCCCACCAGCGGGCTTCCAGCGTGGGCAGCGGCCACAGGCCCACCAGCAGCATCACCAGCACCCAGGCCGGATGAACCAGCCACAGGACCCGGCGCACACGCGGCCAGGCGCTGCTGCTGCGCCGCAGGCTGGTATAGGTGGCGGCCAGTACAAGCGTGGTGCCGCTGAGTTCGAGAAATTCTTCCAGCAGGTAGGTGGCGCGGATTTCATCATCCAGGCCCACGCCCCCGGCGGCGGTCAGGCCCAGCCCGACGATCAGCAGCAGGTAGAGGGCGCGGTTGGCCCGGTCCCACCATGCCCCGGCCAGCGCCGCCAGCCCCAGCAGTGCCCCCAACGCCGCAAAGATCAGCTTCCAGTGCTGCATCGCCTCGTGCACCATGTAACTCTCGTCATAGGCGAGGAACAGATACATGCCGCCCCAAACAGCCCACACCACCCCCAGGCGCTGCTGTGACCGGGCGAACCAGCTCACAGCGGCGGCCAGGGCCAGCGCCGCCACCGTCAGCAGCAGCAGGGCGGAAACCAGTGTGTTGAAGTTGTGCTCGAAGTTGACGTTAAAAAACCACCAGATCGCCGTGTACGGCTGGTCCTGAGTCAGCACATGCAGCAGAATCACGCTCACGTTGAGCGCGGTCAGGGCATACATCACACGCGGCGGCAGGGTGATGAGGCCCCGCCTGTGCAGCCAGCGGATAGCGGCCACGTTCAGCGCCACCGCCGCAATCAGCGTGATTTCCATCCACCCCATAGACGGATCATCCTCTCAGGGTCTGAATCCGGGCAGCGGCTTCTGTGCGTGGCACAGTGATTTCCTCGCCATCCGACAGCCGCTTGAGCTTCACCATCCCCTGCGCGATTTCCTCCGGCCCCAGCACCGCCACCACCGGGAAGCCCTTACGGTCTGCGTGCTGGAACTGCCGCCCCAGTTTGCGATCTTCCAACTGGAGTTCGGTGCGGATGCCCTGAGCGCGCAGTTCGGCGGCCAGCCGGGTCGATTCGGCGCGGGTGGTGCTGTCAAACACGGTGATAAACACCTGCGCCACGCTGCCGTTGATGTGCGCCGGGTACAGGCTGAAGAAGTCCATCAGGTCGATGATGCGTTCGATGCCCAGCGAAACGCCTGTCATGGGCAGGCTTTCCTTGCGGAACATGCCCAGCAGTTCATCGTAGCGCCCGCCGCCGCTGATGCTGCCCAGGTTCGGCTCCTCGATCACTGTTTCGTAAATGGGGCCGGTATAATAGCCCAGGCCGCGCACCATCGTAAAATCAACATCGTAATCTTCCGGCGAGATGTGCGCATCCGCCAGGTAGCCTGCCAGCTCGCGCAGTTCGCCGATCCCCTCCTGCGCCGCCGCGATGCTGCCCATCGCCTGTTCCAGCACGTCCAGATTGCCCAGCCCTGGCTCGTGAGCCACAATCAGGTCCATCATGCGGGCCACGATGTCGCTGTCGATGCCGCGCTGCAGCAGTTCCGCCTGCACGCCGTCCGCGCCGATTTTGTCGAATTTATCGACACTGCGGTACAGGTCGCCAAGCTGGGAATCCGGCACGCCGGAATACTGGCCGATGGCCGTCAGCAGCTTGCGGTTGTTGATTTTGACGGTGAACTTTGGGAAGCCCAGCTTTTTAAGCGCCGTCACCACCACGCCAATAGCTTCTGCATCCGCGCTCATATCCGCCACGCCGACGATATCCACATCGCACTGGTAAAATTCGCGATAGCGGCCGCGCTGCGGGCGTTCTGCGCGCCACACCGGCGCCAGTTGGTAGCGCTTGAAAGGCAGGGTGATGTCGTTCTGATACTGCCCGATCACCCGCGCCAGCGGCACCGTCAGGTCATAACGCAGGGCCAGTTCTTCCTTGCCGCCGGGGTGCTGTGCATGATAAATCAGCTTTTCGGCATCCTCGCCATACTTGCCCATCAGAATTTCCTGAAGTTCCAGCACGGGCGTTTGCAGCGGTTCGAAGCCGTACAAATGAAAGACATCGCGCACAATGCCAAAGACATATTCGCGCTTAAGCATCTCCTGCGGCAGATAATCGCGCATGCCTTTGGGCAGCCGGGGCTTAATGATTACGTTGGCCATAAGGTTCTCCTGAAAGGTGCTGCATGCCGGGTCCTGAATAACGCGAGGAAGGACAAAACAGCCCTCCTCACACGTTACCCTGAAAACAAAAAGCGCGAACCAACGTCCGCGCTCAGAAGTCTTGACTCAATCGGGTCGCCGGTCAGATATGCGCTTTTCTGATCGAATGATGATGGTGGTAAAACATCACAAACCCTCTGTTAAAAGACTGCGAACCCAGTATAGCAAGTCTCAACCCGGCTGACAACCTATTGCCCTACGGTGGTGGGGGCTTTGCCGGAAAGCACCGCCGCCTGAGAATCCGCTGCAGTGGGCTGTGCCTCTGGGCTGCTGGCAGGGCTGGCGTTCTGGAACATGGAGAAGCGGATTTCCAGCGGCACGTAAGTTTCGATATAGCTGGCCAGCGTATAAATCCAGACCACGATAGCCGCCATTTCCAGCAGTTCTTCCAGGTGCGTCACCGCCCGGCCAATCGCGCCGTTTTCCTGGTACAGATGCCCGAACACCCCGGCAAACAGCTCCATCCCGGCGGCGCCGCCCACAAACAGCGCGCCAGACACCACAAACAGGATCATCGTCCGGCGCGGCAGATGCAGCAGGAAAGGCAGCGACAGCAGCGCGAACACCCCCACCAGCACCAGCGCGGGGAACACCCAGGGGAAAGCCCAGCCTTCGCCGCTGTTCATGGCGACGCCCACCGGCGTGAGCAGGTTCTCGTGCAGCATGGCGGCTTCATCGGCCGACAGATACACAAACACAATGGCCAGGATACGCCAGTACAGGGTGAAACGTGCTTTCTGTCTGGCCTTGTGCATGCTGATGAGCCACAGCAGCAGGGCCGAAAACAGCAGCGCGGAGGCTGAATACCAGGCCGGCACGCTGACTTCGTGATCGACATTGAGCACACGGAACAGGCTCTCCATAAACGGCGATATTTCAGGTGTCAGGGCACGGTAAAAAGTAATCAGGATACTGGCGGACAGTACAATGAGCACCATCACACTAAAAAACAGGGTGATGCGCTTTGCGGATATCTGAAGCTGAACGTTCATCGGGTGTGGCCCTCTCATTAACGTACTTTTTGCGATTTTTGCCGGTGAGCTGCTGGATGAGCTGCGCAAACGCCAGGGCATCAGCGGCATAGGGTGGTTCGCCTGCCAATTTTTAAATCGCTGTGCAGTTTTGATTAAATATTTAATAGTCTCTTAAACTAAAATGAGCCTAACAAGCAGCACAGGCAGCAATGCAAAAAGCGCGAACATGGGTTCGCGCCTGTGGAACTGCTGTCTGTGCTGCGCCATTGGGGTGGCGCAGGCTGAAGGGTGGGGTTTAGCCGGCGGCCGCAGCCGAAGACTGTTTGGATTCTGCGATCTGCCGCGCCACTTCGCGGAACTGGTCGTGGTGGCCGACCTCGTGCTTGAGGCCGAACAGGAAACAGGCGGTGGCGTTCATTTCGCCATGCCGGGCCACAAAGCGCGGCGACAGGTCGCGTGTCAGGTCAAGATCGGGTTTATCTGGCCACGTTGCCAGGTAAGCCAGACGCATGCGGCGGCTTTCTTCCAGCCGCTGGATGGCCTTTGCGCGGGTATCCACCTCGCGCCAGGGGGTTTCATAACGCAGGCGCGGGTCTGCCGCATAGGGCACACTGCGCGCCAATATCGAACTATAGGCCGCCCATTCCTCGCTGCTGGCCGTCACATGCGCGATCAAATGCCCGATTCCCCAGCCGATATGTTCTTCGCCGGGGGCGGCGTGCGGGTCGTTGGCCTCAGGATCGACAGGCACAAAGGTAATGTCTTCATCATCCATATGCTTAACGATGTTGAGGAAAAAATCGATGCTTTCGTTAGTGGCCTGCGCCAGATCATTCACTGTGAACCGCCGCGCATAGTCTGCAAGCAGCATTTTGCCATTGAGGACGGGTTTGAAATCAATTGTCATGAACTTTACTCCGGTGGGCGATCGTGTTTTTTTGCACAATAACTCTGAAGCGCTGGCTATCCGTTTTCTTACCTGAATTCAACATAGCAGTTTTGCCTGAAACACAGAGCGCTTACCGCACAGCGTGCGGCGGTCTATATCTACTTTGGGGTTTTAAGAGCGAGGGTGTTAAACTCAGCATCAGATGGTTAGCACACAATGATCTTTTTGAGGAAGTCCTGCTATGTTGACCCCTGTTGAACAACTGCTGTTTATTCTGCTGGCGCTGCTGGCAACGGCGGCTGCTGCTGCCGGGTTTATAGATATGTACCGTGTCATCAACCGGGGGGAAGGTCGTCTTTATCTGGAAAACCTGCCCCGGCGTGCCTGGGAGGCGCTGGTGGTTTATCTGTCCCAGCGCACCACCCTCAAAACACGCCGGATTGTCAGCCTGTTTCATATCGGCGTGGTGTGGGGGTTCACCTTCTATTTTCTGGTGAACGTGGGCGATGTTCTGGAAGGATTTTTCCCCAATTACCTCTTTTTAGAGGATACGGGCATCCTGTTTGAAATTTACCGCTTTGTCGCCGACGTGCTGAGCGTGGCGGTGCTGGTGGGCGTGGTGTACTTTATCCTGCGGCGCTGGTATCTGCCCAACCGCCGCCAGCTTCGTTTTCATGACAATGTGCTGCTGCATCCCAGGGTGGAGAATGGTGCCATCGGGCGCGATTCGCTGATCGTGGCGGTGTTTATTCTGATTCATGTGGGCGCGCGTTTTCTGGGGCAGGCGGTGCGGGTGGCCGCTGGTGGCCCAGACCTGGCGCAGCCCTTCGCCACGCTGGCATCGCCCGTGTTCGCCGGGTTCAGCGCAGAAGGGCTGGTGCTGCTGGAGCATCTTTTGTGGTGGGTGGCACTGGGGGCCATTCTGCTGTTTTTGCCCTATTTCGCCATCAGCAAACATGCGCATCTGTTCATGGCGCCGCTGAATTACCTGACACGGCCGCATCGCACATCGCTGGGGGAAATGGCGCCGCTGGATTTTGAAGATGAAGACCGCGAGCAGTTCGGCGCGGCCCGGCTGGAACACCTGAGCAAAACCCAGATTTTCGATGCCTTCGCCTGTATCCAGTGCAACCGCTGTCAGGATGTCTGCCCGGCCTATGTCACCGGCAAGGAACTGTCGCCCGCCGCGATGGAGATCAACAAGCGCTATATGATCAACGAGCAGATGGGCGGGCTGGCCAGCGGCGAAGAATCGTGGCACCCGCTGATGAACTTCGCCATCAGCGAATCAGCGGTATGGGCCTGTACCGCCTGCGGGGCGTGCATTGATGTCTGCCCGGTGGGCAACGAACCGATGCTGGATATCCTCGACATCCGGCGCGATCAGGTGCTGGTGGAAGGGGCTTTCCCCTCAGAGCTTCAGGGCGCGTTTAACGGCATGGAGCGCCAGAGCAACCCCTGGCAGCAAAGCCCGGCGGATCGCTTCCGCTGGGCGAACGGGCTGGATTTCCCGGTGCCGACGGTGGAGGAAAATCCGAATTTTGAGGTGCTGTACTGGGTGGGCTGTGCCGCCAGCTATGACCCGCGCGCCCAGCTAACGGCGCGGGCGCTGGTGAAGGTGCTGCATACGGCGGGAGTCAACTTCGCGGTGCTGGGCGAGCAGGAAACCTGCACTGGCGATGTGGCGCGGCGTGCTGGCAACGAATACCTGTATTTCGAGATGGCTTCAGCCAATGTGGAGATGCTCAACGAGGTCGATCCACCGCGCATCGTCGTCACCTGCCCGCACTGCTTCCACAACCTGGGCAAGGAATATCATCAGTTTGGCGGCGTTTACGAGGTGGTGCACCACACCCAGCTCATTGAGGAACTGATCGCGCAGGGCCGCCTGCCATTGGAGGCGCACCCGGACCGGCAGTCTAACGTCACTTTCCATGATCCGTGCTATCTGGGGCGGCACAACAACATTGTCGAGCCGCCGCGCACCGTGCTCAATCAGTTAGATGGCGATTCGCTGGTGGAGATGCCGCGCCAGGGCCGGGGGTCGTTCTGCTGTGGGGCCGGGGGGGCGCAGTTCTGGAAAGAGGAAGAACCGGGCGAACAGGCCGTCAATGTGGCACGCTATGAAGAAGCCACCGCCACTGGCGCGGATGTGCTGGCGGTGGGCTGTCCCTTCTGCATGCAGATGTTCGAAACTGCCCGGTCCACCACCGGCAGCGGCCCGGAGGTCAAGGACGTGGCGGAACTGATCGCGGAGCGGCTGAAGGCACCGGCGCAGGGCTGATCAACCGCGCCTTTTCAGCATCGCCAACCCCTGCCATAATAGCCGACTGTGTTCCTGCTGATGGTGGTGTATTCCTCATGCTGAAACCAGGGCGTTCTCTGTGGATATGGCTTGTGCCGGCGCTGCTGGTGTTCACCTGGCTGAGCGCGCGCGGCCTCAATGCGGATCTGCTGTGGCTGGATGAATATTTTTCAGTCGGCAATATCGGCGGCATTCTGCGCGTCCCCTACACGCCGGCCCAGGTCTGGGAATCGATCAGCCAGTACAGCCCGCAGCATGTGCCGGGCTATTTCATCCTGCTCAGCGGCTGGGTCGCGCTGACGGGCTGGACTCCGTTTGCCATGCGCGCCCTGTCGCTGCTGGCCGGGGTGCTGGCGGTTGCCTGCACCTATCAGGCCGGGCGTGTCTGGTTTTCGCCCTGGGCGGGCCTGTTTGCGGCGGTCATCCTGGGCATCAACGTTACCTTTATCCATTACGCGCATGAACTACGCATGTACAGCATGACGGCCATGTTCAGCGCCTTGATGCTGTGGATGTATGGCTGTGTCCTGCGCCCTGGCCCTGTGCGTCCGGCATACTGGGTCGGGCTGCTGGTGGGGATGACAGGGCTGATTTACACCCATACCTACGGTGTGCTGATGGTGGCCGCGCTTGGCCTGTATCATCTGCTTTTTGTGCCAAAAACGCGCCAGTGGCTGGGGATTGCCGGGTTATTTGTGCTGACCGGTCTGCTGCTGCTGCCCTGGACCGCCGTTCTGCTGCAAGGCACCCTGCGCGTGACAGCATCTGGCGATGGCTCACGAGATACCAGCGAATTTCTGAATGCAGGCGAAGTCTTGCAGCTAGCGTTTCATTATTTCAGTCAGGGAAACCTGCTGCTGCTGGCGGTGCTGGGGGGACTGGCCCTGGTGGGGCTGCGCATTTACCGCAAGCGGGCACTGGCGCTCTGGTTTGTGACGGTTACCAGCTTTGTTCTGCTGGCAATTATGAACATCATCATTCCGTTTATTAAAGATGGGCGTATCCGCTATCTGCTGTTTTTATGGCCGCCGCTGGCTTTACTGGCTGCGCTGGGGCTGATGACGCTCTGGCGTTATCGTTCGAGCCGGCTGGCAGTGAGTCTGCTGGCGTTGTGGCTGGCGCTGGGGTCAATCACCGGGTTTGCTAACCGCGATTTCCTGCGCCATGTGGGGTCCTGGAAGTATATCCACGAAGGAACGCCCCTGATTGAACAGCAGGATGCGCTGGCGCAGGTGATTTATCGCGATGACCTGATGGTCGGTGTGGCTGAAAACGACTACATTTACCGTTTTACCAAGTTTTATATCCCGGCGGAATTTTATTATCATGGGCTGCCCTTTGATCGCGAATTATTTTCTTTGATAGACGATCAAAGCGCGAACCAAAAGCGGCTTCAGGAAAACCTGGAAGGCCAGCCACGTGTCTGGCTGGTCTCTGAAGCCACGACTGCGGAGGACACACTGGCCCCCTATCGGGAGACGCTGGCGGAACAGTATGTGCTGTGCGAGACTCCTGATGCAGTGCCGGGGCTGTACATCGAGCGTTATGATCTGGCGGATTATGGCTGCCTGACCCGCGAGCCACCGCAGACACAGTTGGTGCGCTTTGAGGGCGGCATCACCCTGCACGACATCACCCCCTACCCGGCTTCTGCCGAAGTCATGACGCTGGCGATGGCCTGGTCTGTGGCAGACAGCGTGCCCCCCGAAACCTATTCCGTATCGCTGAAGGTATGGGACGGCGGTATCTTTGAAAATCAGGTTGCACAGACAGATTTTGGGCTGCGATACCCTGGTTTTGGCTGGCAGATGGCGGAACTGCCGGTGGGTGATCTGGAGGAAGGCGAGTATCTGATGACGGTGACGGTGTATAACTGGCGAACGGGCGCAGGGCTACCCGGCAGCGACGGCCAGGGAGATACACTGCCAGTTGCTACGCTGCATATAGGAGATTCAATCACCCTTGCGAAGCACGAAACAGTCTCCTGAATCGGGCGTGGGGCGGCGGCTGTGGCTGCTCCTGCTGCCGGCGCTGCTGGTGTTCACCTGGCTGAGCGCGCGCGGCCTCAATGCGGATCTGCTGTGGCTGGATGAATATTTTTCAGTCGGCAATATCGGCGGCATTCTGCGCGTCCCCTACACGCCGGCCCAGGTCTGGGAATCGATCAGCCAGTACAGCCCGCAGCATGTGCCGGGCTATTTCATCCTGCTCAGCGGCTGGGTCGCGCTGACGGGCTGGACTCCGTTTGCCATGCGCGCCCTGTCGCTGCTGTTCGGCCTGCTGGCCATCGCCCTGACCTACCGGCTGGGGGCGGAGTGGGTGTCGCGCCGGGTGGGGCTGTATGCGGCGCTGGTGCTCAGCGTCAGCGCGCTGCTGGTGCATTTTGCCCACGAACTGCGCATGTATACCCTCATGGCGCTGCTGACGGTCTTTCTGCTGTGGGTGTACCGCCGGGTGGTCACCCCGGGCCGCCAGCCGAAACGCTGGGAATGGGCCGGGCTGTTCTTCGGCGCGGTCAGCGTCATCTGGGTGCATTATGTCAGCGGGATTGTGGTGGTGGCGGTGGGGTTGTATCACCTGCTGTTTGTGCCCAAAAACCGGCGCTGGCTGTGGGTGACGGTGCTGCTGGGGCTGGCCTGCCTGTCGTTTTTGCCCTGGCTGCAATTTCTGCTGGTGGGGGCGCGTTTCGTCAATGTGGAGGAGGATACCGGCGTCCCGGTGCGGGGGCCGCTGGGCATCCTGCAGCTTCTGGTTAACCTGTTCGCCAATGGGGGTGCGGTCCTGCTGATCGGGCTGGCGGCACTGTCGCTGACACGTATCCGGCAGCGCGCCGCGCGTGAGGTGTGGTTCTTTACGGTGGCCATCTTCGCCCTGACGGTAATCATCAACGAAATTGTGCCGATGGTCAACGAAAATCGCCCGCGCTATCTGATTCACCTGTGGCCGCTGCTGGCGCTGGTGGTGGGCCTGGGGTTGGTGGCGCTGCGCTGGCGCTATCGGGTGGCGGCGCTGCTGCTGCTGGGCGTGTGGCTGGGGCTGGGCATCATCCAGTCGCTGAACCCGCAGTTCTTTATTGAGCTGGATGGCCCGCGCTACACCCGCCTGATGCCGCCGCTGCGCGAGATTATCGCGCAGGTCAACCGCCTGGGCAACCCGGATGATATGGTGATCGCCTTCTCGCGGGACCGCTACCTGTTTGAGGAGGTGAAGTTCGGCCCGGTGGCAGAATTTTACCTGCGCGATCTGCGGATGGGCAATTACATGGTGACACTGCCAGAGCCGCGCCCCCCGGCAGAGATTGAGGCCAGCCTGCGCGGCGCGGTGGGCACGCGGCTGAATGTCTGGTTTGCCACAGAACCCGCGCTCGAGGCGGACATGCTGACGATGTACCGGCAGGCGCTGGAAGCATCCTATACCCTGTGCGGCACGGCGCTGAATCAGCCGCATTTGCAGATCGAACATTACGCGCTGGCGGTTTTTGGCTGCCTGGATGATGCGCCGCCTGCGGGCGACGTGGCGACTTTTGACGGCGGTATCACCCTGACGGAGGTGCGTACCGCGCCCGATGACGGCGGCCTGCTGCTGGCGTCTGGCTGGTCTATCAGCGAGACCGTCCCGCCGGAGATGTATTCGGTGTCGTTTAAGCTGTGGGATGAGGCCGGGGAAATTGCGGCACAGCACGATGACGGCCTGCGCGAAGCCGGGGTTGGCTGGCAGTTGGCTGCGCTGCCGGTGGCGGACCTGCCAGCAGGCACCTATACCCTGACGGCGACGGTGTACGACTGGCGCACCGGCGCGACCCTGAGCGGGAGTAATGGCGATACCAGCGGCGAGCTGGTGCCGGTGCAGGAAATCACGCTGCCCCTGCCAGCTCAGTGAGGCGCTTCATCCTCATATTCCACCTCAATCGTCGTGTGTTCGATATGCCGTGCCATCTCATGCACGATGGCGCGGGCTTCCTGCCGGATGCGCCTGACCTCATCGCGACTGGTATCGCTCGCAACGACAATATGGGTGGAAAAGACATCATGTTCGCCATCCAGCGACCACAGATGCAGATGATGTACGGACCTGGCCCCGTCGATACTGAGCAGGCGCTGCCGGAGCGCGTTAAGGTCTGCATGGGGCGGCACCGCCTGCAGGAACAGCGCCAGCACGTCCTTCAGCTTGCCGATGACGTGATAAAGGATGTACAGCATGATCAGAATAGACAGGATCGGGTCCAGCAGCGGCAGGTCTACTACCAGCGACACCAGCCCGACCACCAGCACCACCGCCCAGCCCAGCACATCTTCCAGCAGATGCCAGCCGATCACCTGCACATTGGCGGACTGCCCGCCGCGCAGGCGCATGGCGGCAAAGCCGTTGACCGCAATGCCGACCACTGCCAGCAGCACCATACCTGCCGCGTTAAAGGGTTCGGGGTCCATCAGGCGCGGGATGGTTTCGACCAGGATCAGCAGCGACCCCACAATCAGAATCACCGTGTTGATGAGCGCGCCCAGCAGCGAAAAACGTCGATAGCCGTAGGTGTATTTTTCGTCTTCCGCTTTTTCAGCATAGCGCGCCAGAAACCACGCCAGCCCCAGCGAAATGCTGTCCCCCAGGTCATGCAGCGCGTCTGATAGAATCGCCACACTGTTGATCCACAACCCGCCCACAATTTCAAAGATCACAAAGCCCAGGTTGAGCAGAAAGGCAATTTTCAGGTTGCCAGTTTGTCCATGCTGATGCGAATGATTCATGGTGCATACCCCCCGCTGGCGGGATATATCCGCAGATTCGACTCGCAGGCGCTGCGGCGTTATCATGCAGCTTTTACAGTGATCAATCACCCACAGGATGATCAGGGATGTCTGACCAGAACGACTTCTATGCGCCGGAAAAGGTGCTTGTGATTGCTGCCCACGCCGATGATATTGAGTTTGGTATGGCCGGGACTGTCGCCCGCTGGACCGAAACCGGGACGCAGGTCACTTACTGCATCGTCACGGATAACTCGTCCGGCAGCAACGACCCTCACATGCTGCGCACCGAACTCAGCCGCATCCGCGAGGAAGAACAGATCGCCGCTGCCAATGTGCTGGGGGTGGCGGAGGTGCGCTTCCTGAATTACCCCGACGGGGTGCTTCAGCCCACACTGGAACTGCGCCGCGACCTGACACGGGTGATTCGTCAGGTGCGCCCGCAGGTCGTCGTCACACTGGACCCGTCGCTGATGTTTACGCCCAACAACGACTATATCAACCACCCGGATCATCGCGCGGCGGCAGAAGCGGCCATTTATGCCGTGTTCCCCAGTTCAGAAACGCGCCCCATCTTCCCGGAACTGCTGGATGAAGGGCTGGAACCGCACCGCGTCCAGAAGGTCTATCTGAACCTGTCGATGCAGCCGACGCTGTATGTCGACGTCAGCAGCACCTGGCAGCGTAAGGTCGAGGCGCTGCTGTGCCATAAATCGCAGGTTGGCGAAGACGTGGCCGATATGATCCGCGAATGGGACACGCGCCAGGGCGAAGCCGCCGGGGTCGAACTGGCGGAGAGCTTCCGCGTGATTACAATCAACGCCAGCGACAACGGCGCTTAACGCAGATAGGCGTCGTCATCCTCCACATCTTCGATATCATCCAGTTCGTCGTCATAATCGGGCATCAGGGGCCGGTCTTCGCCATAGACTGCGCCCTCTGTCCAGTCCGGCATATCGGCTGGCCCCACCGGGTCGCTTTCAAAGTCGTCTTCGTCCATCTGATTCCAGCCATATTCTTCCAGGCCTTCTTCGATCACCTCTTCATCCTCATCTTCGGGGCCAATGGCTTTGAACCAGTCCGGGTCTTCGCGCATCTCACGCGGCGGAGGTGTCTCCAGCGGGTCTCTGGTGTCGCTGTCGTCGGGTGTATCAGGTCTGTCGGACATGTCAACCTCCGGGGTTGTCTCTGTCTGAACGTGACCCCCAGCAAAGCAGACCTACATTAGATTGGCGTAAACACAGGATGATTGTTCGATCAGGTCCGGATGGTCGTTTCGCAGCCGAACACCGCGCCAAAATTCGCGATCAGGCGCGTCGTGACGGCCTGCATATCCACAGAATGCCCCAGCAGACGCGCCATGCTGGTCACGCCCTTATCCGCGATGCCGCAGGGGATAATGCCGCTGAAATAATCCAGGTCGGTGTTGATGTTCAGCGCAAAACCATGTTTGGTCACGGCCCGGACGTTGATTTTGACCCCGATAGCGCAGATTTTTTCCTCGCCGCGCGGCGTATCCACCCAGACCCCGGTCAGATCAGGAACCGGCTTACCCGTAATCGAAAAATCGGCCAGGGTGCGGATGATGACCATTTCGAGCTGGCGCAGGTAGCCGCGTACATCCAGGCGCGGGCGCGGCCCCTCGCTGCGCGGCAGTTTGAGGATCGGATAGCCCACCAACTGCCCCGGCCCGTGATAGGTCACATCGCCGCCCCGGTCAATGCGAAACAACTCGACCCCGCGCCGCTGCCGTTCCGCCGCGTCCCACAGCACATAATCATCGTGCCCGGCGGACCCCAGCGTAAAGGTGTGCGGGTGTTCCAGCAGCAGCAGGCGATCCGGCGCGGCGTCCTGGCTGCGCGCCTGCACCAGCTCCGCCTGCAGGTCCCATGCCTGCTGGTAGGGCATGCAGCCCAGAGTCCAGACTTCGCAGCGATTCATCAGATGCGCTTTCGGTCCGGCGGCTGTTTGGGGCTTTGCAGCAGGTCATCCAGAAAATCCAGCATCTGATGCCAGGCCGTCCGCTCGACATCGCGCTGTGCTTCTGGCAGGCCATTGGCAAAGATATCGTGCCCAGCACCCTGCAAAACCGTTACCTGATGCGGCGGTTCGATGGTGCAGGCCGCCAGTTCTGCGCGCAGCCTGTCGATCACCTCCGGGGCGATAAATTCATCCTGTTCGCCATAGAAGGCGAGGATGGGGGCCTGGGCGCGGGCGAAATGGCCCAGATAACGCTGCGGAAAGCCGCCAAAGGCCACCGCCGCTTCCAGGTCCTGCCGCTTGATAGCCGCCTCGAAGGCCAGGCTGCCGCCCATCCCAGCCCCGACAGCGGCCACATCGCCGTTGCAGTAATGATGAGTTTCCAGCACACTCAGCGTGGTATCGACCCGCCGGAAGCCGGAATCGCCCAGCGTATCCAGCAGTTTCAGCGCTTCGGCATGGGTCGTGGCCACCTGGCCATCGAACAGGTCCGGCGCGATGACGTAATGCCCCACCTGCGCGAACAGCATCGCCATCCGGCGGGTGGTGGCCGTCATCCCCCACCAGTCATGCAGCAGCGCGATACCAGGAAACCTGGCCCCCATAATAGGATGCGCCCAGTACGCGGGCAGGGAAGTGCCGTCTTCCATGGCGATCTGAATATGGCCGCTGGTGACTTCGTATTCCACATGGTCGGGGTTATAAATTGGCATAAGCTTGTCTCTGGACTAAGTATCGTTGGTCTGTCGCTGATAGCTGTCACGGATGGACAGGCGGCCTATACGCCTGCCCCATACACCGTTTCGGAATAGCCGTCCGGTTCTGCTTCGGCGCCCAGCACCTTGGCCGTTTCCTCCGGGACCACCAGAATCAGGGTGCGGTAGCCTTCGCGATGAGTCCAGTCCCGAATCGCCGTGAGTAACTGGCTGGTCAGCGGGCGCGGCGACCAGCAGTAAATATCCGCGCTGCGCTCCAGATAAAGCTGCTGCTGGCAGCACACAAAGGCCTCCTGCCCGGAAGCGTTAAACTTCAGGCGGTGGGTGCGGCGCTGGCGGATTTGCGGCACAGCATCCCAGGTGCGCGGCCACAGGGTTTCCCACTGCTGGCGCGCACTGCCCAGGCGGCCCACCGGCATATGCCAGCCCTGAATCTGGGCCGGGTCTGCATCCGGGTGCTCGACGGTGCGGTAAAAGCCCTGGCCGGTGCGGGCAGGCAGGGTATAGCGGCGCATCACCGCCAGCGGCTGCAATCCCTGGCTGGCATAGTAGGATTGGGCTTCTGGCAGGGCCGCGCTGACCAGCAGACGCTCGACCCGCTGCTGCCCGGCGATCTCGCGCGCGGCGTCCAGCAGGGCGTTTTCCAGCGACTGCGGCGCAGCATCCGGGTGCACCACCGGCAGAGTCATGTGCAGATGCGTGCCAAATGGCGGCGGTTCTGTGCTGTGGTACAGTTCGGTATAGGCCACCACCTGCCCATCCAGTGCCGCCACCAGCGGGATGCCCGCGCCGCGCAGCAGATGGCTGAGGTGAATGGCGCCGGTTTCCACACTCATCCAGGCCCCGCCGTGCAGCCAGCGTTCATAGATGGTCAGCGAATCGTAGGGGACATCCTCGACCTGGCCGCTGGCGTTGAGGCGCTGCCAGGTGTGAATGTGGGTGCGGAACAGGTGGCTGATGGGTTGCGTGTCATCCAGATCAGCCTGCCGAATGTGTGGATCGACCATGTGCGCTATACTATCTCCAGACTGAACAACCCCTGTTTCGATTGTACCAGACAGCGCACGCGAATGCTGGCAATTGACAAAAATCTGCAAGGAGATAGTGCCCGTGCCAGACCTGCCCTCAACTGTCGATGAAACCACTGAATTTCTTGTCGGCCTGCTGAACAAGCCCAGCCCTACCGGCTATACCGGCGAAGCGATGGATTATGTCGCGATGCAGTTTGTCATGCTGGACATGCCGGAGATGGGAATCGACATCACTCCCAAAGGCGCGCTGATGATCACCCTGCTGGGCAGCAGTCGCCGTGCCCCGCGCGGCCTGACGGCGCATGTGGACACGCTGGGCCTGATGGTGCGGGAAATCAAGAGCAGCGGGCGGCTGAAGACATCGCCCATTGGCGGCATTATGTGGGGCGGCGTCGAAATGGAGGGGGTGACGGTGCGCACGCACGATAACCGCCGCTACCGGGGCACGCTGGTGCCGGTCAACCCCAGCATCCATGTGAATCGCAATATTCGCACCCAGGAGCGCAATGAGGACACTATGGAAGTGCGTCTGGACGAACGCACCCGCAGCGCCGCAGAAACCCGCGCCCTGGGCATTGAGGTGGGCGATTTTATCTTTATTGATCCGCGTGTCGAAGTCAGCGATTCCGGGTTTGTGCGTGGGCGCTTCCTGGATGATAAGGCCAGTGTCGCCTGTATTTACGGCGCCATCCTCGCGCTTAAGCGGGCTAATCTGAAACCGGCGCAGGATACCGCCATCCTCATCGCCAACTATGAAGAAGTCGGGCATGGGGGCGCGGCGGGCTGGCCCTATGACCTGACCGAACTGCTGGCGGTGGATATGGGCGCGATTGGCGAGGGCCAGAATTCTGACGAATTTTCGGCCAGCATCTGTGTGAAGGATGGCGGCGGCCCCTATCATTTCCAGATGAACAACAAGCTGCGCCGTCTGGCAGAAACGCACGGCATCCCCTATAAAACCGATATTTACGTCTATTATTCTTCCGATGGCACGGCTTACTGGCGCGCGGGCGGCGGGGCGCGGGTCGGGCTGGTGGGGCCGGGGGTGGATTGTTCCCACGCCTACGAGCGCACCCACAAGGACAGCCTGGATGCCACCACCCGGCTGATTGCGCAGTATCTGCTGGATGAGAGTGTATAATGTGCAGTCTGTATCGCTGGTACAGTTTGTACTGACAGGGGATTTTCCGTGCTTCTCGCAATTGATATTGGCAACACGAATATCACGTTAGGGCTGTGGCAGAACAGCGGCTGGAAAATCCACTGGCGGGCGCGCACCGTGCGCGACAAAATGCCGGATGA
>CAZQIY010000035.1:0-38334 GCA_964593565.1 uncultured Anaerolineaceae bacterium
TTGTCGATGCCAGCCAGGGGATCGAGGCCCAGACGCTTTCCAATGTCTATCTGGCGCTGGAACAGGACCTGGAGATTATTCCGGTCGTGAACAAGATTGATCTGCCAGCAGCCCGGCCGGATGATATCGTAAACGAGATGGAAGACTTGCTGGGTGTTCCTGAAGAAGCCGTGCTGCGCATTTCTGCCAAAAGCGGCATTGGCATTGAAGATGTGCTCGAACGCGTCATCAGCGAGATTCCACCGCCAGCAGGCGATGACGATGCCCCGCTGCGGGCGCTGGTCTTTGATTCGCATTACGACTCCTATAAGGGCGTGGTAGCTTATGTGCGTGTGGTGGATGGCAAGGCCCACCGGCGGGACACCCTGCGCCTGATGGCGACGGGCAGCACGTTCGAGCCTGTGGAAATTGGTATTTTTTCACCCAACATGAAGCCTGTTGATTCGTTGAGCGCGGGTGAAGTCGGTTACATTGCTACCGGTTTCAAGTCGGTTAGGGAATGCCGCGTCGGCGATACGATTACCCTGGCACAGCAGCCAGCGGCACAGCCTCTGCCCGGCTATGAGCAGGCAAAACCGATGGTCTTCGCGGGCATTTACCCCACCAACAACGAAGATTATCAGGACCTGCGCGACGCCATGGAGAAGCTGCAGCTTAACGACGCCTCCCTCACCTATGCGCCCGAAACCTCTCAGGCATTGAATTTTGGCTTTCGCGTCGGCTTCCTGGGCCTTTTCCATATGGAGATCGTGCAGGAACGCCTGGAACGTGAATATGATCTGGACATTCTGGCCACGGCGCCCAGTGTAGAGTATCAGATCATCAAAACAGATGGCACAACCGTTACGATCGACAGCCCGGCGCAGATGCCTGACGAAAACACCATCACAGAAATTCGTGAACCCTGGATGAAAATCCAGATTTACACGCCGCAGGAATATATCGGTCCAATCATGGGCATCTGCATCAAAAAGCGTGGGGAGTATATCACCACAGAATATCTGGATGCCCAGCGCGTGATTCTGCATTATCGCATTCCGCTGTCAGAACTGATTATCGATTTTTATGACCGCCTGAAAACTGTATCACGCGGTTATGCCAGCCTCGATTATCAGTTTGATGAATATCGCCCGGGCGACCTCATCAAAGTAGATATTCTGGTCAATAACGAGCCTGTCGACGCCCTGGCCATGATTGTCCACCGGGATGACGCCTATCATAAAGGCCAGAAACTTGTCAGCAAGCTAAAGGACCTGATCCCGCAGCAGATGTTCGTCGTACCGATCCAGGCAGCCGCCGGAAAGCGGATTATTTCGCGTGCCAATGTGAAGGCGCTGCGCAAGGACGTGCTGGCGAAATGTTACGGCGGCGACATCACGCGCAAAAAGAAGCTGCTGGAAAAGCAGAAAAAAGGCAAGCGGCGCATGAAGATGATCGGGCAGGTCGAAGTCCCGCAGGAAGCCTTCATGGCGCTGCTCAGTCTGGATGACGAGAGCTGATCCAGGTGTGAATCATCTGCTCGTACCCTGCTGGCAACCGGTTAGTCGCAATCAGAGAACTGACCGCGCCCGGCAGGTGCAAAAGCGCCTTTGCCGGCAGAGATTGCGGCGCAGCAAAGCCTTCATCGACTATAAGCAGCGCTTTCTCCATGTTTAAGCCCACCCGGCCTGCGCGCTCAATCAACGCCCGGTTCTGATAAAGATCGCGCGTCGTATAAGCCAGCAGCAGCGCCGGGTGACCAATATCGTAAGCCCCTACCAGATCATAAACCGGCGAATCGTCAGTTTCCCGGCTGTAAACCAGCGGAATCCCGGTGCGCAGGCTGACTCCCGTCCCAAACGGCAGCGCCGACATCCCGCACACCAGATGATCCACCGGTTCGATCCGGGGCGCTGCCATTTCGATCAGGCGATTTAATACGTCCGGATAGGATGGCAGCAGTTGAAGGTTGAGCCGGTACGGTTCCCATTCATCCCCCTGGCTGCTGGCGAATCGGCCAAATTGCAGCAGACCATCATCAACCAGCATCTCAGCCATGCTGTTTTGATCTGAAGATTCCATTTTTTCAGCCTGTGTCATGCAGCTTAGCTCCTCAGCGCATATCTGCCCCTAGCCGGGATTTTCATCCAATGCGCGCCAGGCACGCGCCAGAGTCCAGGTGCTGGTCCAGGCATGGGCTTCCGCCGCCTGAGAGCCAAACCCATATACCCGCGAACTGACATTCCCGTTATAGTACACCGCGACCGCAGTGCCCACATCACTATCCGCCTGGTCGTTTTGCTGGTCCGGGTTGCTGACAATCGCGATGCCAACTGTCGCGCCGGACTCCTCACAGATTCGGCGGGCGATGGCTGGTGCCAGGTCCGGCAGCTCACGTGAATCCGCCAACTGCTGAGGCGAATCCAACTGCTCCGCATAGCGCAGGATATCCTCTCCCCCTGCAACCGCTTTGATGCGCTTGCTGACTGCTTCGCCCACGCCGATTTCACTGACAGCCAGCGTGGCCCCGCATGACTGCAACCGCTCGACCAACGCCTTCTCAATGGGTTCCTTATCCTCGCCAAAGATATATGGCCCCACCCTGTCACGCAGTTGAGCAGCCACCTCCGCGATCATGGCATCTGCCTCGGCTTCTGTATCGGCTTTGGCCGTTATGCGAATATCCACCACCCCGCTGTGTGCCGCCAACCCTACGGTCGGATTGCTCTGTTCCAGCAGGTCCGCCCCGATCAGATCATCCAGCGCACTTTCGCCAATACCAGCAGCCCGCAGGTTAAGCGCTTTGATCGTGCCCAGTTGGTAGCGTGTCCTGAGATAAGGCACGATCCGCTCTGACAACAGGAAACGCATCTCTCGCGGCACCCCCGGCACGCTGATGACCACCTTGCCCTCATGCTCCACGATAAAACATGGCGCAGTCCCCACAGGATTTTCCACCAGAATCGCGCCTTGTGGCAAAAAGGCCTGGCGGCGATTATTGTCCGTCATGGCAGACCGGAACCCGGCAAAACGTTCAGCAATTTTATCCAGCAGCGCCTGATGAAATTCCAGCTTTCTATCAGTTGCGTTGGCCACCCCCTGCCGCGTCATATCGTCGACGGTTGGCCCCAGGCCCCCGGTTGTAATGACGACATCTGCCCGCGAAAGCGCGATCTGGATCGCCTGGGTGATGCGCGCTTCGTTATCGCCCACAGAAGTCATAAAGTAGACATTCACACCAATATCTCGTAGAATTCGCGTAATGTGCACAGAATTTGTATCTGTAATTTCTCCGAGTAAAATCTCTGTACCGATACTGATGATTTCTGAATTTACGTTTTGAGGCATGGTTTTCCCGAATCTCTCAGATGAATTGTTGCAAATTCCAAAGAACTAATTATAATCCCTGCGTAGGAAAAGTAAGAATTTGCATAAAGCAACTTCTTTGTGCAATTTTTCCAAATTAAAGGTCATATTACACTTCTTAAGAAGCTGCTAAACAATGACGGAGGAAATCCAGTGGCAAGTGTAACCTATAGAAATGTTCATAAGTCTTTCGGCAACAACGTTGTGATCAAAAATATGAATCTGCATATTGAAGACCAGGAATTTCTTGTCTTCGTGGGTCCCTCCGGTTGCGGAAAGTCAACAAGCCTGCGTATGCTGGCAGGACTGGAGGAAGTGACTTCCGGCGAAATTCTGATTGGCGACCGGGTGGTCAACAACGTTGCCCCGAAAGACCGCGACGTGGCCATGGTGTTCCAGAGCTACGCGCTTTATCCCCATATGACAGTCTATGATAACATGGCGTTCGGGCTGCGTCTGCGCAAGACCCCCAAGCACGAAATTGACCGCCGTGTAAACGAAGCTGCGCGCAGCCTCGGCCTGGTGGACGAAGCAAAGGGTGTGAACCTGCTTGATCGCCGTCCGCGCCAGTTGTCAGGCGGCCAGCGCCAGCGTGTGGCAGTGGGCCGTGCGATTGTGCGTGAGCCTGCGGTATTCCTTCTGGATGAGCCTCTTTCGAACCTGGATGCCAAGCTGCGCGTCCAGTCTCGTGCAGAAATTGCCAAGCTGCACCAGCGGCTCGGGACCACCTTCATTTATGTGACCCACGATCAGGTTGAAGCCATGACGATGGGGACCCGTATCTGCGTGCTGAACGAAGGCGAAATCCAGCAGGTCGATAGCCCTCAGACGCTGTATAACAACCCCAGCAACGTGTTTGTCGCCGGGTTCATCGGCAGCCCGTCCATGAACTTCTTCGACGCCCAGCTTATTGCCGAAGGGGACAGCCTGATTGCAGATGCGCACGCGTTCAAGGTCACCATTGACCCGCGCCATGCCGAACCCTTCCGCAGCCATGCTGGCCGGGAAGTGATCCTGGGCATTCGTCCGGAAGATATTCACGACATCCACTTTGCTCCGCCCAGCATTACGCCTTCAGAACTTGAGGCCAGTGTCGAAGTGGTCGAGCAGATGGGTAACGAAGTTGTCGTTTACCTCAACGAAAAGGGTGTCAGCTTTATCGCCCGTATGGACCCGCGTACCTCTGCCGAGGTTGGCGGGCGCGTTCAGACCGTGATCAACATCGATAACCTGCACCTGTTCGATGCCAACACCAAGCAGTCGCTGGCATACGACTATAAGCTGAACAACCTGAAGAAAGCAGCGGTCTAAAACACTCCACTGTCCTTCTGACGTCAATTTTTGACCAGGCTGTCTCTATAGCAGGCAGCCTGGTCTTATTTTACGAATCGGGCGCGAGGCACGCGATAAATCTGAACAGGCTGCTCATCATACGCCAACACAAGTTTAATAGTCCACATGGTAAAACGTAAATACAGGATAAAGCCGTCACGCTTACAGACAAATTGGACCTATCCGGTTTGTGTTTGATTGGCACTGCATTATGGCTTGATTATAATGTGACGCATTATCCTTAGAAACGAAGGAAATGACGCTGTTGAAGCTCGAAGTACACACGAACCCCGGCCTGTTTACAGACCTGAAGTCTGAATGGAATGAACTTGTACGACGCAGCACAGCCAATTGCATTTTCAGTACATGGGAATGGCAGTCAACATGGTGGGCGTGTTATCAGCCAGGCGATCTGTGGGTGCTCAGCTGTCGGGATGATGAGGGCCGTCTGGTAGGCCTGGCGCCCTGGTTTATTGGCCAGGATGGTGATGGCAGGCGTTTTGTGGCGACCATTGGCTGTAAGGAAGTTACAGATTATCTGGATTTAATTATTGATCCGGATTATGCAGAGGGTGTACTGGAAGCGTTTGTCAGCCATCTGGCGCAAAGCACCGAGCTTTTTGATTATGTAGAACTGTGCAACATCCCTGAAGGTGCCATCAGCCTGACTCAGTTGCCGGCCTTTCTGGAAAAACACGGCTTTCAGGTTGCTATAGAGCCTGAAGATGTCTGCCCTGTGGTCAGGCTGCCACAGGACTGGTCGGAGTATCTGGCGCAGCTGGATAAAAAGCAGCGGCATGAGATCCGGCGCAAGCTGCGCCGCGCTCAGGGCGTTCATTCCGGGGTGGATTGGTACATCGTTGGGCCGGAACATAACATCGAGGAAGAAATGGAGCATTTCTTCCTCATGATGGCGGCCAGCGCACCGGAAAAAGCACAATTCCTTGCAGATCCGCAGAACAAGGCCTTTTTTAAGGCCATCACGACTGTTCTGCAGGAAGCTGGCTGGCTGAGCCTCAGCTTTCTGACCGTAGAGGGCGAGCGCGCATCCACTTACTTAAACTTCGACTACGAAGGCAAAGTTCTGGTCTACAACTCCGGTCTGCAGCCAGAATCACACGGCTATCTTAGCCCGGGGATCGTTCTGCTGGCCTATAACATTCAGCACGCTATCGAAACCGGGCACGAAATTTTCGACTTTTTGCAGGGCAACGAAACCTATAAATACCATATGGGGGGGCAGGATATTCAGGTCCTTAATTTGCGAGCTGAGTTAGCAGGAAGAGCATAATGGCCATCCAACGGATCGCTATCATCAGTGTGCATGCCAGCCCTCTGGCAAAAATGGGGGGCAGAAAAACCGGCGGAATGAATGTTTATATCCGCAAACTGGCCCAGGAATTTGGACGACGTGGCCTTCTGGTGGATATCTACACCCGGCGCACTGCCTCTGACCAGCCTTGTGTGGATACCTCCCTGGGCGAGAATGTGCGCGTTATTCAGGTCACCGCAGGCGGTATACAGCCGCTTGGGCCAGATGACATCTACCCTCATGTGTGTGAGTTTTCAGCCGGCGTCATGGCCTTCACAACCCGGCATAACATTCGCTACGATCTGATTTACAGTCACTACTGGCTCAGTGGCTGTGTCGCCAACTGCCTCAAAACCACCTGGGGAATTCCCTTTATCCAGATGTTCCATACCCTGGGCCAGATGAAAAATCGCATCACCCCGGCCTCATCCGCCCCGAATCAGCGCATCAGCAGCGAAATGCAGATTGTACAGTGGGCCGATGGCATTGTGGCGGCCACCCCAGCGGAACAGGCACAGTTACGGTGGCTGTACCGCGCCAGCCGTCGCAAAATCACGATTGTCTCCCCGGGGGTTGATCTGAATCAGTTCCGGCCCCTGCCCCATCAGGTGGCGAAAACGCAGTTAGGGCTGCCCCAGAACACCAACCTGTTGCTTTTTGTGGGGCGCATCGAACCGCTTAAAGGTGTTGATACAGCCATTGAAGCCCTGGCCCTGATTCAGGATGAACAGCCCCAGCTTCTGGAACAGGTGAAGTTTATGATTATCGGTGGCAATACGGATGATCCCACCGATACAGAGATGAACTATCTGCAGGATCTGGTCAACCGGTTCAGCCTGGGCCACGTCATTGAGTTTGTGGGGGCAAAGGACCAGACTCAACTGCCGGTGTATTATGCAGCAGCGACGGCTGTGGTCATGCCTTCGGATTACGAGTCATTTGGCATGGTGGCGCTGGAAGCCATGGCGTCTGGCACGCCTGTGATTGCCACAGAGGTTGGTGGGCTGGCGTTCCTGATCGAGGATGGCGTTTCGGGTTTTCTGGTCCCCGTGCGCGATCCGGAAGCCCTGGCCCACCGTATGGCAACACTGCTGTACAACCCGGAACAGCTTCAGCAGATGCGCGTCGCTGCATCAGACCAGGCACAGCAGTATGCCTGGTCCACTATTGCGGATAAGCTCTTAGAGATGTTCAGCCAGATGAGAGCCAGACAGCGCGTTAACCACCATACCCATTAGGAATGTTGGCAACAGTCACCACCAGCCAGGGTTCTGTTTCCTGAATTTCCACCATTTTGTCTATCGACACCCGGTTCTGGCCTTTGTAGTACAGCACATCGTTAAAAGCATCGTAGCGATAGCGGCGGCTGACCCACCCATACAGATGATGCTGAAACACAACGTTAAACTGTACGCTGTCGTCTTCCAGGATCATTTTCTGGTCCACCAGCCACACTGGCGCATATTGTTCCAGATGTGGCCGGGCTTTTGCATCGCGTCGTTGAAGGATTTCATTCTCTGCAATCATGGAGTCTTGCCCTTGTTAAGTTAAGCAGTCTTGTGCTTATTGTAACAATTCGACCGGCACTTAGACAAGCGCATCCATCAGCTTCTACGACTGAATCTCCACTTCTCGTTCCCGCGTTCCCACCGGGCGTTCCAGAATGATGCGCACAGAGCGATCATATGTCAGATAATTCCATATCCAGCCGACCAGAACGCTGATACGATTGCGAAACCCCAGCAGCCACACCAGATGCAGCGCCAGCCACATCACCCAGGCCAGAAAACCCGTAAAAGGCACGCGGTTGTAAATCCAGGCTACGGCACGGCTGCGGCCAATGGTGGCCATAATGCCACGATCACGATAGTTAAATTCAGCCTGCGGTTCGTTCCGGATCCGGTTCAGGAGGTTACGAGCTGCCAGCGTTCCCTGCTGCTTGGCTACCGGGATCAACTGCGGGTACGGTTCTCCGTTGTCATCTTCCAGGTAGGCCATGTCGCCCACTACGTAGATGTTATCCCGCCCGATCACCTCCAGCGTAGGCCGGACAGGCACACGTCCACCCCGCTGCAATTCCACATCCAGCATATCGGCCAGAGGAGACGCCTTGACGCCAGCGGCCCAGATTATGGTATACGTGGCAATCTCGCGCCCGTCCTTCAATCGCAGATACCCCTCTCCGGCGTCCTCCACCGGATTATCCAGTATCACCTCCACCCCCAGCGACTTTAGCTGATCCAGCGCCGACTGCTGAAGCTGTTCCGGGAACGCCACCAACAGACGGTCCAGCGCCTCGACCACAATCACATGGGCGGTAATATCAATCGATTTGGCATACTCCTGCCGCAGCACATAATTGTAAAGCTCGTACAGCGCGCCGGCAGTTTCGAGACCGGTTGGCCCGCCCCCGACCACCACCAGGGTTGTCAGCGCTTCCTGTTCCTCCCGGTCGTCGGTCCATGCGGCCCGTTCAAACAACTTAAGGATGTGGTTCCGAAGCGCCACCGCGTCACCCAGGTCCTTGAGGCCAAAGACGGTCTGGGCAAGCGCCTCGTTGCCAAAATAGGTGGTGACGCTGCCACCTGCCACAATCAGGTAATCATACGGCTCAATCCGCATCCCGTTGTTGGTACTGACGTGCACCTGCTGGCTGAGGTAGTCAATTTCCGTCACCTCCCCCATCAGGAAACGAAGATCCGGCTGGTCATAGATGATATGCCGCACAGGATAGGCCACTTCGCTCGGATCCAGCGCACAGGTCGCCACCTGATACAGCAGCGGCGTAAACGTGTGAAAATTCCTGCGATCAATCAGCAGCACATCAACTGAGTGGCCTGCCAGCGTACGCGCTGCGTCCAGCCCACCAAAGCCAGCTCCAATAATGATGATCCTTGGTCGAGATATCATAGCGCAGCACCCCTTGTGAAATTCATCACGATCTTATTCGTATTGTAAACAGAAATCCGACAAATGACTCGAAAATCACAAATTTCTTATGAATAATTAATATACAAAGGGGTCTGGCGTGGTTAATGCAGCGGTGCATCGATGGCGTTATAATCCTCCTCCTGTTGATTAAAGTTTTCACAAAGGTGAGTCTTATGCCTCGTGCACTGCTTAGCGTCTATGATAAGACGAATTTAGTTGAATTTGCATCAGCGCTGCTGAATCTGGGGTGGGATCTGGTCGCCAGCGGCGGCACAGAGAAGGCACTTCACGATGCAGGCCTGCCGGTAACCTCGATTTCTCAGGTGACGGGTATGCCGGAAATGCTGGGTGGTCGTGTCAAAACACTCCACCCTGCCATCCATGCCGGCATTCTGACACGCGATAAAGAAGAAGACCTTGCCACCCTCAGCGAGCATGGCTATGCCCCTATCAACATGGTGGTGTGCAACCTCTACCCTTTTCAGGACACCGTTGCCCAGAAAGGGGTCACGCTGCAGGATGCCATTGAACAGATTGACATCGGTGGTGTAACGCTAATTCGTGCGGCCGCTAAAAATTTCCTTCATGTCATTGTCGTCTGTGATTCTAATGACTATGCGAATATTATCGAAGAGCTTCAGACGAGCACCCAGGTAGAGTTAGCGACACGGCGAAAGCTGGCGATCAAAGCCTTCGCCCATACCCGCGATTATGATACGGCTATTCACGCCTTTCTCTCAGCAGATTTTGCGCCCGGCCTGGCTGCGGATGCCCTGCCCAACCATCTCTCGCTTGGCTTCCAGCAGGTCGATCCCCTGCGTTATGGCGAAAACCCACACCAGCCTGCGGCCTTTTACAGCCGCACAATGGGTACAGGCCCGCTTGGGGGCGAATTAGTCGGCGGGCAAAAAGAGCTTTCCTACAACAACTATCTCGATCTCGATTCGGCCTGGCGCGCTGTCTGCAGCTTTGAAGACCCCACCGTCGTCATTGTCAAACACCTGACGCCCATTGGAATCGCCAGTGCCGCCACGATTGCAGAAGCCTATGCCCTGGCGCTGACTGCGGACCCGGTCTCCGCCTATGGCAGCGTCGTGGCAACCAATCGCGAAGTGGATGAAGCCTTTGTAGAAGCGCTGGGGTCTGTTTTTACAGAAGCCATCGCTGCCCCCGGTTTTTCGCCCCAGGGCTGCCAGATGCTGACGGAAAAGCGGAAAAACTGCCGCCTGGTCCGCATAGCACGCCCCTATGATGGGCTGGATTACGAAGTACGCACCGTCAACGGCGGCCTGCTGGTCCAGCGTCCGGACATGGGGGACCCAGAGGGCACTGCTTACCAGACCGTGACTGAGCGCAAACCGACAACCGATGAACTCGCCGCCATGCAGTACGCCTGGAAGGCAGTCCAGCACGTCAAATCGAATGCGATTGTCGTTGCTCAGACGAATCATGTCGTAGGGGTCGGGGGCGGGCTGCCCAGCCGGGTTGATGCTGTCAAACTGGCGATCAGCAAAGCCGGAGAAAACGCCAAAGGCGCTGCGCTGGCATCAGATGCTTTCTTCCCGTTTGCAGATGGTATTGAGGCCGCCATTGAAGCCGGAGTCACGGCCGTCATTCAGCCGGGCGGCTCGATTCGGGATGCCGAAGTGATCGAAGCAGCCAACAAAGCCAACATCACAATGATCTTCACACGCACACGCCACTTCCGGCATTAAGTCTTGCCTGCTCCCTGGCCCGCTGCTATAATGTTGCGTGGTTGCCACCCTAGCTCAATGGCAGAGCATACGCTTCGTAAGCGTGAGGTTGAGGGTTCAAGTCCCTCGGGTGGCTCTCCTGCCCGTAAGATGCAATGCCTACGGGCATTTTTATTGTCAGACATGTGGAGACGTGAATGGCCGAGCAAACTCGTCCAGTCACCATCGGTGTGGCCGGCGGTACCGGGTCTGGTAAAACCACGGTTTCCAACGCGCTGCTGTCCCGCGTTGGCGAGCATCACATCGCCTACCTTCCCCACGACACCTACTACAAAGATATTGACGAAATCCCGCTTCTCGAGCCAGGCCTGCGCAACTTCGATCATCCGGACGCGCTGGATACTCATCTGCTGATTGCCAACATCCGGCAGTTACAGCAGTGGCAGGCGACAGAAATCCCTGTCTACGACTTTCGCGAACACAAGCGCCTGCCCTACACGCGCACCCTGGCCCCTCAACCGATTATTCTGGTCGAGGGCATCCTGATTTTTGCTGAACCGGAACTGAGATCGCTGTTTGATGTCAAGATTTTTGTTGATACAGACTCCGATGTGCGTTTCATACGTCGTTTGCAGCGTGATATTACAGAGCGAAGCCGGACGGTGGATTCGGTCATCAATCAGTATCTCAAAACGGTGCGGCCCATGCATCTCCAACTGGTAGAACCAAGCAAACGCTATGCCGATATCATCATCCCCGAAGGGGGCTTTAACACCGTGGCGATTGAGATGCTGGCAGATCGCATTCGCAACATGCTGCCTCCCACCTGATACGCGCGCAATTGACGCTCCATCACCACTTATGCTATACTCGCGCCAGCAACGTTGACCGGGAAAAGTAGACACACTCCCTTGCGATCAGAGAATGCGGGTCATCGGCTGGAAGCCTGCATGCAACAGTTTGTCGAAGGTCCCCCGCGAGTTATCTGGCTGAAGTGCGGTGCGCATGTGTAAGTCAGATCGGGTACGCCCGTTACAGCGCAAGAGTGCTTCGCCATATAGGGCGAAGAAACAAGGTGGTACCGCGGAAGGCAGATCCTTTCGTCCTTGAAGGACGAGGGGATTTTTTGTTTGAGGTAAAACGTATGATGATTGTAACCAACGACACCAGCAGCTTCTATGACGCCATTGCCGAATACTATCCCCTGTTCTATCGGGACTGGGCAACCCAGTTGGAGCGTGAAGGACTTGGTTTAAGAGCGATCTTTCGCAACAAGGGCGTCTCGCGTGTGCTGGATGCCTCCTGTGGCGCAGGCACCCAGGCGATAGCCCTGGCGCAGTTGGGCTTTGATGTCGTAGCGGCAGACCCCAGCAGCGGCATGTTACGCAAAGCTCAGGAAATTGCAAAACAGTATGAGCTGCGCGGAAAGCTCGACTTCCATTGCGCAGATTTTATGCGCCTGCCAGAAGTGGTCCAGGGACCTTTTGATGCCATCGTCAGCAAAGGCAATGCCCTGCCCCACCTGCTGACAGATGAGGAGATTGAACTCGCGCTCCATACCTTTTATGACCTGCTGCGCCCCGGAGGCGTGCTGGTGATCGGTATGCGTGATTTTGGCCCGTTTATGGAAACACGGCCTCGTTTTATTCCCAGTTTCGCGCATACGCTGGAAGATAGCAGCGAGTTTATCACCTTCGATATCTGGGAATGGGAGGAAGGGCCGCCGGTCATCGCCACCCAGAATCTGTACATCGTCCAGGGCAAGGGCGAAGATTATCAGACGATTAAACGGCAGGTGGTTTTCCGCCCGCTCTCGACAGACGAAGTGAAGGTCGTGTTGTTAGAAGCCGGATTTGAAGAAATTACCGACCAGCCAGACCGTTCAGAACGTGTGCTGGTTGCTCGTAAGCCGCTGGGCGCACAAACATAGGAGGGAGGGTCTCATGCAGCAGGAAACTGAAAAAGCCATACCCAGGAATTTTGATTTTAAGGAAGCCGAAGCTCGCCTGTACCAGTGGTGGGAAGAAAACGGCTGGTTCAAACCGGAGGTGGCCGGGCCAGATGCCGAACCCTTCGTGATCAGCATTCCCCCTCCCAACGTGACAGGCGCGCTCCACATCGGCCATGCGCTGTTTGCCAGCCTGGAAGACCTGATGATCC
Organism: uncultured Anaerolineaceae bacterium; assembly: GCA_964593565.1. GTDB lineage: Bacteria > Chloroflexota > Anaerolineae > Aggregatilineales > Phototrophicaceae. The sequence continues at coordinate 12,775 of CAZQIY010000035.1, forward strand.
GCTACGAGCGGATGCAAGGCAAAGCCGCGCTGTGGGTTCCGGGGACAGATCACGCCAGCATAGGCACCCATCTTCAGGTCGAAAAGATGCTGGAAGAAGAAGGGACGAATCGTTTTGCCATTGGCCGCGAAGAATTCCTGAAACGCAGTTGGGAATGGAAGGAAAAATACGGCGGCACCATCATCCACCAGCTCCGCCGCCTGGGCGCAAGCTGCGACTGGGACCGCGAACGCTTCACCATGGATGAAGGATTATCCAGAGCGGTGGAGCATGTGTTCCTTCAGCTTCATGAGCAGGGGCTGATCTATCGCGGCCCTCGCCTGGTGAACTGGAGTCCTGGCCTGCAAACCGCCGTGTCGGATCTGGAAGTCGAACGCGAAGAAGAACCGGGGAAAATGTACTACTTCAAATACCCGGTCAAAGGCGGAGATTTTATCCCTGTCGCCTCCACTCGTCCGGAAACCATCCTTGGGGATACAGCCGTTGCCGTGCACCCGGACGACGACCGTTACAAACATCTCATCGGCCAGACTGCGCTGGTGCCCATGCTCAACCGCGAAATCCCGATCATAGCGGATGAATACGTGGATCGCGAAGTGGGCACAGGGGCCTTAAAGGTCACGCCCGGCCACGACCCGAATGACTATCAGATCGGCCAGCGGCACGACCTGCCGATCATCAACGTCATGAATTACGATGCCAGCATGAACGCCAACGCCGGGCCGTACGCCGGATTGGACCGGTTCGAGTGCCGGGAAAAACTCTGGGCGGATATGGAAGCCGCCGGCCTGACCATTAAGGTGGAGAACATCGTCCACACCGTCCCTCGCAGCCAGCGCGGCGGCGAAATCATCGAACCGCTGATGAGCACGCAGTGGTTCCTCAGAATTCAGCCCCTGGCAGAAAAGGCGCTCGAAGCTGTGCGCAGCGGCCAGATCCGAATCGTGCCGGAACGCTTCGAGAAAATCTATTTCCACTGGATGGAAAACATCGAAGACTGGTGCATCAGCCGCCAGCTCTGGTGGGGGCACCGCATTCCGGCATGGCATGGCCCCAATGGCGAACTGCACATCGGCAGCGAAGCGCCAGAAGGCGAAGGCTGGCGCCCGGAAGAGGATATTCTGGATACCTGGTTCAGCAGCGGTCTGTGGCCGTTCAGCACGCTGGGCTGGCCGGAAAAAACGCCGGATTACGAGCGCTACTACCCCACCTCAGTCCTCGAAACGGGCTACGACATCATTTTCTTCTGGGTGGCGCGCATGATCATGATGGGCCTGTGGTTTACGGACAAGCCCCCCTTCCACACGGTCTATCTGCATGGGCTGGTGCGCGACGCGCAGGGCCGCAAAATCAGCAAGACCCTGGGCAACACCATCGACCCGCTGGAACTGATGGACAAGTATGGCACGGACCCGCTGCGTTTTACCCTGGTGACAAGCGGCACCCCCGGCAACGATGTCAATCTGGATGTGAACCGGGTGGAAAGCAACTGGCGTTTCGTCAACAAAATCTGGCAGATGACCAACTTCATCGTCAGCAATCTGGATGGCGATCTGCCGCCCGGCCTGCCGCCCGCAGACCAGCTTGATCTGCCCTCCCGCTGGATTCTGTCGCGGCTGAACACGCTGATTCAGAATACGCAGCGCCTGTTCGATAACTACCTGTATGGCGAGCCGGGCCGTCAGATTTATGACTTCCTGTGGAGCGAGTTTGCGGACTGGTACATCGAAATCAGCAAGCATCCCCTCTACAGCGGTGACGACGCCCAAAAAACCCGGACTCGTCAGGTGCTGGTCCATGTTCTGGATACCTGCCTGCGCCTGCTGCATCCCTTTATGCCTTTTGTTACCGAAGAGGCCTGGCAGTATCTCCCCCTCTCCAACCAGGGAGAAACGCTCATGCTGGCGCAGTGGCCGCAGGCAGATACCAGCCTGATTGATGCACAGACGGAAGAGACGATGCAGGCGCTAATGGAGATGGTGCGCGGCATCCGCAATGTGCGCGCAGAATACAGCGTGGACCCGGGCCGGCGCATTCAGGCGCTGATCGCCCCGGGCAGTTACAGAGACGCCGTGGAGCATTACCAGTATATCTTCGCGCGCCTGTGCCATGTGGAGACTGCCACCTTGCTGGAAGACGGTGCCAGCGCCCCGGAAAACAGCGCTTCTGTCATCGTGAATGATGCGGTGGTTTATCTTCCGCTGGCCGGGATGGTGGATATCGAACTGGAATGCCAGCGCCTGCGCAAGGAGCAGGAAAAGCTCCAGCAGCAGATTGACCGCACGCAGAACCTGCTGAACAACGAGAACTTTGTGAATCGGGCCAATCCGGAAGTGGTGGAAAGAGAGCGCAAGTCGCTGGTCGATCTGCAGGCAAGCGCGGCACAGGTTGCGGAACGCCTGGCCAGTCTGTGCCAGTAACAGAGCCTTCCCGACGTACTAACAGGCCCCCGCAGAAGCGAGGGCCTGTGTTTATCTGTAAATCACTGCTGCTGGCTGATGCGCCCCGCTAAGTACCGCTGCGTTCGCGCTGTTTGAGGAAGATGGCTCTCCCCGCCTCCTGAGCGGCCCTGCGCACTTCAGGGTCAGAATCCGCATTGAACACTTTGTGAAGTATATCCAACGCACCAGGATCGCCTAACAACCCTAATTCCTGAATCGCTTTCAGGCGCACCTCAGGACTTTTATCCTGTAACCGCGAAATATGATAAGCGACTATACGTTTATCCGCCATGGGATTTGCACTCTGACCTGTTATACGCTAACCCACCGCTCTAAAATATTATTATAACAAAGAAACTTCTGTGGGATGCTACGAGAAATTTATCCTGAAGAAGATGCAAATAACCAGCGGCAACTGGCTTGTCACACCTATGCAACATCGTTATAATGACATCAGGATAATGCTGCTTTTGATAATTTTTATTGCGAATACTTTCAATAAACTAACATATGCCCTATTTTATAACCTCTTGAACAGGCGAGTACATCATGCAGAGCGGTGTCAACCTACAGTCTCGTTTGCAGCAGGTCTTTCATGCCCTCGCCACTAACCCGGATCCGCTACAATCCATCACCCTGATTTTACAATCCATTCAGGACACAACCGCAGCGGCGGGTGTCTGCTATGCCGCGCCTGACGAAAGCGGTGCCTGCATCACCAGCGGGGATATCGCATGCGATGCGGCCCGCCTGAGGCTGCTGGGTACGAACCTGGCCGCCGGGCTGCAGACCAATCCCCTGCTGCCAGATAACACACGCCTGTTTGATCAGCCTTACCTTGCAGCATCAATCCGGCATCCCGGAGATCAGCGCCAGCTTGGGATGTTCTGTCTCGTCGATACAGCGCCTGCTGCTGCCGAGGAACCCGGCCTTGTTTCGCTGCTGGATGCTCTGACTGCGGCTGCGGTTCAGGCGGACTATAAAACCCGTCAGGGCCGCACAGACCAGCTTACCGCCGCGGTTCTAAGCAGCCTCACAGACCCGCTGATCGTTGTGGATGCCGATCAAAACGTGCTCCTGCTGAACCCTGCCGCAGAGACTTTGTTCCACACTCCCAGCAAACAGGCCGCGGGCCGTGCCCTGAAGGATGTGGTGCAGTCTGATGAACTGATGAGCCTGATCAGCAGCAAATCCAAAAGTCAGACAGAATGGCACATAGGTGAGATGGCCTTCATTCCACGCACAGAAGCCATCCGCAATGCCGCTGGCGAGACTGAAGGCTGGATTTTGTCCCTGCGCGACATCACCCGTTTTAAGCGCCTCAACCGCAACCAGAATGAATTCACCCGCATTGTCTCGCACGATCTGCGCTCCCCGCTGACTTCGATGCAGGGTTTCGCCGATATGCTCCAGCAGCAGTTGGTGGGCGAACTGAATGAGAAGCAGGCATTCTTTGTTGAAAAAATCCTGTCCGGCGTCCACCAAATGGCGACGCTGGTAGAAAATATTCAGGATGCCGGGCGTTACGATCCTGAAACCGGCTTTTATGAACTGTCGCGCTCCGCCTGCGACCTGCGGGAAATCATCAACCGTATTGTGGATAATCATCTTGTTCCAGCCGAAAAAGAGGAACTTAAGCTCTCCTGGCACGTGACGGATAACCTGCCCATTGTCTATGCAGATATTCATATGCTCGAACGGGCCATCACCAACCTGATCGACAACGCCATTAAGTACACCCCCAATGGCGGCTCCATTCATGTGGATGTCAGAACCGAAAACGAAAGCATCGTCATCAGCGTGAAGGACACGGGCTATGGCATCAGCCCGGAAAATCAGAAACGTCTCTTCGAACGCCATGTGCGCCTTGCCCGCAAGGACCAGAAACGAATCAAAGGCAGCGGCCTGGGGCTGTTTATCGTGCGCAGCGTGGCCCAGCGGCATGGGGGTGATGCCTGGGTCCGTAGCGCAGAGGACGAGGGCAGCACCTTCTATATGAGCATCCCCCTCAGCGGGGCAAATCTGGCCGGCGCAGACGCCGGAGAGTAGACACACCCTCGTTTCCGGCTATAATAGAATAAGTGTTCTTAGCCCACTTCGAATATATCAGAGTGTTGTAACGTTTCAGGATTTCCTATGCCCATTAAAGTGCTTGATGACCGGGTCATCGCCCAGATTGCTGCCGGCGAGGTGATCGAACGCCCGGCCTCAGTGGTAAAGGAGCTGACCGAAAACGCGCTTGATGCTGGCGCGACGACGGTTCATATTGCCGTCAGCGGCGGCGGGCGGCGCCTGATGCGGGTCAGCGACAATGGACAGGGCATCCATTCTGATGAGGTTGAAACCGCTTTTGCACGCCATGCCACCAGCAAGCTGACCACCGCAGATGATCTTTCGCACATTCAGACGCTGGGGTTCCGCGGCGAAGCGCTGGCGAGTATCGCGTCTATCAGCCAGGTCACTCTGACCACACGCGCTTATAACGAGGATGTGGGCACTCGGCTGCGGCTGGAAGGTGGCCACATCATCCATCGTCAGCCCCTGGGCGCGCCTGCCGGCACCGTCGTAACAGTGGAAAATCTGTTTTACAACACCCCGGCGCGTCTTAAATTCCTAAAGGCCGAAAACACAGAAAAACGTCAGGTCGCGGTGGTCACCGCCCGCTATGCCATCGCCTATCCTCAGGTGCGTTTTACGCTGGAGCAGGACGGCCGCGAGGCATTTCGTTCCAGCGGCAGCGGCCAGCTTGCCGATGCGCTGGTGACGGTGCTGGGCGTTGATACATTTCGCGATATGATTGAAATTGACAGCGATGCTGCGGACCATGAACGCCGTTCAGACATCCGGGTTTACGGGTATACATCGCTGCCCAGTCTCAACCGCGCGGATCGTTCCCGCATCATGTTATATGTCAATGGGCGCTGGATTCAGGACAGCAGCCTGAGCTATGCCGTCACGCAGGCCTATCACACCCTGCTCATGAAAGGCCGCTATCCTGTCAGCGTGGTGATGATTGAACTGTCCTCTGAAGAAGTGGATGTCAACGTACACCCGGCCAAATCAGAGGTTCGGTTCCGCAACCCCAACGAGGTGTTTGCTGTCGTACAGCGCACCATCCGCCGCGCCCTGCTCGATCAGGCCCAGACACCCACATTTGGCCGACACAGATTATCCGAATTCCCTTTGCATGAGGAGTCTTCGGGGCGCGCGCAAATGAGCATCGGCTTTGAAATGGACTCTCCCGGCAGTTATTCCCATCAGCGGCTGACGGTAGATGACAATGATGCACATGAAATCCCTGTCGGGCCGGACAGTCCCAAAAAGCCGCGCACCCTGCCCATGCTGCGTGTCATCGGTCAGGTAGGCGCCAGTTACATCGTTGCGGAAGGGCCGGCAGGGCTTTACCTGATCGACCAGCATGCCGCGCACGAGCGCGTTCTGTACGAGCAGTTTCTGGACAATTATCATAAACAGGGCACAATCACCCAGTTCACGCTGGCTTCGCAAACGATAGAACTGCCCGCCCCCGAAGCGCAGCTTATCGAGGCCAATCTGGCCACCCTCAAAGCGGTGGGCTTTCAACTGGAAAACTTTGGCCCGAACACGTTTATCATCCGCAGCATTCCGGCCATGCTGGCGGACAGAGACCCGGTCGAAGCGGTCAGCGCGGTGCTTGAAGAACTGGAAAACGACCAGACCCCCGGCCAGTCTTCTATCGAGGAAAAGATTATCCGGCGGGTATGCAAACAGGCAGCGGTAAAAGCTGGCACCATCCTCAGTGTTGAGGAAATGCGCGGGCTTATCCAGCAGCTAGAGCGCACCCGGTCCCCCCTCACCTGCCCACATGGACGCCCGACCATGCTGCACATGTCCGGCGACCAGCTCGCGCGCGAATTCGGACGTCAGTGAGCGCTGCCTAGCGGCTGAGCCAGTTAAACCGGTGTGTCTCCGCCGCGCCGCTGACCACGCGATAGATTCCTGCTTCGTTGGGTTTCGCCACCGTCACTGTCCACTCAATCAGGTGCACCTGACCATCCGCAGGGATCATGGATTCCGGCAGCAGCAGTGACGTGCTGCGGGTGATATCATTAAACGTCTCTCCGGCTGTCGTGTCCGTCACCTGAACCAGATACACCTCATCTGGCTGCAGCACCCCCACGCTGACCCATTCCAGCCGGAAAGCAGTTGGCGGGACATTGGCCTCCTGCGGTGGCGATATAATCAGCGGTGCAGCGTAGGTGGGGGTCGGGGTCGGCGTTTCGTTGCCAGACGGTGTGGGCGAAAGCGTCGGGGTCGGGGTTGGTGCGGGCACCATCACCGTCTGCCCCACCCGCAGCAATGGCCCACAGTTCGGCCCACCACTCTGAATTTCAAAGTTACACCCGGCAAACGAGATATCAGGATTCAGGACGGCCAGCACTTCCAGCGTCGTATTGTAATTGACAGCGATATCGACAATGGTCTGCCCCTCAACCACCTGATGAGTCACAATCGGCGCGTCGATATTCAGCCCTGTGGCAGGCGACGTGGGTGCGATCCCCTGGCCCAGCGTGACAGCCAGATTCGGCGCGGGCGTAAAATCTTCGGGCGTGGGGGTCGCGGTCTGGCGAGGAATAAGAATGACTGCCCCTGCCCCCGGCAGGGTATCCGCATTGGGGACATTTTCATTGATGCGGACAATTTCATCAATAATGTTGAAGTCGCGATAACCATAAAGCTGAATAATATATCCCAGCGTCTCGCCCTGCTGCACGGTATGTTCGTAGGGGCCGGGCGTCGGCGTCATGGAGGGCGGCATAGTGGGCGGCCCGGGCGTCGCGGTTGGCGTGGCAGTCTCGACCAGCGGCTCTGGTGAGTTTTCAGGCAGAGTGGTTGCCGATGGCGACGGTGAAGGGGTGCCCGGCTGAGTCAGCGGAATCTCTTCTACTGTCGGGCTGGCCCCACCAGGATTCACAGGTGCAAAGTTACAGGCTGCCAGCAGGCTGATCAGCAGCACAGACGCGCCCCATCGTTTCCACATCATCCCTGTTCCTCTTCCACAAGCCCTTCCCACACAAACGTGCGCGGTCGCGTTGAAAAATGGGGATTGTCCGGGTTGCGGGAATCAATCACACTGACCGTCCATTCATATTCATGACGCCGGTTATCCTGCCCCTGCCAGGCCTCCGGCACAATAAAAAACAACTCGGTGGTGTCGCCCGCATGGGTTTTGTTGGCGGTCACATCCTTGACAGTAACGCGATACACCTGCCCTTCTGCCAGGGTGCCAGAGGCCACCCAGCGCAGCGTGATCAGCTCTTCGCGCTGGAACAGTGCCCGATCACCCGGGCTGAGGGCGCTCGGGGCGTTGTAGGTTGGCGTGGGTGATGGCGTAGCTGTTTCGCTGCCGGATGGCGTGGGCGATAATGTCGGCGTGGGCGTGGGTGCAGGCACCCGCAGCCGCTGCCCCTCATATAGGTTGACCAAACACGAAGGACCGCCACCAAACTGACCAAAATCGCACTGAGAGAACATCACTTCCGGGTTCAACTCAGAAAGAATTTTGACATTTGCCCCATATTGAGAAGCAACATGAATGATCGTTTCGCCGCTGACCACCTGATGCCAGGTCACCCCCGGCTGCAAGGTGGCAGTGGGCAGCGCTGCGATCACAATCTCATCCTCATCATCGGGCAGAAAGGCAACCAGCGGATTCGTGCCGGCTTCTTCTGCATTCTCCGATGTCTCTGTCGGCTGTGCTTCCGGATCCACAGTTGCAGTTGGCCAGGGGATTTCCAGTGTTTGGCCCACCTGAATCACTTCCGGGGCGCTTAAACCGTTCATCTCCAGAACAGTGTCAATCACATCCATGTCACGATGCCCGCACCGGGACACAATACCAATCAGGCTGTCACCCGCCCGCACTTCCTGCATACAGGGGCCAGGCGTCTCTGTCGGCGCCGGAGACGGCGTTGGGGTGCGGGTGGGCGGGGCATCTGCCGTGACAGTTGCCAGCATGCGGGTGGGCTGCGGTGTGTTAGTGGCAAAATCCGACGCATTGGCCAGCGTAGCAGCCGAAGTCGCCGTCAGCGGCGCTGCATTCGACCCGGGGACATCAAACAGCGCAGCAAACCGGGCGACTCCTATAAATCCCAGCCCGACGCACGCCAGCACCGCCAGCGCCAGCATACCGCCCAGCACATAGGTCGCGCCCTTCCACTTCAGGCCGCTTTCGATAAGATCCGTTTCGCCATAATGAAAATCATAAGGCGCAGCAACCTTTGGGGCGGCATCCTCATAGCTTTCAACAGCGGCAACACCCTGCAGCGACGCGCCACATTCCAGGCATTTTGTGGCCTGCGGGTGTGCTGTGGTTCCACAGATCGGACAAACTTTATGACGCAACAGAACGCCTCAGACAAACTCATTCCCTTAGCAAACATTCCACATTATACGCGGTTGACCATGAAGCGCGAGGGTCACTACCGCCAGCGCAGGGTTCGGCCCGAAATTTGCTGACAGATGTTTAGTTAGTTGCTGAAAAGCAGCCAGCACGAGCTATCAACTGCCACAATCTTAATTCAGGGCTGGTTGCAGCACCTATTTTTTCGTGCTAGACTTTGAAAAATTGCACGCACATATCGCAAGCATGGCGGCGTAATGTCAGAAAAAATCCTGATTGTAGATGATGATCTGGACAGCCTTAAACTCATCGGTCTGATGTTACAACGACACGGCTATGAAGTCATAGCCGCGAATGCGGGCGCCCAGGCCCTGGCTAAGGCTGTTTCAGAGCGTCCCAACCTCATCATTCTGGATATTATGATGCCAGATATGGATGGTTATGAGGTCTGCCGCCGGTTACGCGCTCATCAGACCACCCGTGCCATTCCCATTATCATGTTCACCGCCAAAACGCTGGTCGATGACAAAGTGGCAGGGTTCGAGGCCGGGGCGGATGATTACCTGACCAAACCTACCCACCCGGCAGAACTGGCTTCGCGTGTTAAGGCGATGCTGATGCGCAGCGCAGGCCAGCAGCGTTCAGATTCTCCCAGAGGCACCACCATTGGCCTGATTGGCGCCAAAGGCGGCGTTGGAACGACCACCCTGGCGCTGAATATCGCCGCGGCAGCGTTGATGTCGGGCGACACGCCGGTGCTGGCAGATTTCCGCCTGGGCGTCGGCAGTCTGGGGCTGATGCTGGGGTTAGATGGCACGCCTGGGATAGCCAATCTGCTGTCCAGGCCCGCCGCCGAAATTCAACCTGCTACCGTCCAGCGTGAACTTGTGAGCCATGCCAGCAACCTGCGTGCGCTTCTGTCTTCTGCATACCCACAGGAAGCACAGGGGAAATATTCTGTTGAATCTGCGGTGGCTGTTGTCAACAGCCTGCGTTCAATAGGACATCCCGTCGTTGTCGATCTCGGTTGTGGCTATAATACGCTGGTGAGCCGGCTTCAGCTTGAGATGGATCAGATCCTGTTGGTCGTTGATTCATCACATGTGTCGCTGGCGATGGCGCACGAACTGCTGCGCGAACTGGAAAACACCAGCGCTGGCGCTGCGCGCGTCCACACCGTCATGGTGAATCGATCATCATTCAATGTACCCTGGAGCGAAGTTGAGCAGGTACTTGGGCGAGAGCTGCGCGCCATCATTTCGGATGCGCCGGAGCTTGTCCATCAGGCTGCCAGGGCTGCTACACCGCTTGTGATGCTGCAACCAGGTGCCATTGTCTCCAACCAAATTGTCAAACTGACTGAAGAACTCAACACACGCATCCGCACAGTAAGTGGCAGTCAAATGATGACCTGATAATTGCATACCCGTATAGGATGCATCCGTGTTGAATGAGTCTGATATTATTGCTCTGAAATTCAGCCTTCCCCTGTTATTTGAGCACGCATTGCAGCCTGTGGGCCTGGCGTGTGGTTATCAGGCATTTCTACGTCCAAGCACGCGCCGTCTGGAGACCCTGTTATGAGTACACAACCCCCAAACACCAGCGCGCATCATGACCTGCTCGCGCATTACGAATATCTGATAGAAATCAGCCAGCAGTTAGCTTCCACGCTGGACCTGACGGAGCTGCTTCGTAAAATCACCGCTGCGGCTGAAGAACTGACCAATACCGAAGCCTCGTCCATCCTGTTGTATGATTCTCAGGTAGGCGCGCTGCGCTTTGAGGTCACATCAAACCTGAACCCGGACGAAACCGACGCTATTATCATCCCTGTCGAAGGCAGCATCGCTGGCTGGATTTTTAAGCATGGCGAGCCGCGCGTGATCGAGGATGTCACCAAAGAGCCAAGTTACTTTGGCCAGGTGGCGGATACGGTGGACGTAAAAACCCGCAATCTGCTGGGGGTCCCGATGCGCGCTCATGATAAGGTGATTGGCGTGCTGGAAGCGCTCAACAAACGCGATGGCCAGCGTTTTAACGAACAGGATATCCGCACCCTGACCACCCTCGCCAGCCAGGCGGCTATTGCCATTGAAAATGCGCGCCTGTTCCAGCAGAGCGACTTCATCGCGGAAATGGTCCACGAACTGCGTACCCCCCTGGTCGCCCTGAAGGCCAGCACGTCGCTGCTGCTGCGCCCGGACCTGCCAGAAAACAAGCGGGAAGACACCATCCTGACGATGCGCGATGAAACAGAGCGCCTCATTCGCATGACCAGCGAATTTCTTGATCTGGCCCGGCTGGAATCTGGCCGCGCACATTTAAATATGGCGCCCTTCGATCTGCGTCAGTTAATTGACGAATGCGTGGAAATTATCCAGCACCAGGCCGAAGATAAGGGGGTTCGTGTCATCGTGTCCAATTGCCAGTTCACGGTAAAGGGTGACCGGGCAAAAATCAAACAGGTGATGCTTAACCTGCTGACGAATGCCATCAAGTACAACCACGAACAGGGGAATATCAACGTAAACGCGCGCCTGATCCGGACAAACGGGCATGCTCATGTCGAAATTGCCGTCACAGATACCGGCTTAGGCATCTCGCCAGAACATCAGAAAAATATGTTTCAGAAGTTTTTCCGCGTGGCGGATTCTGAAGGCTATGCGCACGGCACCGGCCTTGGGCTGGCCATCGCCAGGCACATCATAGAAGCACACGGCGGCCGCATCTGGCTGGAAAGCAGACAGGGGGTGGGGTCCACGTTTTTTATCACCCTGCCCGGCTTCTAGCACTGCAGCTTCCAGACCAGCCAGCTAATAAACAACAAACGGCGGACATCAAAGATCCACCGTTGTTATTCTTCCTCTGCTGCTGTCCACGCCGCCACAGGGGTTACTGATCCGTCTCCTCAAAATAGGTCCAGCCCTGCAGGTCCGGCGGTTCGATCTCCAGTTCCGTCATAATCGCCTTGATCTGTTCGCGATGTTCGGTGGCGTGGTTGATCACCTGCGTCAGAATAATCGCCTTGGGCACATCGCGCGGCGCGCCCTCCCAATCAACCTGCACCGTATCACCGGGCTGCACCTTTGATGCCCACTCGATCAGCCCGGAACCCGTTTTACGCAGCGATTCGGCCATTTCGTCCATCGACATGGGCGGCGCATCGGCCGGACGCCGGTACAACTGGCCCGTGCTGATGCGCGAAAAGTAGGACAATTCAGAAGTAACCATGTGATGCAGCGTCTCATAAATGGAACTATAAGACCCGGGAATCGTGGCGTCCAGTTGTTCAGGCGTCAGTGCAGCGCACCGTTCGAGCAGGCGCAGGTTTGCCCACAGATGGTGACTAAAAAGCGTTGTGAGTGTGTCCGCCGGTTGCATGAGTTCTCCCTCCTCCATCAGCCTTAACGGGCCTTTCAGCCCGGATAACCAGACTAAAAATCGAGCAAAACCTTCAGCACCCCCTGCTCACTGGCATGGCGCACCGCCTCGGCAGCATGCTCAAAGGGATAGCGGGCATCAATCAGCGATTCCACGTCAATCAGGCCGCGTTCCAGCAGCCGCAGCGCCGCCGGAAAAGGCCCGCACCGGCTGCCGATCACCCGGATTTCCCGCACCGCAATCTGAGTCAGATCAGCCTGGGGCATGCCATGATAGGTGCTTTTCAGCACAATGGCCCCCCGCGCCTCAACCAGACGCAGCGCATCGGCAAATCCGGAAGCCTGCCCGGTACAATCCACCACCACCTGCGCCCGCTCGGCTTCCATCTGCGCGATCTCATAAGCGGGGATATCCCACCGCGCCAGCAGGTCAGCCTGCTTTTGATGGCGCACCACCCCCACCACATCTGCGCCGGATAATTTAAGCACCTGCGCCGCCAGCATTCCCAGTTTGCCCAGGCCAATCACCACCACACGATCACGCGGTGAAATATGGATCGCCTCCAGAATTTGCAGCGCCGCGGCCAGCGGTTCGGTAAATACGGCAGCATCGTCTGATACGCTATCCGGCACCACATGCAGATTACGCCGTGTCAGGTTCAGGTAATCCGCAAACGCGCCGGGATGCCGGTCAATCCCGACGGTGGTACGGTCGCGGCACTGGCTGGGCACATCGTGCAGACAGAAATCGCACGCCCCACAGGCGACATTGATTTCCCCAACGACGCGTTTGCCCATCAGATCAGCCGGGCCATCCACTACTTCGCCCACGAACTCATGCCCCAGAATCCCGGAAAAGCCATACAGCCCGTTAATCAGTTCAAGGTCGGTATTACAAATCCCCGCCCGCCGAATCTTCAGCCGGGCCTCGTCCCCCTGCAACGCTGGCAGCGACACAGCCTCATCAAGCCGCAGTTCATCCTCATAGAGCAGTGCGCGCATGTTCATTTGCCTATCTTTATGCCTCTGCGCTGGCTGTGCTGGTCAGCGATGGCTTCAGGAAAGGAATTTCGCCCTTTTCCCACGCCACCAGCAGCGGCACAGCGGTAAAGATGGAGGAATAGGTACCAGACAGCAAGCCGACAAACAGAATAAAGATGAACTGCTTGATCGTCTCGCCGCCGAACAGCAGAATGGCCGCCATGATAAAAAAGGCGTTCAACTGTGTCGCCAGCGAGCGATGAATCGATTCAAGAATACTGCGGTTCACAATCGTCTCATAAGGCTCGCCAAGATATTTGGGGATATTTTCGCGAATACGGTCAAACAGCACAATCGTATCCTGAATCGAGAAGCCGACAATGGTCAGCACGGCTGTCAGAAACAGGGCATCCACTTCCCACCCGAACACAAGCCCGGTCAGCGACATCACGCCGCACACCACCAGCACATCGTGCAGCATGGCAGCCACCGCGCACACCCCATAACGAAACGCCTTTGGCACCTGGCGGAAGGCAATCACGATAAAGCCGATGATGACCAGCACCGCCACCAGTACTGCCACCAGCGCCGCCCGCGTGACCTCTCCCCCAATCGTGGCTGAGACACTTTCAGTTCGCGAAAGCTCCGGGTTGACCGGCGCCAGATTGCCCAACGCAGTCATAATCCCTTCAGACAGCGCCGGGTCCTGAATAGAGGACCGTACAGACCAGCGATAATTTTCCGGGTCGCCCAACTGCTGGACGATCACGTTATCATCGCCATATTCCGTAAAAACGTCACGAATATTCGATTCTGTTGCCCCGGCCTCTTCAAAAGCCAGTTCGTAAATACTCCCGCCGACAAAGTCGATGCTGAGGCGGAAGGGCGCGCCTGTGACAAGCGTGGAATAAATCATCAGCACAATGCCAGGCACAATCAGGAAAGCGGAAATCAGGAAAAAGTAACGCCGCTTCTCAATCAGAGAAAACATCAGGTCTGCTCCTCGCCTATACACCCAGCAGCCACTTACGCTCGACAAGCGGCGTATGCAGCAGCCGAACAAAAAAATGCAGGAAGGTGCGTGTCACCAGCACCGCCGTAAACAGGTTAAGCACCAGACCTAAACCAAGGGTCAGGGCAAAACCGCTGACGATACTGGCACCGGGTGTCTGGCCAAAGAGGAAAAGAATCGCACAGATGATGATCGTCGAAAGGTTGGAGTCTCGAATAGAACCCCAGGCGCGGTCAAAGCCTGCATTCAGCGCGCCATCCAGGTCACGCCCGGCCCGCAGTTCTTCCTTGATGCGCTCAAAAATCAGAATATTGCCGTCCACCGCTGTCCCGATCCCAATCAGAAAGCCGGTGATAGCTGGCAGCGTCAGCGTGATGGGAATCAGCTTAAACACAGCCAGGTTGAGGAGAATAAAAACCAGCAGCGCAAGATCGGCAGCAATTCCCGGCACGCGGTAATAAATCAGCATGAACACAAGCACCGTAATCACGCCGATCACCCCGGCGCGGACGCTCAGGTTAATCGCCTCCTGCCCCAGCGATGCGCCGACCTGTTCCGTACTTTCGACACTTAACGGGATGCGCAGCGCACCAGAACGCAGTTGAAGCGCCAGGGACTTGGCTTCTTCTTCTGTAAATCCGCCTTCGATCACCCCGCCAGTGGTCAGTTCTGCCTGAATAACCGGCGCGGACAGCACCACCCCATCCAGGACAATCGCCATCGGCTCGCCAATATGTGTAGCTGTGTAGGGACCAAACTGGGCGCTGCCTTCGCTGTTCAGTTCAAACTGAATAAACCACTGGTTGCTGGCCGGGTCGTACTGGGCTGCCGCAGCCTGCAGGCCGCCCCCTGTCATGACCGTCTCGAACGGCTGGCGCGTCTGTGGATGCACCATACCTTCTGGCGCTGCGGATTGTGCCTGCTGCATGTCATCAGCATCAGCATCGGTCGCGGTTTCAGCCGCAGCCTGCCGCTGCTGCTGGATCAGAAGCTGCCCATCGGTAAGGATGCGCTGGTCAATAAACTGATTGACCTGGCCCCGCAGCCCGCTAAAATCCACAAATTCAAGCAGCGCCGTCTCGCGAATTGTACTGATCGCCTCTTCGGTATCAGTTACGCCCGGCAGTTCCACCAGGATACGCCCGCTGGCTTCCAGCACCTGAATCGTGGCTTCGCCCACGCCCAGCGCATCAATACGCCGGGCAACATTATCCCGTGTCTGCCGCAGATCGCCAGCCGTATACTGGCCCGGGGGCAGATCGGCTTTTAGCAGCACACGCAGCCCGCCAACCACATCCAGCCCCAGGCTTTGGCGCACATTCAGCGTAATATCAGATTCGCAGTCGTTATTGAGATCGAGATAGATGCCCTCTGCACTCTGGACGGTTTCATAATCCGGGCAGAAGGGCGACAGATTGCTCAGGCGTGTATCAGGTAAACTTATCCAGAAAGCAAAACCAGCCAGCAGCAGAATAAAAATTAACCAGCGGAGATGTCTGCCCATCAACTATCCTTCTTCCTGATGTCCGGCGGAAACAGTTTCCTGTTCCAGCCTGTGCTGCGCATTTTGTGCCAGTTCTTCAGGGTCAAAAGGCGCCAGCAGCGAAGCAGCCACCATCCGGACCACCACCCCTTCGCTGATCGCCACATATGCGACACCCTGCTCTGCATCCAGATCCATAATTCGCCCGATAATACCCCCGGCAGTGATAACCTCATCGCCTTCAGCCAGCTCTCGGACAAACCGCTGACGTTTCTGAAATTCTCGCTGCTTTGGGAAAATAACCATGGACCAGTAGGCCCCCATGCCCAACAGCAGCACAACGGCAACGATGGCAACTTCCTGCATAACCTCTTGCCTCAATCTTTTGTAAGGAACGCGCCTATTATATACTACCGTCACATGAGGTACAGTCCGCAACTTGACCTCAGAGTGGATTGTTTTTTAGAATAGCCCTGAAAAAGTGGTATGATTGCACGTCTATAGAAGGCCTGAAGCAGGAAAGATATTATGCCAAACAGAAGAAAAACTCTGCTTGTCAGTCTGATCCCTCTCCTTTTGCTCACACTGCTGATCAGCCCGGCCAGTGCAGGAGATGTCATTCTCAACATCAATTCCGGTTCAGACAGCACCGTATGGTTCATCGCTGGCGAACCCTCGCTCATCATGAACGGCTTTGATCTGACCCCGCTGAACCTTCAGTTACCCGCCGCTATCGACCGGGTCAGCCTGGAAGTTAACACCCCGGTGCCGGGCGCTTCCATCGACCTGCTGATTTATGAGGATGGCAACGGCGGCTCGCCCGTCGATGCCCGTCTGGTCAGCCAGACACAGGTGGACATTCCGCAGTCTGGCACCTTCACCTATGTATTCAGCAGTCCGGTCATCGTCAACCAGCCAGTGGTGTGGATTGGCTTCTATCTGCCGGTGGATTTTCGTTTCCTGGCGGATACGTCCGGTTCTTCTGTGCTGACTTACTGGGCCTGGACACCGGGCGGGCGCTTTAACGTCAACGATCTGTCAAGCGCACAGATTATTGGCCCTTCAGACGGCTCTGCGCCTGTCAACATTAACCTCAATGGCAAGGCCCGCATTACCGCAGAAATCAGCAGTGTGGGCGGCGATTCTGCATTAGTGCTGGACCCCAACGCGCCGACAGAGGCCGGGACCGGTCCCATTATCCAGCGGCCGGGCGGCTCTACCGTCGACTTTAACATCATGCAGCCGTTCCAGCACAACCAGTGCGACACGCTCTACCGCGACATTGACGACCTGACCCTGACGTTTCGGAGTTCGCTCGCCGTGGAATGCAAGCGCGTGTGGGAAGGTTATGCCCCGTCTGACCCGCTGGGCTATCACCGGCGGCAGCTGCTCTACGAAATCACCATTTATAACGATCAGGGGTTTGTCATGACGGAATGGCTGCCCCAGAAGATCACCCACTGCATTAGCCCGCATCCGGATGATGTCGACAGAGCTGTCATCGGTCATGCGCACGGCGCGCCCCAGACATGGGAAATTCGCCCCACGCTGCGCTATGGCAGTCTTGTCTGTGCGGATATTGGCAGCAGTGGTTTAATCTCTTATTTTATTCCTGCGGGAGATGCTCAAACAGAAGCATCTGATGCGTCTTAACTGAAAGTCAAGTTCAACATGCGGATCGAAACAAACACCCGGCTGGTCACTCGCAACCGGCGCATTGCACAATACCTGTTTTTCTTCAGCATCGCGGTGCTGGTAGGGGCGTTTATCTTCACCAATCAGCAGGCCCTGTCTTCGACTCCTCCAGCGCCGGATTCAATCGAAGGTACGTTACTGCTGCTGCTGCCGGCTATCGTACTGCCGCTCGGCGTCATCAGCTCGATGGTTTCGGTCCGCATGACCAATACGTGGATTCGTGTGCCGCGCCCGGAAAACGCACTGCGCGAAAACATGAAGGGCCTCAGTAACAAGAGCGTCCTGTACAACTATTATCACTTCCCCGCCCGGCATGTCCTCATCTCCCCGCAGGGTGTCTATGCCATCACAACGCGGTTTCAGGATGGGCATTACCGGGTAGAGGGGGATCGCTGGCACACCTTTGGCGGCCTGCTGAACCGCCTGACCCGTATCTTCCGCCGAGATAGTATTGGCAATCCCAGTGAGGATGCACGCGCGGCCGCTGCCCATGTCCAGAAGTTTCTCCAGCCCATCGCTCCGGATGTTGAGGTTCGCCCACTGGTCGTCTTTATTGATCCGCGCGCGCGTCTGGAAATTGAAAATCCTACCGTGCCGGTGCTGGTGACAGATCCCAAGCAGGCCAACAGCCTGAAAAACTTCCTGCGCGATGTGCCCAAAGAACAGCGGCAGTCGCTGACCCCCCAGCAGATCGAGGCGTTTGAGGCGGCAACGCTGCGTTGATGACCCGAAAACAGGCGCTGGCAATCGTCATTGGCCTGACTCTGCTGGGCTTTGTACTGCGGCTCTACCGCATCGAGACAGTTCCCTATCGCGGTGACGAGGCCTTTACCGTGCTCAACTGGGTCAGCCGCCCGCTGCTGGAAACCCTGGGCAGCGAAATTCCACTGGCGGACCCGCAGCCCCCGCTGGCCTTTGCGCTCTTCCGGGGCTGGTCGCTGATCTTTGGCACAGGCGAGTTTCAGATGCGACTGCTGCCTGCACTGCTCAACCTGCTCGGCGTACCGGCGTTATATGCGCTGGGTCACCGGCTGTCTGGCAGAACCCTGGGCGTGCTGGCGGCGGCGTTATGGACGATCCACCCGTTTCTGATCTGGCACAGCCAGGATACCAAGGCCTATGCTGTCTGGGTAGCTGTCAGTGCGATGGCCCTCTGGCTGGCCCTGCGCGCCCTGCACCGGCAGCACCGTCTGGACTGGCTGCTGTACATTCTGGCGGCGGCCACCGCAGCCTATCTGTATTACCTCGAGCTTTTTGCCGTACTGGCGTTCAACGTGTACGTACTGGTTTATTACTGGCGTAACCGGCCTGTACTGGTTCGGTGGATCCTGAGCCAGGTGGCAGTAGGGCTTCTACTCGCTCCCTGGTATATCCAGGAACGCCTGCTGTTCAGCAGCGGCTACAGCGGCACCACCTACCCGTTTGACCCTGCCCGCATTCTGACCTGGCTCATCCCATCTCTCAGTTTTGGTGAACAGGATCGTATGCTGTCTGCCGGGGTGATGGCTGCGATCTGGCCCTTTGTAGCAATCATCCTGCTGCTTGGCCTTGTCGCATGGTGGCGCACCAACCGCCGTTATGCCCTGCTGCTGGCACTGGTGGGCTTTCTGCCGGTGCTGCTGCTCAGCCTGGTGTCCTTAAGGCTGAATGTGTTCACCCCCCGCTATATTCTGTCGGTGGTGCCCGCTTATATTCTGCTGGTGGCGGCGCTTATCCTGTTTACAGCCCGCAGCATCCGCCAGCCTGCGCTGCGCCGCCTGCTGCCCGTGATGCTGGGCGCGGGCTGGATGCTGATCAGCGGTCTCAGCCTGTACAATTACTACTTTGAGCCTGCCTATGCCAAAGCGCCCGACTGGCGCGCCCTCGTCAGTTATCTGCACACCCGTGCCAGCGCGGATGATCTTGTGGTACAGGCGGCCGCCGACGAAGCATTTACACTCTACTTTGACCAGTTCAGCGCTTCGGAGCGTCTGCCCGCCAACCCACGCCAGCCCGTCAGCGAGATCATCGGGCGATTGCAGACAGGCGAAGATACCTATCGCAGTATCTGGCTGGTAGCCCGCACCCCGGATGACTGGCCCAATGCGGCTGTTGCGCCAGACTGGCTGGAATCCAATATGCAGCAGGTTCGTCAGGCGTCTATCGGGGCGCTGCAGCTGCCGGTGCGGCAGTTCCTGCCCTGGCAGGTGACGCCAGAAGAAACAGAAAGAACGCCGCTGGCAGCATTCGGAAATACTGCCGAACTTATCGGCGTTCAAACATGGATAGAAGCCCCTTCAGATCACCTGCTGGTGTGGGTTTACTGGCGTCCGCTGGACATCACGGAACAGCCGCTGAAGGTATTTGTTCATCTGGCAGGGCCAGCCAACCCGGCCACCGGAACCCCACTGTGGGCACAGGACGATCACTTCCCGCAGCACGAGCGCATCAGCACCACGTCCTGGGTCCCTGGCGAGGTATACCGGGATGTGTACCAGCTCCCGCTGGCAGGGGTCCCTGCTGGCGAATATGACCTGCTGGTCGGTCTGTACAACCCGGAAACAGGCGAACGACTGCCAGTATCCGTATCGGAGGGCGACAGCTATCGTATTGGCACCATCACCCTGCCAACCCGCTAGCCGCCAAGCTCATTCAGCCGGGCCTGCCATTTCTCCAGCAGGCGCTGGTATGTCGCCTCAGAGATTTCGCCATTCATCAGCTTAACGTCCAGGCTGTCGATCATCGCCTGAACTTCCTCTTTGGTCTGCGGCACCGCCGGGGCGGCGCTCGAAGCAGGTGGCTGTGGCTGCCCGCTCTGGCCGGCCTGATTCTGCATCATCTGCTGCATCATCTGGTTCATCATCATCTGCTGCTGCATCAACTGCTGCTGCATCGCGGCGGCATCCGGGTTCATAGCGGCCCCCAGCTGCTGCCCAACCCCCAGGCCAAGCCCCGCGCTGGCCAGCGTACCCCCTGCCCCGGTATTTGCGGCGGCGGTCTGGGCAATCGACATCCGTTTTACGCGCTCCCACTGGTCCAGGCTGACATAATCGCGCAGCTCGTCCTCGCTCACAGCTTTGGCCTGGAACGGCTTGGCTTCAAACGCCTTGATGCGCAGGCCCATCGCCTGAAATTCCTCGTTGAGCATGGCCAGCGCGGCGCCTTCCAGCTCGCCCAGGATGCGGTTAACATCCGGCACGCTTTGCGCCCCGGATTTCATGAGGATCGTGGTAAGCTGGCCCAGCAGCATCGACTGCACCCGATCACGAATATCGCGCAGGTACGTGGCAGGCGAGTTGGTGGCGTACTGGCGCACAAACAGCGCCGGGTCGTCCACCCCAATATCGACCACCCCATGCCCCTGCAGCAGTGCCACGCCCAGCCCTTTGCCCGGTGTTTCCAGCACAATCGGCGGGTTCGTCCCCCACCCCACCTGCGGCATATCCCGCAGATTCACGAAATAAAGATCCGCTGTAAACGGCGTGCGACCGCTTGTCGCCAGCCCAATCACGCTCGCGAGAATCGGCAGGTTCATGGTGGAAAGCGTATGCGCGCCTTCCCGCAGTACATCCTGCACCTGGCCCCGGTACACAAAGACTGCCGCCTGGCTTGGTCCCACAATCACCTGCGACCCCATGCGCCAGTCGCCATTACCGGCCTGCGGTTCGCGCCATGCCAGTTCCTCCGGCCCGACATTAGGGTGGCTTACAACATCAATCAAGCGTGGCATCTATAATTTCTCCTTGTCTAAAGTGATTTGTCGAGGTTGGTCAGGACATCCTCACGCAGCCGGAAGGCTTCGTTCGCCTCAATCGCCAGCGCATCCAGCGCCGCGATAGCGGCATCCACATCGCCGCTGCCCTTAACCGCCTCGTCAAGCTGATTCAGGGCTTCATCCAGCCTGTCTACATACCGAATCTGCGCTTCATCAAAACTGTACAGCCGGTCGAGCGCTTCGCTGTCCACCTTCACGGCTGCAAAAAAGCCGGAATATCCGGGCGGCGCGGCTTTCACACGGTCATGATACGTCTGCACCTTGGTCTTGGCGCTGCGCGTCCTGGACATATAAGCCAGGCCACCGTTATCCAGCAGCGCCTTTTCAATCGCGCTTAGCCGATTGATGCGTTCTGCGATCTCTGCGGCCACAAAATCGCGCAGCATCCGGTCCGCAGTGCGGCGGCTGGCCCGGTCCATATACCCTCCAAAACCAGGGATTCGCGCTATAAGCCGCTCCAGCGACCCCCGCTGGCTGACGATTTGGTCATGCAGATCAGACATGATTTGCTCCCTTTCTTGTAAGCATAACAGGATTCTACAACGCCGGGCATTAGCTTTGCCCCCCAATTACGGGTTTACTGCCTTAATACTCTGAATTCATGTGGTTTCGGCTGCGCGCCGCATAGATGACCCCCGCATCCCAGTCTACCTCGCCAGTGAACACGTCAAGCTGAACCAGCTGCTCCACAAGACCGCGCAGGGCCACTTCATCGATATCCAGCGCCGCTGCCATCTCTGCCACCGGCATCTGCTGGTGCTGCTGCAAAAGCTCAACCAGTTCGCGCTGCTTTTCAACTGTGGACACCGGTTCTGCCTGCCGCTGGCGGCGCACACGCAGATACATCCCGGCCCCCACCACGACAGCCACCGGAATAAACAGCAGCCCGGCACTCAGCAGCGCTTCCCCGGCGCGCAGGCTGCCCTGCGACACCTGAAGCGCCAGCCACAGACCAGCCGCCACCGCCGCGATGAATCCCACAATAATCAGCAGGGTTCCCACCAGATCGCACTCCGTTTGGTCTCATCCCATTTATTATACCTGAGTTCGATTTATGTGGCTGTTAGCGCAGGCTGACGGCGTGCTGTATAGTCAGTACATGACGTACCCGACGGAAAGGAAAGAATCATGGTGAGAAAGATTATTACACTCGCTGGCCTTTGTTTTATGCTCCTGCTGGCGGCTGGTGCCATCACCGCCCAGGAAGCCACCCCGCAGGAGCCGGAAACCTACGTAATCCAGCCGGGCGACACGCTGCTGAGCATCGCGCGCCGTTACGGCACCACTGTGCAGGCACTTACGCAGGAAAATAACATTACCAACCCGGAGCTTATCTACTGGGGCCAGCGCATTCGCATCCCTGCCGCCCAACCTACCGCCGAACCGACGCAGCCCCAGGAATTACCAGCGGAAACAGATCAGGCCGAACAGCCCTCCACCCCGCCAGAAGTCACTGAGGACCCACTGGCGACTCCAGCACCAGAAATCACGTCCGAAGCCACCGCAGAAGTGGCCAGTCCGACCCCTGCCCCTATCCAGCCAGATGTGGAATTTGGATATGGCGTTGAAGCCAACTTTTACCAGCAGGATGTTTCTGCTCTAGGCGGCACAGTCGGCTCACTGGGCGTCGATTGGGTCAAACAGGTGATCAACTGGCGCGATCTTGAACCGGTACAGGGCGCTGTGGATTTTACTACCCTGGACAGCATCATCGAGGCGCTGGAAAGTCAGAACGTCCAGATTCTGCTGACCATCACCACCGCGCCAGACTGGACCCGTTCCATTCTTGAAGAAGATGGCCCGCCGGACGATTTCGCCCATTTTGGCAGCTTTGTACAGGCTGTCGCCAGCCGTTATGCCGGACGGGTGGCCGCCTATCAGATCTGGAGCGAACCCAATCTGCGCAACCGCTGGCGCAGCACCGTCTATCCGATCAACGCGGAAAGTTATCTGAGTCTGCTGCAGCAAGGGTACGAGGCGGTCAAAGCGGCGGACCCGGCAGCGGCGGTCATCAGCGCGGGCCTCGCAGTTACCGGTTTTAATGATGCGCTCAACGCGGAAGCCGGAGACCCTGTCAACGCCGTCAATGACCGGGTGTACCTCAATGGCCTGTATGCTGCCGGGCTGGCGCAGTTTGCGGATGGCATCGGGGTGCATCCGATTGGCTGGGCCAACCCGCCGGACGCCCGCTGCTGCGAACCAGCGCCAGGTGTCGAGACGCATTATGAAGACGCCAGTTTTTACTTCCTGCACACGCTGGAAGATTACCGCCAGATACAGATCAATCATGACGACGCAGCCACGCCGCTGTGGGTCACGCGCTTTGCCTGGGGGACAAGCGAGGATATTGGCCAGGCCGATGCAGCCAACGTGTTCACCAGCTATACCAGCCTTCAGGAACAGGCAGACTATACCGTAAGGGCTTACGAAATCGGCGCGCAGCTCGGCTATATCGGCCCGATGTTTGCCTATAACCTGAATGGCTGCCACGCAGGGGGTCGCGAAGGTTTTTCAAGCTGCTATTACAGCTTTATCGGCCCGGATGGCGCGCCGCGCCCGGTCTTCCAGGCCGTGCAGAATCGCCAAAGCAGCGCCGCCCCTGCCCCAACCACAGACAGTGTAGTTACAGAGGCCGCGCCGGTGACAGAAATACCCGCAACATCACCGCCTGAAATCACCCCGGAGGTGACGCTAGAGGTCACATTAGAAGCAACTTTCGAAGTCGGCCCATAGCCTGAGCCTGCCGCTTCAGGTTGCCGCGCCAGAGCCGCCGTAGACTGCTGCCAGTTTCAGCGCTTCGGCGGCTACCGCATCCCGCAGCACCTGCGGTTCCAGCACTTCAACTTTGGCTCCCCAGGAGCGAATCCAGGGGAGCAATTCCTGCCAGTCCGAAACCTGTATGCTCACCAGACAGCGGTTGTTGCTCGTCATCTTAAACGCATGCACCGTCTGCCGCAGTTTTTCCCGCACCAGCGGCGCGGCGTCCGGCGCAAAGGCAAGCACAACCTTCACGGGCGGCATTTCGATGCCGCTGCGCATAATTCCCCACGCGCCAGCGATATAACGATGACGCTCCAGGTGTGCCGGAATTTCGTAGCTGCTGGAGAGCATCTGAATCCGCTTCACCCATTGCAGCCGAACAGCCCCGGCCTGCTGGGCGAAATAGTCGTGACCAATGATATACAGGCTGCCATAGGCGCCCGGCTCAATAAAATACACCGCAAATTCGCGAACAGAAACAGACAGGCTGCCCGGCCGGCGATACCACAGCTTGACGCGGTGTTGTTCTGCCCATGCTCTGGTCAGGGTGTCCAGTACAGAGACAAAGGCCCGATCCATCGGTTCGCTGCGCATCAGATCAATCATGTATTTCATATGATGCGCCAGCGGTTCGGGCAGCGTCCTGCTCAGTTTCTTTAAGGCCGAAATAATGTGTGGGGTCTGCTGCTCTGCAACATATGCCTGCATCCGGGAAGCCACATACAACGCCATGATTTCATTCAGATTAAGGCGAACAGTCGAGACGTAATGTTCCTGATTGAGGAAATAACGCCCCTCTTTTTGATAAATGGGCATGCCAAATTCGTTCAACAAAGCCAGGTCACGGTAGATAGTCCGCCGATCCACACCACAGGCTTTCGCAATTTCGACCACACGCAGTCCGGTGGTCGCCCCGACCAGCATTTTTTCAATCGTCGCCAGGCGTTCAGTTCGATTAATTAATTGGGTCGACATTCCGAATGCAAGCCCTACACATAATTAATTGACGATTTCAGTATAGCAGTAATCGTTTTTGCGCGCTGAAGCCCGCACAAAGGAGGGTTCAGAAATTGTTACCTTGCCTGCGTGGAAGTGCTTTACGGGCGCGGGGTATTGGTCGCGACAGGGAACAGCGGCAGGGTTGGCAGGGGGCTGGCCCGGCGTACCGGAGTCGATGGCCGAGGCACTGTAGGCGAAGCATCAGGCGATTCTGCTGGCGCTGTCGTAGGGGTGGCTTCAGGCACTGCGGTGGCGGTCACGGTCACGGTAGCGGTTGGCGCTTCAGTATCTGTGGCAGAGGGCACGGCCGTCTCTGTGGGGGGCGCTGTCGGTGTTTGAACCAGGTCCGGAGTCGCTGCTGCTGGCTCATCTGGCTGCCGGAAAAAACGCAGCGCCAGTTGCCTGTTCATGGGCACCAACTCGAAGGTCAGCATGCCATCATCATGTACGCGCAGCACTTCTTCCCCCAGCACTGCCCCGCTGAGAGGGTCCCAGATTTCCGCCACGTAACGCCCCGGGGGCATTCCCAGGCGATAGACAAAAAGTGTTGGCTCGCGCTCGGCATCAGCAGCCACCTGATCCCAGGTATAATCGCGGTGCTGAAGCCACGCCAGGGCTACCCCGGCTTCGGCGTCGCGCAGGGTCAGCACCCGCACTGGCGCCACCAGAT
>CAZQIY010000035.1:38434-57060 GCA_964593565.1 uncultured Anaerolineaceae bacterium
GCCAGCGGGGCATAGTAATCCTGCAGCCCCTGCGGAATCACGTAAGTATCCCACCAGTCGCTCATGGCCCCGCCAGATGCCCCGGACAAAGCCGCCGCCCACAGCGTATTCTGAAAATGCACCCCTTCCGGGTCATCCACCGTTGGCTCGAACCAGGGGTTCAGCGAGTAATCCACCAGCATCACCGGCGCAAAACCTGTATCCAGATAACGGCGCACCAGGCTGATAACATTCGCCACCTGATCGCCAACCGTTTCAATAGGACGCCGCTGATAAAACTGTGCCCCTGCAAAATCCAGTTGGGCATTCTCCGCAATCGCCAGGTCATATTCGCGGCTGCTGGCGGTAATCAGATGCCCATGCGAGTCCATCTGGCGGATGAAGCTGGCCGTGCTGCGCAGCCAGTTCGTGGCGATTTCCGGATCATAATTGGCGGTGCGATCCACCTGATCGATAATTTCCCATGCAAATACCTGAGGGCTGTACCCCCACCGGGCGATAATATAACGCAGCCGCTGCCGGAACAGGGCCTGCGCCTCGTCGTTGAAAAAGAACACCGATGGCCCGCTGAGGACGCCGCCATTCAGCACATTATAGGGGTTGTCATCCCAGTCTGCGCTGACATCAGGCCGCTGCACCCCTTCTGGCAGCACCACCGGCGGGGTTGTATAGGTGCGCAGCGCCTGGTGCCACAACAGCACAAGCTGCAAATGCACGCCATATTCCGCCGCCCGTTCCAGAATCATATCCAGTTCTGCCGCGGCCCGCTGCGAAGCCCGGTAATCCCCTGCCGGGCCAGCCCATTCCAGGCTGATAAACCAGGGGACATCAATAATCAGGCGCGCATAATTGCCCCCGGCCTCGCTCAGTTCGCGCAGCCAGCGGTCATAGGTTTCCAGGCCGCCTACTGCATCCCACGACCAGTTCAGATTGTGTCCAATAGGGAAATACGATGGGCCGGAGGTGTACTCAAAATAACGTCTGTTCTCGCCCAGGCGGATAAACCCTGCCCTGTCAGAATCGGCTACGCGAAACTGTCCATCATGCACGGAAACAACAGCACCATTATCGCGCACCTGAAGCGTAAAGTTCCACAACCCTGTTTCCTGAGGGGTAAACCGCACCTCCCACACCGGGTCGCTTTCAGCGCGCAGGTCAAAATCATCACATGGGTCCTGGCATTCATAGGGCTGCATCCAGAAGCCCGGCACCACCAGCCGGTCCCCTGATGGTGCTTCAAAGATGCCTATCAGTTCGATATCAGCCGTATCAAATGGATTACGATAACTGTCCGCATCGACAGGGACACGAAAATACAGAGGGGCATAAAGTTCGCCCTCAGTGGGCAGTTGAGCAGGTAGTTCAGGTTCTGCTTCAGCGGTTTCTGCCTGTCCGGCGACCAGCGGGATGCTGACCAGCAGAACAATCACCCATGCGATGACGACAGCCCTGGTCATAAAAATGCCCTGTTAACCCGCGTTCCAGGCCCGAAACACGATAATATACAGAGGAATCAGGCCAAACACGGCAATCAGCGCCAGAATGGCCAGCGCGATAGTCACCACATCCAGACCACCACCAGAGTCCATATCTTCCTGATAGGGCGCAGGCTGATAGGGGCCGCTGCGCCCCCGGCCGCCATCCCAGGGCGGAATCACGTTGCTGTCTGCCTGTGTGGCAGGCGGGCTAAGGGGTGGCTTGTACTCAAAAGCCTGTGGCGCAAGGTCCACCTGCCGCGTCGGCGCGGCAAGTGTGGGTGATGTCGGGCGCTGCTGCTGGGAATCTGGTCGCGCCCATACCTGCTGCGGGCCGGGCTGTGGAACATTCGGCGGCCTGACCAGCGTTTGTGGCGGTGGATTAGCGGCGGGCCGGGGGACCTGCGGCGGCGGAGGGGGCGGCGGCACCTGCGGCGGTTCTGTCGGCTCTGCGGGTGGATTGGTTGCGGTAAGGGCGTGGCTGCGTTCGCGATAGCTGCGCAGAATATGCCCCAACTGGTCCGCCATGCGGTATCGCGCAGCCGGTTCCTTGCTCATCACCTTATAAATGATTCTGGCCAGATTCTCTGGCACGCTGGGGTTAAACTCTGTCACCATCGGCACACGGTCCCGCAGATGAGCCAGCGCGAGGTCCTGCTGGCTGGCCCCGGAATAGGGCAGCCGGCCTGTTAGCATCTCAAAAATGATGATTCCGATGGCGTAGACATCTGAAGCAGGGGTCGGTTTTTCACCACGTGCCTGTTCTGGCGCAAAGTAGTGAGGGCTGCCCCAGACCACATCCTGCCGCTGGGTTGGCTGGGTATCAGTCAGCGCCTGGGCGATACCAAAATCCGTGACCTTCACCCGGTAATCTTCTGTTACCAGGATATTCTGGGGTTTGACATCCGCATGGACAATGCCCGCCCGGTGCGCGAACCCGATTCCCGCGCAGATCTGTACCGCAAGGTCCAGCGCCAGGTCAATCGACAGAATCCCCTCTCTGCGGATAATCCGCTTCAGGTCCTGCCCTTCGACATATTCCATAATAATGTAATGAGTCTGTGCATCGCTGCCAACATCATGCACCGTCACGATGTTCGGATGCGACAGGTTGGCCACAGACCGCGCCTCGTTGCGGAACCGCGCGATAAAACTGGGGTCGGCCGTCAGGCTGGGCCGCAGCACCTTAACGGCTACAGTCCGCCCCAGCGATTGATCGACAGCCTTGTAGATGACTGCCATACCGCCTGATCCTTGCTGAGCAATTAAGCGGTAACGTCCGTTCAGTAGTGTTTCGCTCATCAATTCACATCTTTCTCGCGCCGCGTTCCCCGTGCTAAGGAAGAGTCAGCGGGTCGAACAGACGACGATATTCTAACAGAGCGCTCCGGTCTGTCATACTGGCAATATAATCCGCGACAACCCGGCTCTTCTCGCCATGCTTCAGCCGTGCCTGGTATTCTTCCGGCAGTTGGCGGGGTTCATCCATATAGCTTTCAAAGATTTCGCAGATAAACTGCTCTGCGCGTTTGGCCATGCGCACGACCCGGAAGTGCCGGTACATGTGCTCATAGAGAAAGCTTTTCAGCGCCTTGTTCATCGTATGTACATTGTCGCTGTGCATCACCAGAGGCTGGTCGTGCCGCTGGATATCCATCGACGATTGTGGATCAAGGGCTTCTAACTGCTTTGCCGTATGCTCCAGCACGTCATTTACCTCAAGACCAATCAACTCGCGGATCAGATGGTGCCGTGTGATAGAATCCAGCACTTCGCCTTTCCAGCGCAGCCGGTCGCGCAGCAAACGCCAGATTTCCAGTTCGTCGAGCTGCACCGGTGTAAACAGACCAGCCTGCAGCCCATCATCCAGATCATGCGCGTTATAAGCCAGTTCATCCGCCACATTGGCGATCTGAGCTTCCAGACTGGCCCGGGTGGTGCCATCGAATCCAGCGGCATGGATCAGGTCGTATTCGGTCTCGTGTTTGGCGATTCCTTCCAGCGTCTCATAGGTCAGGTTCAGGCCCGGCCAGTTCGGATAGCGCTGCTCCAGCCGGGTGACAATGCGATAACTCTGGTGATTATGATTAAAGCCCCCCTGCCCTTCCAGCAGGCTGTTTAACACACGTTCGCCGGCATGACCAAACGGCGCATGCCCCAGGTCATGGGCCAGGCACACTGCTTCTACCAGGTCTTCGTTCACGCCCAGCGCCCGTGCTATCGTGCGGCCAATCTGTGCAACTTCGAGGGTATGAGTCAGACGGGTGCGATAGTAATCCCCTTCGTCGTTTACAAAAACCTGAGTCTTGTATTCCAGGCGACGAAAAGCCGCTGAATGAATAATGCGGTCGCGGTCGCGCTGGAAAGCTGTGCGGTAGGCAGGTTCATGTTCATGATGTTGTCTGCCCCGGCTCTCTCGATTGAATAATGCATACGGAGCCAGAAAGGTTGCTTCACGTTCTTCAAGCCGGTGCCGGTTGACGAGCATAGGATTACCTGTACAATGTGCTCACTTTGAGTTTCATTCTATGTCATCCTTGCCACAGTGCCAACACCCTGCCCTGGGCAAAATCATCAGATCAATCACAGACGTGTTATAATACGCACGATTTCCGTAAAAATACGGTATAGCTCCAAGGTTTCAGGAGGGCTTGTATGGATATTAACCAGGCTGCACGAATGATCGAATGGCTCGATGAAGAACGCCGCCGGGATAAAGCCACGATCGCAACGCTGGAAGAACGACTGGCCCAACAGCAGGAAACGGTCAATACACTGCTCAAAAGAATCAGCAGTGTCGAATCCGATCAATCAACCATGCGCGGCCAGTTCGCCCCCAGCAAGCGCGATAATGAATGGGTAGAACAACTGCGCAAGGAATTCCAGCAGATGCTGGAAAATACGGAAGCCAAGCGTCTGACGACAGAACGCGAAACAGAACGCCGCGCAGAACTGGCTCGTGAGAACATCACCCGGCCTGTACGCGAACTTACCGAGCGTGTCAACCGACTGGAACGCCAGCAGACAGAACTACCGGCGATACAGATCGAAAGCGACCGCGTCGCTGGCGGCATCGCCACCCTGCAGCAGCGTGTAGACGATGTTTTTAAGAAAATGGAAGAACCGGACCGCCGGCTTGCCTTTCTGGAAGAACAGCGCCGCCAGGACACCCGACGCCTTTCTGAATTACAGTCTGAAATCCCGGAACTGCAAAAACAGATTGATTCGATCCGGCCAAAAATGGAGCTGCTGGAAGACCTGGCGCTGCGTACGGAACGGCGCGTGCAGGAGGTGCAGAATGGTGACCGGGAACGCCGGGAACAGATTCAGCAATTTATCGACCAGCAAAACCTGATTCTCCACCAGCGCGACCAGCAGATCAACGAACTCGTCAGCAAGTTTGGCGAGCAGGACAGCGTCATGCAGCGCAATCTCGAGCGCTTTGAAACGTGGTCCGAAGCGTATCGCGAAATGAAGAAGATCATCGACGATTTTGAACGTATCGGCGACCGGCTGGAACGGCGTATCAATGAAGTGGCAGAAATGCAGCGCCTTAGCGAGGAACGCTTCCGGCAGGAATGGAATGACTGGACTGCGGAAGATCAGAAACGCTGGAAACAGTTTACCCTTTCCAACGATGAGGTCTGGCGCAGCCACGACAAGGAATTTGAACGTTTTGTCCATGAAATCGGCGAAATTCGCCAGAAGTTCACACCGATTCAGGATGCGCTGGAACGTATCTGGCAGTTAGAACGCGAACGCGCGCGCCTCTATCGCGAAAATTATCAGTCTCTGCTGCTGGAATATGACACCGGCTCTGCAACTGCGGCACCAGCAAAAGCGCCGGTCAGCAACGGCATCAATGGCCAGAGCAACGGCACCTGACAGCCGCTCAGGGCATCAGCTTCGCCATTTCCAGATCATCCGGTGATGCTGCCGGAGAGACTGCCACCCGCTGGATGTGCGCCCCTAAAGCAGTCAGGCGCGCATCCACGTTTTCATAGCCCCGGTCAATCTGCTGAATATTGGCGATGCGGGTTTCGCCTTTGGCCGCCAGTGCCGCCAGCAGCATGGCCATCCCGGCGCGAATATCCGGGCTGGAAATATGCACGCCACCCTTAAACACCGTCGGCCCCTGAACCAGCACACGATGCGGGTCCAGCAGAGTGATGCGCGCACCCATGCGCACCAGGTTATCGGTAAAAAAGAAGCGGCTTTCGTACATCCAGTCGTGGAACATCACAGTGCCTGCGCTTCGGGTAGCGATCACCAGCGCAATACTCATCAGGTCCGGGGGGAACCCGGGCCAGGGCTGCGCCTTGATCACGGGGATACGTCCGCCCAGATCAGGCTCGATCATCAGCGGCTGGCAGGCAGGCACAAAGATATCGCTGCCGCGCACTTCCCAGATCACCCCCAGCCGCTCGAAAACCAGCCGCACCATATCCAGATATTCCGGGTCAGCCTCGCGGATAAGCAGTTCGCCGCCGGTCACCACCGTTGCGCCAA
The DNA here is from genome assembly GCA_964593565.1 of uncultured Anaerolineaceae bacterium. Lineage (GTDB taxonomy): Bacteria > Chloroflexota > Anaerolineae > Aggregatilineales > Phototrophicaceae. Next base: position 44,419 of record CAZQIY010000035.1, read on the forward strand.
TAAAACTGCCAACCTCCATAAAATCTGCGCCGACTCGCACTTCGCCACCGTGCAGCCGCGCCACCCCGCTAATGGTCAGTTGATTGGAGCCAATGCCCTCGATCTGTGCCCCCAGCGTGTTTAACATCTGGCACAGGTTCTGGACGTGCGGTTCGCTGGCTGCATTGCGGATCACCGTCGTGCCTTCTGCCAGTACCGCCGCCATGATCGCGTTTTCTGTGGCGGTCACGCTGGCCTCGTTCAGCAGGATATTGCTGCCCACCAGCCCATCCGACTGAATGGACAGCGCGCGCCCATCAAACTCCACCTGCGCCCCCAGTTTGCGAAACGCGGTGACATGTGTATCCAGCCGCCGCTCTCCAATCGAGTCCCCGCCGGGCAGCGGCAGTTCCACCATGCCAGTGCGCCCCAGCAGCGGCCCGGCAAAGACCACGCTGGCGCGGATTTTCGTTGCCAGCCGGGCATCGAGGGCAGAATGGCGAATCTGCTGGGCATGGACACGCACGGTGCCTGGCTGCAGCCAGTCCACCTGTGCCCCCAGGCCGCGCAGCAGTTCAATCGTCACCCGCACATCGCCAATATCCGGCATGTTCGACAGCACCACCGGCTCCTCAGTCAGCAGGCAGGCCGGCAGCATCTTCAAAGCCGCATTTTTGTTCCCGCTGGCACGAATCTCGCCTCGGAGGGGATGCCCTCCTTCAATGATAAACTGCTGCATCGTATATGCTCACCTCAACTCGATCACCGATTGAAGCCCCCGTCCGCGCGGCACAATCTCCCTGGTTCACCGCAATTTCCAGAAAACCGCTGCTGCCTATCAGCGCCAGCATCTCGCCGCGTGGGGCTTCGCTGTAGGTTGGCTGCACCCCACGCACCAGATGACTGCCCAGGCTGATCTTCATCTCTTCGGGCCGCAGGCCATCCTTCTCGCTGGCGCTGCTGAAACGTGGCACCAGCCGGAGCCTGCCCGGTGCAGTCCACACAAATTCACCGATGCTGGTAACCACATTGCCAAAATGATCAATGTGAATCACCTCCCCCACCAGCCTGTCCTTTTCAATCATCAGCGCAGGAGCAGGAAAACGCTGGAAACTGTCCAGCGCCGCTCCAAGCATCGCGATGGACACGCCTGTCGCCAGATGGGCCGCTGCTGGCGCAAAGATATCCCGGCCGTGAAACGTCTGGCTGACAGGTTGTAAATGATAATCCGGATTGCTCAGTTCAACGACAGCCTGAACAGTGGCGCCATCGAGCGCGTAACTGAGCACCCCATTATCCGGCGCGACAAAGCAGTAAGTATCGGTCTGTACCGCTGTCGGGCGCCGGGCACTGCCGACTCCCGGATCAACCACTACCAGAAAAATCGTCCCTGCCGCAAAATACCGGTGCGCAGTCAGCAGCGCCAGCCCGGCTTCGCGCACGTTCTGCGGCTGGATAGCGTGGCTGATGTCGATAAAGTCAGCATCCGGACAAATGCGCCGCATCACCGCCTTCATGACACCTACATAAGGGTCCTGTAACCCAAAATCTGTAAGCAGTGCGATAATCGGTCTCATAAGGTCCCATTGTAGCACTTCACAGGCACATGCACACAAGCCCACATTCCAGCGGCCTGCCGTTGACAAGTCCGCAGGCGATGGTTATACTGCCTGCGGTTTTACATCAGGAGTTCAGAACGTTGACTCATCATCAGCATTCCAACACACACAGCGTATTTTCGGTGTTGGTGTAACCGTCACGTTCTGCATGATATGGCGCTTCAGACCCCGCACCGAGCGGGGTTTTTCGTTTACACCAGCAGAAAGGATGGGGGTCCATGCTCGCGGTCATTGATTATGGCGCCAGTAACCTGCGCAGCGTCGTTCATGCCTTAAACTATCTTGGGGTAGCAGATATGCGCATCGTACGCGCACCACACGAACTGCGCCATGCGAGCAAAATTCTGCTGCCGGGTGTAGGCGCCTTTGGGGCCGGCATGCAGCAGCTTGAGCAGCAGGGCCTGGCGCAGGCCATCAAGGAGGCAGTTTATACCGGCACCCCCTACCTGGGTATCTGCCTGGGCATGCAGTTCCTGTTCGAGCGCAGCGATGAAATGGGCGATCACCCCGGCCTGGGGCTGCTGCCGGGCCATGTCACCCGCTTCCCCGCCAGGCAGGATCTGAAAGTGCCGCACATGGGCTGGAACCAGTTGCAGCAGTGCCGCCCATCGCCCCTGCTCAACCAGATCGACGCGGACAGTTCCGTTTATTTCGTCCACAGCTATTACTGCGCCCCGGCCAGCACAGAGGATATTATCGCCACAGTGGATTATGGCTTCCCCTTTACCGCTGCGGTCCAGCGCGACCATATTTACGGGGTTCAGTTTCACCCGGAAAAGAGCCAGCGGGCCGGCCTGCAGCTGCTCATCAACTTTCTGGAGTTGTAGATCATGATCATCTATCCTGCGATTGACCTGCGCGGTGGCAAAGTCGTTCGCCTGAAAGAAGGCGATCCGGACCGGCAGACCGTGTTCAGCGATGACCCGCTGCAAACCGCGCAGCAGTGGATTGACCTGGGGGCGCAGTGGCTCCATATGGTCAATCTCGATGGCGCGTTTGCACAGGCGAACGATAACAGCAGCATTCTGGAACAAGCGGCGCAGCTTGGCACACCGGTTCAGTTTGGCGGCGGCCTGCGCACGATGGCCGATATAGAGCAGGCCTTTGAACAGGGCGCGGCGCGGGTGGTTCTGGGGGGTGCTATCACCCTAAAACATCCGGAGATTGTGCGCGAAGCCGTGATCCGCTGGGGGTCAGACAGCATCTGCGTGGCGCTGGATGCACGCGATGGCAAAGTTACGACTCATGGCTGGCAGCAGACCTCCGAAATCACCCCCACAGAACTGGGCCAGTCGATGGCGGCGCTTGGTGTTCGACACGCCCTGTTTACCGATGTCAGCCGCGATGGGCATCTCAGCGGGGTCAATATCGAGGCGACTGCGGCACTGGGTCGCGCTACTGGTTTGCAGGTGATTGCATCCGGCGGTGTCAGCAGCGCTGCCGAAATCACCCAGCTTAGAAACACAGGTGCGGTGGCCGGGGTCGTCATTGGCATGGCGCTTTATGCAGGCAGGATCACACTTCCAGAAGCGATCAGAGCAGCCGGAGGGGCAAATGCTGACGAAACGAATTATTCCCTGTCTTGATGTCCTCGATGGCCGTGTGGTCAAGGGCATCAACTTTCTCAACCTGCGCGATGCAGGCGACCCGGTGGAACAGGCCACCATCTATGACCGGGAAGGCGCGGATGAACTGGTCTTTCTGGATATTACCGCTTCGCACGAAAACCGGAACACCACACTGGATATGGTGCGCCATGTGGCCGACAGCGTCTTTATCCCCTTCTGCGTGGGCGGCGGCATTCGTACGCTGGATGATATCCGGGCGACCCTGCTGGCCGGGGCAGATAAAGTCTCGATCAACAGCGCCGCTATCAAAAACCCGGACCTGATTAACCAAGGCGCATGGGCCTTTGGCAGCCAGTGCATCGTCGTCGCAGTCGATCCGAAATGGGTCGATGGCCGCTGGGAAGTGTTCATCAACGGCGGGCGCCTGCCCACCGGCAGGGATGCTGTCGATTGGGCGAAGGAAGTCGAGCAGCGCGGCGCGGGCGAAATTCTGCTGACCAGCATGGATCGTGATGGCACCAAAGATGGTTATAACATCGAGCTGACACAGGCCGTGGCCGATGCGGTCTCCATCCCGGTGATTGCTTCTGGTGGGGCCGGCACGATGGAACATTTTCGCCAGGCCGTCACCGATGGCCGGGCTGATGCGGTGCTGGCGGCTTCGGTATTTCATTACAACGAGATGCGTATCAGCGACCTGAAAGCGTATCTGCATGAGTGCGACGTGCCTGTAAGGATTCATGGGTGGGAATATGACCAGATTGGCAGAGATTAATCCGGCAGAGATCAACTGGGATGCGCGCGGGCTGGTCCCTGCCATCGTGCAGGACAGCCGCACCCATCAGGTGCTGATGATGGCTTATATGAACGCGGAATCGCTCCGGCAGACGCTGGAAACAGGCGAAACCATCTTCTGGAGCCGCAGTCGCAATGCGCTGTGGCACAAGGGCGCAACCTCCGGTAATATCCAGAAAGTCCGGGGAATTTTTGTGGATTGCGATGCCGATACCCTGCTGATCCGGGTAGAACCCGCCGGCCCAGCCTGCCACACCGGGGAAGTCTCCTGCTTCTTCCGCACCCTGGCAGATTTTAACACCACCACCGAGGACTCTCATGGCTGATATGCTGACTGAGCTTGAAACGATTATTCAGGACCGCAAACATCACCCGAAGGAAAACAGCTACACGTCTGAATTGTTCGAGCTTGGCCTTAACAAAATTGCCCAGAAAGTCGGTGAAGAGGCAACCGAGGTAATTGTGGCGGCTTTTGGCCAGGGGCGGGAAGAACAGATTGGCGAGCTTTCCGATCTTTTCTACCACACCCTGGTCCTGATGGCGCAGCTTGAGATTTCCCTGGATGATGTGCGCGCCGAACTGGCCCGGCGTCACAAACCTGAGTAACGCCATGTCCATCCCCAAACCCGTTCATATCGAAACTCAGGACCCGAAGTTCTTTGCATTCCAGCGGGAAACGCTGCTGAAATGGCTTATCTGGGGCGTGTTCACTATATTTGTCGTCTGGATGTTGGGGATGATCGGTGTAGCTCTGTCGCTGGTGGCGCTTGGCTGGCTGCTGCTGACGACCCTGCTGCGTATCTACCATACATTGCAGGTCGAGCAGGTTCAGCATTACTGGCAGACCGAAGCCCTGTTTTCGCTCTATTCCACGCTCAGGATATCGCACCCCCTGCCCCCGATGCGCCTGTGGGCCGCCTCACCGGATTTTGTGAACATTGCCGTCTCGCTGATCCGCGAACATCAGCCCCGCGTCGTGCTGGAAATCGGTAGCGGCGTTTCGACAATCGTTGCGGCCTATACCCTGCGCGACCTTGGCGCCGGGCAGATTATCTCGCTGGAACATGAGGAAACATTCACCCACACCACCGCCGCCAACCTGAAATCGCACCAGCTTAGCGAGGTTGCCACCGTGCATCACGCGCCGTTAAAGCCTGTCGATGTGCGGGGCACATCCCGCCTGTGGTACGATCTGGCTGCGCTCAGCCACCTGCCCGGCCCCATCGACCTGCTGATTGTGGATGGGCCGCCTTCCGGCACCGCAGAACTGGCCCGCTACCCTGCCCTGCCTCTGCTGTTTGACAGGCTAAGCCCGGGCGCTTATGTGCTGGTGGATGATTTCATGCGCGACGACGAATATCAGATGGTAAACCGATGGCTGGAAGAATATTCGCTGACGGTGGTCCGCACATTTGCCAACGAAAAAGGCGCGGCCATCCTGCAAAAAGCTCACTAGGAGGTAGTGTTGGTCCCTGAAGATCGCTTCGTAGCGGAAACGACCTTTTACGTGCGCTATGCCGAAACCGACGCGATGGGCATCGTGCATCATGGCAGTTACATCGTCTACTTCGAAGAAGGCCGCACCAGTTATGCCCGCCAGCGCGGCAGCGACTATGCCAGCTTCGAGCGCACCGGGCATTATCTGACCGTGACCGAAGTTCACGCGCGATACCTGAAGCCTGCCCGCTATGGCCAGCGCCTTACCGTACGCTGCTGGATTGAAGAGATGAAAAGCCGCTCGATGATCTTTGCCTATGAGATTGTCGATGCGGATACCTCAGACGTGCACGTCACCGGCTTCAGCAAGCATGTCTGCATCACCCACGAGGGAAAAATCGCGCGCCTGCCAGACACCTGGCGCGCATGGAATGTTTGACAGGTGGCCCCTGTCCTCCGTATAATCAGACTACAAATTGTTATAGAAATTATTACGGAGTTTTTGAGATAGATGGCCACTTATGCAGAACGTCCCTGGACAAAGTTTTACGATCCCGCCGTTCCAAAAACGCTGGAACCCTATCCTGCAATTCCGTTACATGCCTTCCTGACGGACACCGTCCATAGCAAGCCCAACCGTACAGCCCTCATTACCAGTGTGAATCTGCCCATCTTTGGACGAGTCAAAAGCGAACTGACCTATGCGGAGCTGGATCGCCTGTCTGATGCACTGGCGGCAGGTCTGGTAGAGATGGGGCTTCAGAAAGGGGATCGTGTCGCCCTTATCATGCCCAACTGTGTCGCCTTTGCAATCAGCTTTTACGGTGTCCTGAAAGCGGGAGGCGTCGTCAGCGCCGTTAACCCTACCTTCCCCGCTGCCAAAATGCAGCACCAGATCAACGACAGCGATGCCAGGATTGCCATCTGTCTGAGCCTGTTCTATAACACCATCAAACAATTGCAATCCGGAACACAGCTCCAGCAGGTGATTGTCACCAACATTAAGGAATATTTCCCACCGCTGGCCAAAACCCTGTTCACCCTTGCCCGGGAGAAGAAGGAAGGCCACCGGATCGAAACCCTTGCCACTGGCGATGTGTGGTTTCAGGCAGTGCTGGCAAAACATGCCGGGCAGAAACCGGATGTCCAGGTCAGCCCGGATGATATGTGCATTTTCCAGTACACAGGCGGCACGACAGGGGTCCCCAAAGCAGCCATGTCAACCCATTATGCCCTGGTGGCCAATACGCTGCAGATGGCGGCTGTCCTGCAGGCCAGGGACAACGAGCTGTTTATGGGCGCGCTGCCGATGTTTCATGTCTTTGGTATGGTCGCCATCCTCAGCAAAGCGGTCTATCTTGGCGGCACGGTGGTGCTGGTCATCAACGCGCGCGATATTGACGAAGTGGTGGATGTGATCGACACGTTTCACCCCACTATCTTTCATGGGGTGCCGGCGCTTTTTAACGCGCTCAGCCACAATGCCAAAATCCTTTCCGGTGAAGTCAGCCTGGAATCCATCCGTGTCTGCGTTAGTGGGTCTGCGCCGCTGCCGCCCGCCGTCAAACGCGAGTTTGAACGCCTGAGCGGTGGTAAGCTGCTGGAAGGCTTTGGCATGAGCGAGGCCCCTACAGCAACCCACGTGAATCCGCGTTATGGGGAAAACCGCACCGGGGCTATTGGCCTGCCCATGCCAGATATGGACATGCGTATTGTCAGCATAGAGGATGATGAACAGGATGTACCTGTGGGTCAGGAAGGGGAACTGTTAATGGCCGGCCCGCAGATCATGCTGGGGTATCACAATATGCCAGAAGAAACAGCCTCTACGCTGCGCGAGAGAAACGGCAAAATCTGGCTGTATACCGGCGATATTGCCCGCATGGACGAGGATGGCTACTTCTACATCATTGACCGCAAAAAAGACATGGCGCTGATCGGGGGCTACAACGTCTATCCTGCCAACATCGAAAAAATTCTGAAGGAACATCCCACTGTAAACGAGGTGGGGGTCGCGGCCATTCCTCACCCGGATAAGCCCGGACAGGAGGCACTCAAGGCCTGGATTGTCCTGAACGAAGGCGAAACCGCTGCCCCACAGGAGCTGATCGATCACTGTACGCAGTATCTCGCCCCGTATGAGATACCGACACGCTATGCTTTTGTCGATGCGCTGCCAAAATCTGAAGTAATGAAAACACTGCGTTACGAACTGGTGCGCATGGAGATGGAAGAACGCGCCAGAGAAGCCGCTACCTGATTGGATCAGGACAGGTCGCGTTTCTCGATCAACTGGTGATCAGGCTGTTGTGCATGCTCTGGTGAGTCTTCCGGCGAGGGCAGATAATATCCTCTGTAAAAGGCCCTGGCTGGCCCACGATTCACGTACCAGATGACGTACAGCGCCACCAGAATGCTGAAAACAGCCCGTGCGCTTAACAGCGTATCCGTAAGATTGGAGGCTGAATCAAACCCCTGTTCCAGGCTGGCCGGGGTGCGCAGCGCAATCATGGTCATGCCCACCGTGATCAGCGTAATCGCCAGTACCGTGATCAGAAAAATCAGCCGGATATTTTTGTGTTTGCCCTGCCATGCCAGCACTGCGACCACAGCAAAGATCAGGCCGTTTATTGCTGGGAGAATCAGATACGCGTCCGCCACTTCCAGGCCGCCGCCGATAGCCCCCCCGGTTTCGAGAAATTCTATGGCGCTGAACTGCTGCTGAAGATACAGCACGAACGCTACCTGCATCAGCGGCAGCACGGTAAACAGCATAAAGCTGATGATTATAGCCAGCGATAACCCCAATGGACGGCCTGGTTTATTCATGTGTAATAACCTCTGGTTAAACAGACGACATGAAACATTGTAAGTTGCAGCTAACATTAAATTAGCAAATGTCTTATAGATGTGCTAAAATTATATGAATTAACCGCATTTGTTGGGTGATAGGACATATGGAACCTGTGAAATTACATGACCTGATCGAGCAATCTTATCAGAACTTTCTTTATCAGGCTGAAAACGCCAGAGTCATCCTCTTGCATCCACGCAGTCGTTACCGCTCCGTCCTGGTCGCCAGGCTGATCAATTCGCCAGAACTGAACACCTTTTATTATGCTCTCGGCCCGGATGATCTTAACCTCAATTCATTTTTGTCCGGCATTACCCACGACCTGGCAAATCAGCATCCTACATTTGGTCGGCACATTAACATTTTACCGCCAAACGACACGCAGGATTTCGATCAATTGCTTAATACTTTTGTCCATGACCTTGCCGAAATGAGCGACGAACCATTTATGCTCATCCTCGATGAGTATGATCGCAGTGACAGCGCAGATGATGTGCAGATGTTTGTTGAACAACTCATCGACCAGCTCCCTGCGCACTGCAAGCTCGTCATCAACAGCCGCACCCTGCCCCGCCTGCCCTGGGTATCCCTCATCGCACAGAAGCGCGCGGTACTCCTGCAGGATGATAAGCTGATTCATGAGAATTTTTATGAGATTTCGACCAGCGGCGATAACGAACTGCAGGTCTTTGCCCTTGGTCCCGGCTACATTCTGTTGAATGGGCAGCCCATCGACACGTGGGAAGGCCACCTGCCGCGCCTGCTGTTTTTCTTCGCGCTGGATCGCCCCAGCATCACCCGTTCAGAAATCTGTCAGGCATTCTGGCCGGAACTGGTGACTGATCAGGCCGTTAATGTGTTCCATGTCACCAAGCGACGCCTGCATAAGGCGCTTGATATGGATGTGCTGGTCCACGATGACGGTTATTATCGTGTGAACCCGGACCTGGCCATCAGGTATGATGTGATGGATTTTGTCAGTACGCTGATGGCAGGCCGCAACGAAGAAAATCCGAACCGGGTCGAAGCCTGGGCCAAAGCGGTAGAGTTGTATCGCGGTCCCTTTCTGCAGGGCCACAGCGATGCCTGGATCATCTCGCGGCGCCATGATTTCCAGGCAGGCTATTTAGAAGCGCTGACCGAAATGGCGCATGTGCGTTTATCTGAAGAGCGACCGGAACACGCCCTGGCGCTGTTCCAGAAGGCCCTCAGCGAAGATAATACTCGCGAAGATATCCATCGCGAAGTGATGCAGTTGTACGCGCAGCTTGGCCGCCGCAGCGAAGCCGCCGCGCATTATCAAAAGCTGGCAGGCGAAATGGAAAAAAGTGGTCTGGAACCTTCGCCAGAGACCCAGTCGCTGTATGATTCCATCATGCTATAGGAGCATTACCGGTAAAAAAAGAGTGCCCGCTTTCAGGCGGGCATTTTTCATGTTCGCCCCCGGAGAGATTCGAACTCCCGACCCTTTGCTTAGAAGGCAACTGCTCTATCCTCTGAGCTACGGGGGCTGTTGCTGGCATTGTAAATTGCCTGCCGCAAGGTGTCAACCATAAACGGCAAATTGCACAGTAAACGTATAGCAAGTATGTTCTAAACCGTATTGTATAAATGCGCAAAATCAGGTATAATTAACCTTGTATAAAGAGTCCTGCAAAGGATTTTCCCGCACAGACCCGTTCAAAGTTTGGATGTTTGTTTCCCCATCCATCAGTATGGGTTGGGTTGTGTGTGGCCTGGTAACATAAGGAGCGTTTATGGTGGATCGAACCAACAGCCCGGCTTACACCGAAGATAATATTCAGCGTCTTAACCCTATGGAACATATCCGGTTGCGCCCGGGCATGTACGTCGGTGGAACTGATCTTCGCGCGCTGCATCATCTGATCTACGAAGTCGTGGACAATGGCATTGATGAAGCGCTCGCTGGCCGCTGCGACCACATCATTGTAACTCTGCATGACGATTATATGGTCTCTGTTGCCGATAACGGCGTCGGCATCCCGGTAGGCATTCATAAAAAAGAGGGGATTTCCACCCTGCAACTGGTCATGACCCAGGTGGGCGCAGGTGCAAAGTTTGATGGGCAGGCCTACAAGGTCAGCGGCGGCCTGCATGGTGTCGGCGTCTCAGCAGTTAACGCCCTCTCCTCCTACTTTCGCTCTCAGGTGTACCGCGACGGCTATCTGTGGGAACAGACCTACGAAGCGGGCATCCCCACTTCAGAAGTCCACAAGGTTCGTCCGCTGGAACCGGGCGAAGGCACTGGCACGGTTCAGACGTTCCGGCCAGACTTCACCATCATGGAGAAGAACGAATTTAACTTCAACATTCTGGCTCAGCGGTTCCGCGAGATGGCCTTTGTCACCCGCCAGGTGACGATTACCCTGCGTGACGAGCGGGTCAAACCGGTTGCCCGGGAACTGACGTTTTACTTTGAGGGCGGCCTCCGATCGTTCGTACGTTATCTGAATCATAACCGCAAGCCGCTGCACGATCCGATCTATGCAGAGCGTGATATTGAATTTGCAGTGGAAGACAAGGACCCGTTTGTTATCGGGGTGGAGCTTGCCTTCCAGTATACCGATACGTCGACGAAAACAGAGCTTGCCTTTGCCAATACCATCCTTACGCCGGATGGTGGCGCTCACCTGACCGGGCTGCGCTCGGCCATCACCAGCGTCATCAACCGTTATGCCCGTAAGGAGAACCTGCTTAAGGAAAAGGATGGCAATTTCTCTGGCGATCATACCCTTGAAGGCATTACCGCCATTGTGAGCATTAAGCATCCCGCGCCCCAGTTTGAAAGCCAGACCAAAGTCAAGCTGCTCAATCCGGAAGTGCAGGGGGCGGTATCGCAGGTGGTATCAGAAGCATTTGCAGAGTTTCTGGAAGTCAACCCGCGTGAAGCCCGGCGCATTGTAGAAAAATGTCTGACAAGCAAACGCGCGAGCGAGGCGGCCCGCAAGGCCCGCGATCTGGTGCGCAGCGGCCCCAGCCTGCTGGAAAGCAGCACGCTTCCTGGCAAACTGGCGGACTGCTCTACCCATGGCCCGGATGCCGAAATCTATATCGTTGAGGGTGACAGTGCGGGTGGCAGCGCCAAGCAGGGCCGCGATCGCCATTTCCAGGCGATTCTGCCGCTGCGGGGTAAGATTCTGAATACAGAACGTGCCCGCCTGGACAAGGTGCTCGATAACAACGAGATCAAAGCTATGATTTCGGCGCTGGGCACAGGCATCAGTGAGGATTTTCGGGTCGACAAACTGCGTTACGGGCGTGTCATCATCATGACCGATGCGGACGTGGACGGCAGCCACATCCGCACGCTGCTGCTGACTTTCTTCTTCCGTCACATGCAGACCCTCATCCAGGAAGGCCATCTGTTCATCGCACAGCCGCCGATCTACCGGCTGCAGTCTGGGAAGAACGTCGAGTATGTCTATCCCTCCGCCGGCCTCAACGAAGGTGAGCTTCTGAACCGGGCACTGAGCAAATACGACAACCCGGATAAGGTGCGGGTGAATCGTTATAAAGGCCTTGGCGAGATGAACCCGGATCAGTTGTGGGAAACTACCATGGACCCGGCACAGCGCACCCTGCTGCAGGTAACCATCGAAGACGCGGCAGAAGCGGATCGCATTTTCGACATGCTGATGGGCAGCAGTGTCCCACCGCGCAAGCGTTTCATCCAGACGCACGCCAAGAACGTCCGAAACCTGGATGTGTAAGCTGTCACAGCAGAGAAGCACACTGAACAAAAGAAGCACCCGTTTGGGTGCTTCTTCTTATACCGAACTTACAAAGTGTCGAGGATACAGCAGGCCTATCAGCCGCTGATAGTAATCACCACCTCGTCGATACCGCTGATTCGCCCATACAGATACCACTGAAAATGGCAAGCTCCACCCGCGCAGGATGGAGCTTGCCAGCGCATCAGCTTATTCGTCAGGCACCTCATCCGGAGGCGCCGGTGGCGCCTCCGTTGGGATATCTGTCGGTATCGGGGCGGACGTTGGTACATCCGTCGGGATCGGGATATCTGTTGGGACTGGGACAGCCGTCGGCGGATCCGTCGGGATTGGGGTCGACGTGGGCACCTCTGTTGGAATCTCTGTCGGTATCCAGGTGGCCGTTGGCACATCGGTCGGCATATCCGTCGGTATCAGCGTAGCCGTTGCTGTCTCAGTCGGCATAGTCACCGGTGTCTCTGTTGGTGCATCTGTCGGCGTATGACTCAGCGTTGGGTTATCGGCCGGTATTTCGGTAGCTACGATGATCGGAGCATGCATTTGCATGGCCATTGGTTCGATTGGCGCCAGACCGATGTAGGTGTGCCGCCGCGACTCGAACGCATCCAGGTAGTAGCTGCCCCGCGTCCCGCTGTTCA
>CAZQIY010000036.1:0-39460 GCA_964593565.1 uncultured Anaerolineaceae bacterium
TGTTCGTCCGGGATCACATCCACAGGGCGGGTCCTCCATTCAGCAATTCAACCCACGCAGGGGTTTGGAAGCGAGATTCTGTTGACATTTGGGCAAAATGCCCTTTTGGCCCTCACCCTAAATCCTGACCTTACCCCGATTCAACGGACAGTAAAAATGTCAGTGGCAAGCCAATAACGCATAGTGTGCCGGGCTGAGCCGGGGGATGAGGGCCGAAGCGAATTTGTGTTGAATCTGAAATGTCAACACAGCCTGGCCGTGTTCAGGATGACAGCAGGCGCGGCATGATGCGATCCATCAGCACGGCGGTGCGTTCCAGCGCGCCATAGTCATCGCCATAGGAGAGTATATCCAACTGCGGATCAAAGCTCCAGAAGCCGCCGATCTCGTAAAGATAGCGCTTGTAGGTGTAACAGATGCCCAGCACCACCCGCGAATAGACGCTGTAAGCCATGTAGGGGAAAAACATAATCACGCCGCGATCATGAATGTACAGCACGATGCCCAGTTCGGCATTGGGGTAATGCAGTTCGACATCGCTGCCCGGCCCCCGGCGCGGGATCAGCGAGCGATCCAGCCGCAGCAGCCGCCGCGCCAGCGCATGGGGCTTGATTTTGCGCACCGGCCAGAAGGCTTCCGGCTGATCGTCGCTCTGGCCATTTTCAAACAGCCATTCCAGCATAGCCGGGGTCAGGGTGCCTGTTTTGGGGACGTACAGGTGAATTTCGTAGATCATGGATGCTGAAAGCTGTCTTCTGCTGCGGGCACTTTCTGGCAGTATACAGCAAGGTGCAGCCCGGATGCCAGTTGAGCATAAAGGCGCGCTGGTTGTGACGCCCTGCCAATGTGACTATACTGTTAAGCATCAGTCAGTTTCATTATTCAAACGGTGCAGACCATATGGATTTACCCAGTCATCTAAGAGCACTGCCGCCTAACGCAGTCGAAGTCCTCCGCTACCTGAGCAAGCTGGATATGGGTGTGGCCGGTATTGACGAAATCTGCGAGGAGGTGGGGTTATCCGAACGTGGGTTTGGCAAAGCGATCCGCAGCCTGGTGACGAAAGGCTATGTCGTCATGGATGGCGACCAGATTTATCGCCTGACGGACCAGGGCCGTGCGGTGGCCGAAGAACTGGGCGATTACTTCGATGACGAAACATACGACGAAGACGCCCTGGAGGACATGGCAGACGCGGCGGATATGCCCGAAGAAACGCCGGAAGTCCCGGCCTTCAGCACGCCTGTCCCGGTGATCCGGCGCCTGGTGCTGGTGATGCCGCGCGAAGTGGCGGCGCAGCAGCCAGCGCATCTGGTGGTGGGGTTTGCGCCGCTGGCGGAACAGACCGAGGCGGTAGAGGTGGTGATGCGGGTTTCGGTCCTCAATGGCGAACCGGCCACCCCCCAGGAAGCCAGCTTTGCCCTGACAAACGCCGCCGCAGTCCAGGATTTTCTGATGACCGCTGGCCCCTATCATCAGGCGCGGGTGAAGGTCGAGGTGTTTCAACTGGGGCCGAACCCGGATGACATCGCGGTTGCGGGCGGGATGTATGTTGATGTCGATGTTCGCCCGCAAGCCGCCAGCGACCGAATCGCCTACGGCGTCGATATCAGCCTGACACCAGAAAGCTAGCAGGTCATGACGGAACAATACGCTGTTCGTTACCCGCGCCGGGTGCTGGTTCGCGCTGCCCTGCGGCTGCTGGGCCGGGTGCTGCTGCGGCTGTTCATGCGGCCAGAGGTGCACGGCCTGGAAAATCTGCCGAAGCAGGGGCCGGTGATTCTGGTGGGCAATCATGTCGCCATTATCGAGATCGCCATGATGGCGGTGTATGTACCCTGGCCGGTGGAATTTATCGCAACAGGTGATATTCCGATCAACCCCAGTTTTCAGCGGCTGGTGGATCTGTGGCAGGTGATCCCGGTGAACCGGGGCAGCACCAGCCGCCAGGAAATGAAACCGGCAATGGATGTGCTGCGGCAGAACGGCGCAGTGGGCATCTTCCCGGAAGGCGGCATCTGGTCGACCAGCATGAAACAGGCGCGTACCGGCGTGGCCTGGCTCAGTTACCATACCAACGCCCCGGTGCTGCCGATGGGATTCGGCGGCATGCGCGGCGCGCTGCAGGCGGCGATGTCGTTTAAGCGGCCGCGTGTCATCATGAACGTGGGCCAGTTGATGCCGCCTGTGTCTGGCACGGTCGCGGGCAAATCGCGCAAGGCCGCGCTGGAAGACGCCGCCAACGAGATTATGGCGCAGGTGGCCGCGCTGATCCCGGAAGAGGAAAAACAGGGCTGGAACAAAATCCAGGATGAACGCTTTGATTTTCAGCTTCTGCTGCGCACGCCGCAGGGCGAGGTTGAGCAGCCGGTGGCGCATCCGGCAGGGCTGGGCCGCTTCTTCCACATGCCCGTTATTCTGGATGTGATGGCCCGCAACATGAAACTGCCGGTACAGGCGCTGCAGCAGCTTTCTGAGGACCCGCACGCGGTGGCGGATGCGGCCAGCACCGCGCTGTCGTTCTTCGATACGCACCCGCAGTTTCTCAGCTACCGGCTGGGGTATCGCGAAGCGCAGGAGGTTTATGAGGGCGTGGTCGAACTGCGCGATGTGGCGCGGCAGGCGGGGGCGGCGGGCAACCAGCTTGTGCTGCGGCCTATCCGCCAGTACCGCAACGGCGAGACGGGCGAGGAAGTGATCGAAACTTCGCTGCGCGCCATGCACGAAATGTAATCTATCATCAGCGGGTATCGCCCGGCGGTGTCCAGCCGAACGGTGATTCATCATCCAGCAGGTCCAGCGGGCTGGGTTCGGTGTCCTCGCCGTCGTCCTCGCCGCCATAAGTCGCGATTGCTTCGGCAGGGGTCACGCGGCGGCGGATGTCGCGGCGGTAGTAGATCACCTTGCCGGGCTGGGGTTCCAGCGCGATACGCGCCACCCCCCGCGCCAGAATATCCACCGGCAGCGGCGCGATGCGCCCGAACGCCAGCCATGATGCCGGCGGGACGCTGCCGAGGAAGGTCATCAGCCAGTAAAACGGGTGGCGCTGCTGGCCGCGCACATACACCACCGGCGCCCGGATGATCGTCGGCTTTAGCCCGACCCGTTCCATGTAGGATTCCGCTTCGCGCTTGGCGTGGATGTACGGGCCGGGCACCCAGGGCGCGCGCGTGCCGCTGAGCAGTACCATGTGCGAGCAGCCATCGCTGACGCACATATTGGCCACGTTGCGCGCAGAAACAAAATTCAGCCAGTTATGATTCAGCCCCTGCGCCGGGTCGGCAATCATGCTGCCTACGGTGTGAATGACGGTGTGCTGGCCGCGTGCCCGCCCGCGCAGGCTGGCCGGGTTCCAGACATCGGCCGTGAACCAGCGGATGCGCTGTGCCCACATCGCCACCCGGTCTTCCAGGCCGGGGCGCACCAGCAGCGAGACTTCTGCCCCCTCCGCCAGCAGCGCCGCCGCGATGTAATCGCCCACGAAGGTTCCGCCGCCTGTCACCAGAATTCGTCGTTTTGATGTCGCCAACTGCTGCCCCGCCGCTTTTTCTGTAGCTACACAAACCTGAAAAGAAACCTTTTAAGTGTGTCACAAAAGCAGGCGCTGTACCAGTGGTTTTCATCCGATCCGCCCTGGACCGGCCCCAGGCAGTCATGGGAAAAGCAGCAGCGGCGTGTTCCACAGGCCCGGCAGGCCCATGCAGCACGCCGCCACAAACATCCGAACAGGCCGGTGCTTATTCGCTCACGATCTCATAGGCGGTGCCATCCACCACCACGATCACGCGCTCGCCCAGGGCCAGATACGCGCCCAGTTCCGGCTTTTCGCTCAGCAGATCAAAGTAGGCATCGCTGAGGAACTCGATCCTGACGGTTTCCATCGTGTCCGGCTCGAAGGTGGTATCCGTCCACACGTCATTCTGCAGGATGAAGGTCTTGCCACGCACCGTCTGGATGGGATTGGTGCTTTGCCAGGGCTGGGCATCCTCGTCCTGGCCTTCTCCATCAGCGAAGACTCCGCCCGATGGTGCCGGCGGCGGCGGCGGTGCCGAGGGCTGTGCGCGCATGGGCGCCTGGGCCGCTTCCATCGCCGCTGCGCTGCTGGCCGCATCGACTGCCGCCGCGCCTGTGAAGTTATCCGCCAGCGCCTCGGCTTCTTCGGCAAAGGCCCGGGCGGCCTGTTCGCGGCCCTGCTGCGAAAGAATGTCGTCTTCTTCAATCAGGAAGCTGGTATAGGGGGTGATGATGCCATAGCGCACGCTCAGGTTCACCACGCTGTCGATCAGTTCCGGATTTTCACCATTCAGCCGGATCGTGTTCAGCAGGTCGCCGATGCGCCGGGTGGCCCACAGCCGCGCCAGGAAGGATTCGCCCCCGGCCCGCGATGGGAAATCAAAGCCCTGATAGGTGAAGGTCTGCACGGCGTTATCGACCACGCCCTTCAGCCGGATCGTCACATCATCGGCATCGCCCCGGTAGCGCCCCACCAGCGTAAGCTGCTCGCCAGCGAACAGGTCCGGCAGAGTCGAGGGGTAAGACCATTCAGTGACGATCTCGCCGTCGATTTCCAGTTCAATATCCGTCATCACCGGCGCGCTGATCTTGTTGTACAGGCTGGCGACCTTCTCGTCGATGCGCTCGCCGGGCCGGACATAAGTGCCGGTGCCGCGCAGGTCGCGCACGATGGCATCCAGCAGGAAGGTATCGACATCGTTGCCCACACCAAAAGTGAACACGCGAGCGTTGGCGGGCGCGGCGGCCTGCAGGTTTTCCAGGATGCGCGCTGTTTCGGTTTCGCCTTCAGTCGCCAGGCCATCCGTCAGGAACAGGATCGTCGTGGGTCGTTCGCCGACCATATCCAGCGCGGTGGTCAGCGCGCCGTTAATGTCCGTGCCGCCAACGGCATCCTGGCTGTTGATCCAGTCGATGGCGCCCCCGGCCTGCGACGGCGCTTCCATCTGGTTGGAATAGATGCGCCAGCCGCTGCTGAACAGAATAGCGTTAAAACGATCCTGCGAGTTCAGGTTTTCCAGCACATAGGCGGCAGCCTTGCGGGCCTGGTCCCATTTTTCGCCGTCCATGCTGCCGGATTGATCCAGCACGACGATAATATCTCTGGGGATGACGCTGTCTTCTGTCGTCTGGAACGGCGGCTGCACCAGCAGCATAAAGAAGCCATCCTCGCCGGCGCTTTCGCGATAGGTCAGCAGGTTGAGGTTGATGCTGTCGCTGGCGATGCCATAGAACAGGCTGAAGTCTGTATCCGGCACATAGTAGGACGATTCAAACCCGGCGCGGAACGATTTGTCATCGTCGGCGCGGCTGATGGCGACATCGTGGCTGGGCGAATAGATGTTGCTGATCGGCTCGCTGCTGCTGACATTGACGCTGATGCTCAGGTCTTCTATCGGGCGGCTGCCGGCGGCGTTCATCGGGTAAGTGATGTTAAACAGGCCGTTGTCCACTTCCAGCACGTGTGAATAGGTGATGTCGATGCGGCGTTTGTCGCCCGGCGGGATAGGGAACACATTGGCCTGGATGACATCATTGCCGATATATTCCAGCAGGGCCGGGTCGCGGTACTGGCGCACAATGCGGTCATAAATGCCGCGCGCTTCGTCCGCAGGCAGGATTTTGGCCTCAATCGGCTCGCCATCCACCCACATGGTCAGTTGATCGACAGCGGCGCCCTGTGGCAGCGGAAAGATAAACGTCCCTTCGGCCAGGGCTTCCCCCTGGTTGGTGAACTGCATCTCCACATCGGTGGTGGCAATCTGGTTTTCAATGTCGATCCTGACCCGGTGATAATCCACCTTGAGCCAGTCCGGGTCGGTGAAGACTCCCCCCGGCGGCGGGACGACCACCTGCGCGCTGACGGTTGTCTGCTCAAGCAGCAGCACGCTGAACAAAACAGTAAAGGAAAAC
Organism: uncultured Anaerolineaceae bacterium; assembly: GCA_964593565.1. Lineage (GTDB taxonomy): Bacteria > Chloroflexota > Anaerolineae > Aggregatilineales > Phototrophicaceae. The sequence continues at coordinate 5,926 of CAZQIY010000036.1, forward strand.
AGGACAACAAGAAAAGTGATGCGCTTCATGAGAACCTCCGTAGCCTTGCCGTGTACTGCATAGACGCCGGAATGAGCGCAGGAGTTCCATCGGCTGGCGGATTGCTGCCGGGTGATTGACAGTCAATCCGAAATGCTGCTACAATGCGGAGCATGATCTACATGACCGGACATAACATCACTTCATTTGCGCTGATTGGTTCTGACAACGGGCGCCCCAGGGAGGAGTCCGCCTGTTGACCGGTCTGTAATGTAATTTGTAATTTTTGACGGCGATAGGCATTTGTGTCTATCGCCGTTTTTGATTCTGAAGAAAGGGGAAACACGTCATGCACATCATCAATCTCGACCATGTGACGATCAACCACGCCGGGCGGGTGATCTTTGAAGACCTGAGCTGGGCGATTGGCGATAAGGATCGAATCGGGCTGGTGGGGCCAAACGGCGCGGGCAAATCCAGCCTGCTGAAGGCCATCACCGGCGAAGTGGTGCCGGATACCGGGTCGATTGTGCTGCTGCGCGGCACGACTTATGGCTATCTGCCCCAACTGGTCGAACGGCTGCCCGGGCAAACGCTGCTGCAGGCGGCCTCTGTGCCCCCGCCGGACCTGGCCGAAGTCGAGGCGCGGCTGGCAAAGTACGAGTCTCAGCTAGGGGACCCGGCGATCTATGAGGACGAGCGAAAGCTGGCCCGCGTGCTGGACCAGCAGGAACAGGCGCTGCTGGAATATGAGCGCCTGGACGGGCCGCGCCATGCCAGCCGCGTGCGCGAGATTCTGGCGCATCTGGGCTTTGGCGAAGCGGAATACGACCTGAAGACGGATACGCTGAGCGGCGGCGAGAAAAAACTGGTGCTGCTGACCCGACTGGCGGCGGCCATGCCCTCTGTGCTGCTGCTGGATGAGCCGGATAATCATCTGGACCTGAGCGCCAAAAGCCGCCTGGAATCCTTTATTCGCAGCTACCCCGGCGCGGTGGTCATCGTCTCGCACGATCGTTACCTGCTGGATGAGGTGGTGACACATATCGCCGAGCTGGAGGATGGCAAACTGACGCAGTATGCCGGCAACTACAGCGCCTATGCCACAGAGCGCGAGCTGCGCCGCCTGAAGCAGCAGCAGATGTATGTCGCACAGCAGAAACGCATCCAGCAGATCGAAGCGGCTATTCACGAATGGGAGCAGAAAGCCCGCGCAGACCTGAACGAGCGCCATGCCCGGCAGGCCAGCAGCCGCCGCAAAATGCTGGCCCGTATGGAGGAACGCGGCGAAATTGTGGAAAAGCTGGTGGAAAGTCGCCCGATGGAAGCCCAGTTCGATGGCTGGCGCGGCAGTACCAAGGCGCTGGAAATCTGTGATCTGACGATGGCCTTTGGCGATGACCTGCTGTTTATGAACCTGAACTTTCTTCTGCGACATGGCGAACGGGTCGGGCTGATCGGCCCTAACGGCGCGGGTAAATCGGTCCTGTTCCGGCTGATCCTGGGCAGGATGACACCGCTGGAAGGGACGATCAAAACCGGGCCGAGCACGCGGATTGGCTACTATTCGCAGGAGCATGAAACGCTGGCGCAGTGGCTGGATCGCACGCCGCTGGATCGTATCCGCGATGTGCGCCCCATGCCAGAAGGCGAGGCCGTCGCTTTCCTGCTCAAGTTCCGGTTTCAGTACGAGCAGCTTCGCCTGCCGATCCGCGCGCTGAGCGGCGGCGAGCGCAGCCGCCTGCAACTGGCCGTGCTGATGCAGGAGCGACCCAACCTGCTGCTGCTGGACGAGCCGACCAATAACCTGGATATCCCCTCGACAGAGGCGCTGGAAACCGGGCTGGAGGATTTTGAAGGCGCGATCCTGGTAATTTCGCATGATCGGTACTTCCTGGACCGGGCTGTAGACCGCGTGATTGAGCTGCGCGATGGCGACCTGACCAGCTTTCCCGGTGGTTATTCGGATTTTCTGGAAGCAAGGAGCCGAACACTCGCATAAATGTGGCTATTGCGCCAGAATGAGAAACTGTGTTTACTGAAATTCAGGAGATGTTGATGCTTTTGATCAGCAAACCTCCTTACAATAGAGAGGATCGTTACACGCTTGTTACATTAAGGTGCAGTCATGAGCTGGCAGTTTAACCCATATGCGATCCCGCTGCTCAGCAGCAGTGTGCTGCTCGTCCTGTTTGCGATCATTGCGCGGCAGCGCAGCCCAGGACGGCCAGTACGACTCTTTCTGGTGTTTATGCTGTCGGTCGCCGGCCTGAACACCGCCTATGCCCTGGAACTCCTGTCAGCAGACCTCTCTACGATCCTGATCTGGGCAAAAGCACAGTTTCTCTTTACCTATCTGCCAGTACTGTGGCTGTTCTTCGTGCTGGCTTATACCGGGAACGGGCGCTGGCTGACGCGGGGGAATTTTGCCCGGGTCTACCTGCTGCCAGCGGCCTGGACGGTGATGGTATGGACCAACGATTATCATCACCTCAACTGGACGACGGTAGGCACAGAACAGATCGGGTCGCTGGTGCTGTTTGATCGCACCTATGGCCCGGCTTTTTTTATCGGCATTGGCTCGATTTACGTCATTACGCTGCTGGCGGCGGTGGTCATGGTGGTATCGGTGGTGCGGTCCCCGGCCATCTATCGCGGGCAGATTCATTGGCTGCTGCTGGGGGCGGCGCTGCCGCTGATGGGCAGCTTTCTGACGATTGCCGGGCTGGTCCCGTTCCCCAAGCTGGACCTGATGCCGTTTGGCTATGTGCTGGGTTGTGTCCCCCTGGGGTGGAGCATGTTCCGCTATCGCCTGTTTGATATTATCCCTACCGCGTTCAGCGAAGTCATCACCAGTATGGAGGACGGGGTGTTCGTGCTGGATGCGCAAAAGCGGATTCTGAACCTCAACCCGGCGGCACTGCGCCTGCTGCAGCACGACTCCAGGGATTCGCTGATCGGCGAGTCGATCTGCGATCTGTTTCACAGCAGGATGACGGATGAAAAGCTGTGTCTGGATGTGCCTGCTGCGTCTGGCGAACTGCAATTCAGGCAGGAATCCGGCCTGTGCTATCTGGATTACCGGCTTTCTGAACTGCGCGACCCGTATGGTCACCTGCGTGGCCATGTGCTGGTGCTGCGTGATATCACAGCGCGCAAGCAGGCCGAGGCGCAAATGGCGCAGTATATGGCCGAACTGGAAAACCGCAACCAGGAACTGAATGCCTTTGGTCATATGGTCGCCCATGATCTGCGGGCGCCGCTGACGATTATCCTGGGCTTTTCTGAAACCACGCTGCTGCTGGAAAGCCGGGGCAAACTTGATTCGCAGGCGCTGCAGGAACGTCTGGAAACGATCCGCGCTTCTGGTTACAAGATGAACGAGATTATCGAAGGGCTGCTGCTGTTTGCGGGCCTGCGCAATGCCGAAGTCGGCCAGCGCCCGGCGGATATGAACGCCGCTGTCCGGGGCGCGGTGGAGCGCATGAAACATGCGCTGGAGGAACATGGCATCGCGCTAAAGGTGGAGGGTGATCTGCTGCCGGTGCGGGGCGAAACCCTGTGGCTGGAAGAAGTCTTTTACAACCTGATCAGCAACGCCGTGAAGTACATGGGCCAGCAAAACCCCGCGCCGACCATCACCGTGCGCGGCTCGACAGATGGACACATTCAGCGCTACGAGGTACAGGATAACGGCATCGGAATCGCGCCGGAAGACCACGCGAAACTGTTTGAGATGTTCACCCGCTTCCATACCGGCGAAGCCAGCGGTGCCGGGCTGGGGCTGTCCATCGTGCTGCGGATTATCAAAAAGCTGGGCGGCGAGGTGGGCGTGGAAAGCACCCCGGGCCAGGGCAGCACTTTCTGGTTTACCCTGCCTGCCCTGGCAGCGGCGGCCAGCGTCTACCCGCAGGAATCCGAAGCCCCGGGCGCGGTCTCATCGGCCACCAGCAGCCAGCCTGTCTGATGTGATGATAGACGGCGCTGCGGTTCAGTGCTGGGCGACGGCTTCCGGGGTGGGGTCGATGACGTACACAGGCAGCAGGATGGTAAAGGTGCTGCCCTGCCCGACCTGGCTTTTCACCTGAACATGCCCGCCGTGACGTTCGACCACCTTCTTTACCAGAGGCAGGCCCAGGCCAAACCCCGGCGTCAGATAGGCATACTGCCCCCGATAAAAGCGGTCAAAAATGCGCGGCAGGTCTGTGGCCTCGATCCCGCTGCCCGTGTCTTCTACCTCAATCGCGACCCGTGATGTGCCAGACAGGAACGAACGAAGCACAATCTCGCCGCCGTCCGGGGTATAACGGATGGCGTTTTCCAGCAGTTGGGCGATAGCGGCATACAGTTCGTCGACATCGCCCTGTACTGGCGGCAGCCCCGGTGCCAGCTTCATGATCAGCCGGATATTCTTCTCGTTCGCCAGCGCCTGATGACGCATATGGATGGCATGCAGCATCTGATCCAGGCTGAGCGGCAGCGTGCTGAGGGCGGCCTCGCTGTCCAGTCGCGACATGGACACCAGCGACTCGACCAGTTTGAGGATATTTTCGGATTGTTCCTGAATGCCCTGAAGCTGCACGGCGCGGGCCTGGGCATCCTCGATTCTGCTGGCAAGGTACACTTTGGAATTGATCACTGACAGCGGTGTTCGGAACTGGTGCGAGGCATCGCGGATAAAGTCCGAAATGATGCGAATTCGCTCGCTTTGCAGGCTCAGTTCCATGTTCTGCTGTTCCATCTGCCGGCGCTCGGTTACATCCTTCAGGATGCCCGCCAGACGGTACACCTGCCCCTGATCATCCCGAATCGGGAAGAACTGGCCCCAGATCCAGCGCGGCGCGCCATCGGACCGGGTGATGCGAAATTCGAGGTCAGATTTTTCGGTAGAAACGCGATTAAACACGGCCCGCACCGCCGGGTAATCCTCTGTATTGATGCGTTCGACAAAGGTGCCCGGCGCGCTGATCAGGTCCTTGTAGGGAAGCTGCCACATTTTTTCGATGGCCGGATTGATGTACAGCATCTTTACATCGACAAGATCATAGATGAAGAAGGCCTCGTCCACATGTTCAGCGATCTGGCGGAAGCGCATTTCGCTTTCTCGCAGGCGCGCCTCTGCGATTTTATGCTCGTCAATATCCTCGACAATGGCGATGATAAATTTTTCTTCGGGGTCTGCGCCAGGGAAAGGCGAGGCATTGACGCGCACCCAGCGCATGCTGCCATTGCTGAGCAGGTAGCGCTTTTCGTAGTGATAATGGGGCAGTTCGCCGGAAAGCAGCTTCTGGTAAAGCTCCATGTTTTCTTCGCGGTCATCCGGGTGGGTAAATTCCTGAACCGTCTTCTGGCGCAGTTCTTCCTCGCTGTAGCCCAGAAGCTGCTGGAAAGCCGGGTTAAAAGAGATGGGATGGCCCGGGCCGTTGACAATACAGATGCCGATGCCCGCCCCTTCAAAAACGGCGCGGTAGCGTTTTTCGCTGCGCTGCAGCGCTTCGTCGGCCCACTTGCGGGCGGCCAGATGCCCCATCGTCGCGCCATACAGCCGCAGCAGTTCGAGAGTATAGCGCCCCGGCGGCTGGTGGCTGAACACGTTATCCGCAAACAGACAGCCGATAACCTGTTCGCCGTCTCTCAGGGCGGCCGCCGCCACCCATCCCCGGCCCACAGGCTGCCCGAGATGGCTGTACAGGGGCGCATCCAGCCGGATATCCACCGCGTTTTTGCCGGAAAGCACCCCCTGCATGAGGTCGTTCTCATCATGCGGAATCCGGACGCGCGCGTCGCTTTCGTCGCGCAGCCGGCCGTCTTCATCGATGCCAAAGGTCCCCCGGATATACTGCGGATTTTCCGGATCAATAAACCAGAAGGCGATGCGGTCAAAATCCAGGCGTTCGCTGGCCAGTTCAACGGCGCGCCGGCACAGATCACGAAATGAGGTGGTCTTGGTCAGTTCAATGCTGACTTCATGCAGGATGCGAAGCTGCTTCTGAAACTGCCGTTCGGCTTCCTCGCTTTCCCGCAGCGTCTCTTCGATACGAACGCGCGAGGCCAGATGCCCCAGCGTGGCCCCATACAGCACCAGCAGTTCCAACTGCTCCGGTTGGGCGGGCTGCCGGTTGATGAAGTTGTCCGCGCTCAGAAAGCCAATCACCTCGCTGCCGTTCCACAGGGCTGTTAATGCATTCCAGCCTTTGCCCAGCGCGTTGCCATAGCCATCCAGCAGATCAACATGATTTTCAAACGACAGCGAATGATTTTCATCGAACGCGGCCCCGCGAAAGATCGAATCTATGGCGTGCACACAGTCGCGCTCATCGACCATTGCGCCATCCGGCCCGGTGCCATAGGACCCTACCATCGCGCTGCGGTCTTCATTCAGAAACCACAGCCCCAGCCGGTCAAAGCCCAGCCGCAGACAGCCTTCCTCCACCGCCTGATAACACAGCGCATCGAAGGAATCCGCCTTTGAAAGATCAATGCTGAGGCGCTGCAGGGCACGCAGCTTATCCTGAAACGCCTCCAGCGCCTGTTCTGTCTGCATGTGGTGGCTGATATCGCGCACAAAGGTGACGCTGGCGGGCTGCCCATCATCCAGCATATAGGGCATCAGCGAGATTTCCACATCAATCGGCGAGCCATCCAGCCGCACATAACGCTCGCGCCGCTGGGTAACTTCTTCGTGATCATGGCCCAGTGCGTTGATGCGTTCGCGGATGACATCGTGATAATCCGGATGCAGCAGTTCAAAGATGGTCCTGCCGCACAGATCGTCCGCGCTATCAGCGCCCAGCAGCCTGACCAGCGCCGGGTTGGCATAGCGGATAATGGTATTGCTGGTAATCATCACCCCTTCGGGCGAAGCTTCCAGCAGGCGGCGGTTATGAATCATACTGCGATCCAGCGCCGCTTCAACAGCGCGCTGGTCGGTTACATCGCGGCCCACCGCCTGGACTTCGATCAACTGGCCAGTGCTGTTAAAAATCGGCTTGTGCACCCACTGAATCTGCCGCACCTCGCCATCGTGGCGGCGCAGCGGGTTCTCGTGGGTGGCAATTGACGGGTTGGCGATAAACTGTCTGATGTTCTGCTGCACCTGGTCGCGTACACTCGCATCCAGCAGCGGCAGAAAAGAACGCCCGACCAGGTTTTGCGCGGGCTGGTTATAAAAACGGCAGTACGCCTCGTTGACAAACGTCAGAATCAGTTCGGGCGTATAGCGGCAGATCAGCTCTGTCTGCTGTTCGACAATCGCCTGATAGCGGGCCTGCTGTTGTTCGAGCGCTTCCAGCAGGGCGTCATTCTGCTGATGAAACAGGCTCACCAATGCCCGGAAACTGTCATCATCGCGGGCACAATCGCGCAGAAGCTGTAATTGTTGGGGTGTAAGTGTATTCATTCTAATCTGATCTATCGCGCTCTTGAGCTTTTGAATAACTTTAATTTAATTTGTTAAGTACCTGTTATTTTAATCTACTTTTATTCACAGGTCGCTAAAGGTGTTCAGGAAGTAAGTCTGGCCGGGCAGCACGCGTCTAATAACAGGGCGAACTGCTCCACGTAATTCCTGCAAAGATCATTTATAATTGAACGTGAATGCCCCCAGTTTATACGATGGGTATGACTAGACGAGAAGAGGAAGTATGCCAGCACCAGTAACCTTAACGGATGAAACCCTTGATTCAGTATTGATGAATGATAAACCCGTTATGCTTCTGATTACAAGTGGCGAAGGGGTGCGCGGCGATTTTGTGACAGCTTTCCGCAAAGCGGCGGAAGAAGCCGGGGATATCACCTTTGTTCAGGTAGACCCCACCCTCAGCCCGAAGGCAGCCGAACAATTCGGCGCGGGCAGCAAACCGCTGCTGATCGGCTGGTATTGTGGCGAAACCGTCGTCCGGCGCAGCCGCCCCTGGGGGACGGATGTGCCGCTGGCGCTGGAACAGATGCGCAGCAAAATCGCGGAAATGAACCCCGCCGCTGCCGAAGAAGCCGCCGCTGCACAGGCCGCACAGGACGAAAGTGCGAAAAAAGCCGCAAGCGATACACCGGTCACCGTTACCGACCAGACTTTCCGCAAGGAGGTGATTGATTATCACCTGCCGGTGGTGGTCGATTTCTGGGCGGAATGGTGCGGGCCGTGCCGCATGGTCGCGCCGATTCTGGATAAACTGGCGAAGGAATTCGCCGGCCAGATCCGCATCGCGAAGGTCAATGTGGATGAAAACCCCGGCCTGTCCGCGTCGTTTAATATCCAGAGCATTCCCACCCTGATGATGGTCAAGAATCAGACGATTGTCTTCAGCCAGCCCGGGGCGCTGCCAGAAACCGCCCTGCGCGACCTGATCCAGCAGTTGATCAAACTTGATGTGCCGGCGCCCAATCAGGCCGCCCCCCGCAGTTAGGCTTCATCCATCTCAGACACACAAAAATGCCCCATCTGGCTGATGGGGTATTTTATTTTATCCCCTACGATAGTTGCAGTTGATTTTGCTACAGCATCATAGATGGCACGGTGCGCAGTGTGGCTGAATGGCTGGCGCTGCGGCAGTGCTGTCGGAAAGGATACGGGCATGACAAGAGCAAGTACGAATATGCGTCAGGTCGTGGACTGGAGTGCCGCCCTGTGGGCCGGGGTGATTGCCGGGGCGGTGTTTCTGGTGCTCAACCTGGTGCTGACTCCGCTGGCTTTTGGCGGCAATGCCTGGGTGGTGATCCGCCTGTTAGCCTCTGTGGTGATGGGCGAAGGTGTGCTGGCCCCCCCGGCCACCTTTGACCCGGTGATTACGCTGGTGGCGCTGCTGATTCATTTTGCGCTGTCGATTGTGTTCGCGCTGCTGCTGGCCATCATCATTCATCGCTGGGGGTTTATCACCGGTGTCATTCTGGGGGCGCTGTTCGGGCTGGCGCTGTATGGCATCAACTTTTATACGCTGACCCTGTTCTTCCCCTGGTTCTTCGCCATGAACAGTTGGGTGATGATCGTCTCGCATGTCGTCTTTGGCGCGGTGGCGGGCGGTGTTTACGAAGGATTTGAAGTCGAGGAATTTGTGCCTGTCGAGCCACGAGACGAAGCGAGGTTGTAGATCATGTTTGGCAGACCAACACGTGTAAGAAGTGCACGCTCTGGCGGCGCAGGACGCCTGATTATCGCGCTGGTGATCGCCGCCTTTGCTATTATTTCCTTCCTCAGTTCCAGAGAATACAACCCGGTCACGGGGGAAGATCAGTACGTCAGCCTGACCCCGCGCCAGGAGATTGCCCTGGGCCTGCAATCCACGCCGGAAATGATCCAGCAGTTTGGCGGGCTGCACCCCGATGAGGAAGTGCAGCAGATGGTCGATCAGATTGGCCAGGACCTGGTGCAGAACAGCGTCGCGAGCGAGACAGAATGGCAGTTTGATTTTCATGTGCTGGATGCGCCCTCCACCATCAATGCCTTCGCGCTGCCGGGCGGGCCGGTGTTTATCACTTCTGGCCTGCTGGCAGAACTGGAAACCACCGGGCAGGTGGCGGGCGTGCTGGGGCATGAGCTGGGGCATGTGCTGGCGCGGCATTCTTCCCAGCAGATTGCCCAGTCCGAACTGACGCAGGGGCTGATTGGGGCGGTCATGGTGGCGTCTGAGGACAGCGCGGCGACTGCGGCGCTGATCGGCCAGATTATCAACATGAGCTATGGGCGCGAGGACGAACTGGAATCGGACCGGCTGGGCGTGCGTCTGATGGCCGAAGCGGGCTATGACCCGCGCGGGCTGATTGATGTCATGGCGGTGCTGGCGGAGGCTTCCGGCGGGGGCATGCAGCCGGAATTTTTCAGCACGCATCCCAACCCGGAAAATCGCGTGCAGGAAATTGAACGCGCCATCCAGCAGTATTTCCCGGAAGGCGTGCCGGATGGCCTGATTGAGTAAGGTTTGCGGCTGTGGTGGGGCAATGTGGTTGTCAGCTTAGGGGTAGGATGGATCGACTTCGCCGATCTCGCGCCAGTGGATGACCACATACCCCACCACAAAATTATCCTGTGCGCTCGTATCGCGGATAATCTGGAGGGTGTTGGCGCCATGTTTGAGGATACCTTCGTCAATGCCCGCCATCCACACGGCCCAACCGTCATGCTGCGGCAGGTTATAGCCGCTTAATTCTGTCCCGTTGATGATGATTTTGTGGCTGAAGACGCCGACTTTCAGCGTCTGGATGAGCAGGTAGGCCTCGCCGGTAGGGCGGTTATCGACGTTGAAGGTTTTCAGTGTGCTCTGGTTGCCGACAAATCTGGCCCAGGGCGCGTTCAGGTCGGCTTCGTTACTGCCCAGATGTTCGCTGAAATGAATCATCGTAAAATCGCTGCGGACAGGCATTGTCTTTACTCCTGATGGCTGTAAGCATACGCTGATGGCTGTATGGGCTTTGTGCCTGACGATGCGATAGCGATCACACGAGGCATCCGACCCGACATCTGAGGGTGACGGGCACATGGCCCAGGTAGTACAGACCTCTTTTAAGGTACGGGGTTCAGGCCGCCAGCATCAGAGCCAATTGGCGCAATCAGGCGTAGGTAAGTCAGCCAGTCCGGGCTTATTCATCCACCAGCGCCGCCGGGCGCAGCAGGCCGATCAGAATCGCCAGGGTAACTTTAATCATGTAGTAGATGGAGCGCAGGCTGGTAATGGAGGAGCGCCCGCCAAAGCGCGGCTTCATCGTGACCGGGATTTCGCGCAGGCGCAGGCCCGCCCGGTGCGCCACCACCAGGCTTTCCGGTTCCGGGTAATCGTGCGGGTAGACGCGGGCGAATAACCGGATGGCCTGCTGGTTAAAAGCGGCAAACCCGGAGGTCGGATCGGTCACGGGCTGGCCGACAATGGCGGAGATCAGCCGGGCCAGCAGGAGGATGCCCACCCGGCGCGGCAGCGAAGCACGATAGCCCCGGTCCTCGATAAAGCGCGTGCCAGTCACAATATCGGCCTGGCCTTCCTGCAGCGCCGCGATCAGGCGGCACAGGTCGCGGGGGTCGTGCTGGCCGTCGCCGTCGCTGCGCAGCGCGATTTCATAGCCATAGCGGTTGGCAAAGATGAACCCGGTCTGGACGGAGGTGCCAATGCCGACGTTGTACGGCAGGTCGAGCACGATGGCCCCGGCCTCCCGCGCGATTTCCGCCGTCCGGTCGGTCGAGCCATCATTCATAACGACGACATCCGCCCAGGGCATCTGCTGGCGCACTGTCGCCACGACATGGGCAATGCTGGCTTCTTCGTTGAGCGCCGGGATAATAACGAGGGTCCGGGGGTTGTGGGCCATGCTTATTTACCGCCTGTGATCGTACTGCCGCTGATTCTGGCCCCGAATTGCAGGCGCGTCAATGCTCATTAAATGCGCTGTATGCAGGCCGCCAACCTCCCATTGCCAAACAGCCCCGCAGCAGGGACAATCGAACCGCGCATCTCACCTTGCGAGGAGACGGCTTTATGTCACGCGAACGCCTCCTGCTGTATCTGCTGCTGCTTGTCTATGGCATCGTGGGCGGCCTGTTTGCCGTCCTCACCCCGGCATGGCAGGTGCCGGACGAACCGGCTCATTACAACTATATCCGCCAGTTGGTGGAACGGCGGCGCTGCTGCCCGGTGATCGAACCCGGCGACTGGGATCAGGCTTATCTGGACGAAATCAAAGCGGCGCGGTTTGACCCGGCCCTGCTGGATAACCTGGAAGCGATCCAGTACGAAGATCACCAGCCGCCGCTGTATTACCAGATGGCCGCGTTTTTTTATCGCTGGTCCGGCGGAAACCTGATCGCGGTGCGCCTGTTTTCCGTTCTGCTGGGGGCGGGGGTGGTGTGGTGCGCCTATGCGCTGAGCAAAACCCTGCTGCCAGATCGCCCCGGGGTGGCGCTGGGGGCGGCGGCATTTGTCGCCTTTCTGCCCCAGCACGTCGCCATGCTGGCCGGGGTGAACAATGACAGCCTGGTGGAACTGCTGATCGGTTTGGTGCTGGTGCTGCTGGCGCGTTATCTGCTGGTCGATAACGGCCAGACCCGCCGCCTGGGGGTGGTGCTGCTGGTGGTGGCGCTGGGCGGGCTGACTCTGCTGCTGATCGGCGGGCTGGTGCCTTCGGCAGTGGGCGCGATGTTTCTGGCGCTGGTGGCGGTGGGCGCGCTGTGGCCCCGGCTGGCTGCGACGGGCGATTGGCAGGTGTGGGCCATTGGCATGCTGGTCGCGCTGATCTTTGCCACCAAAGCGACAGGCTACTTTATCGCGGGGGTGGTGCTGCTGGCGCTGTACTGGCGCTGGCGGCATGATGGCTGGCGCGCGGTGGGCTGGCGGCTGGCTTATTTTCTGGTGCCGGCGCTGGTGCTGGGCGGCCTGTGGTGGGCGCGCAATATCAGCACCTATGGTTTTCCGGATTTTCTGGGGCTGGGCGCGCATGATCTGGTCGTAACGGGGCAGCCGCGCACAGCGGATTATCTGGCGCAGGTGGGCGCTGGCGCTTACCTCAACGATGCGCTGCAAACGACCTTCCGCAGCTTCTGGGGCCAGTTCGGCTGGATGGCGCTGCCGCTTCAGCCGTGGATGTACACGGCGCTGCTGGCGCTGACGTTGTTCGCTGGCGGTGGGCTGGTGGTGGACCGACTGGCGCTGAATCGCGGCGCTGCTGGCGCTGCTGAGACGAAAGCCACGCGCCCGGTATGGGCGCTGCTGTGGCTGGTGATTGGCCTGACGCTGCTGATGTATGGGTACTATAACAGCGAGTTTCTCCAGCTTCAGGGGCGCTATCTGTACCCGGCGCTGCTGCCGGTGGCGCTGCTGCTGGCGGTGGGGGTGGATGCGTGGCGGCGCTGGCTGCTGCCGGGGGCGGGCTGGGCGCAGTGGCTGCCGCTGGCGCTGTTTGGCCTGCTGGCCCCGTTTGATGTGTACCTGATTCTGCGGGTGATTCGTCCGCTGCTGCTGCCGTGATGCTTTACGGATGGTCAAACAGCTTCAGCAGGTGTTCGCCGCGCACCGTCAGGCGATGAAACACCCAGCGGCTGATCTGCTGCGATTCGACCAGGCCGGCTTTGTGCAGGCGGGCGATATGCAGCGAGATATTCCCCGGCGTCACCCCCAGCGCTTCGGCCAGTTCGCTGGTGCTGCGGGGGGCCGTTAGCTGGCGCAGGACGGCGGCCCGCCCTGCCCCAAAAGCGGCGGCCAGCGCGGCTTCCGGTTCCTCTGCCTGCTGGGTCCACAACCCGGCCCCGCGCGCGCCATAGGCGATGATCGGGCTGCGATCCGGCGAGGGCAGCACCACATCGTTCCACATGAACACCAGCGGCACCAGCATCAGGCCGGCGCCATCCGGGATCATTTCGGCTTCGTGGCGGGTTTCAATATAGAGGGTGCGGTCCGCATAGTGCAGGCCGTGATGCAGGTCGTTGAAGACCCGGTCCGCGCCTTCCAGCGCAAGCTGGCGCGCCCGGTACAGCACGTCGCTTTCCAGCACCGCCTGAATGCGCGGCCAGTGATGGGCCAGGGTGCGCTGCCAGTAGTCCTGCATTTCATCAATCAGCGCGTCCAGCGCCCGGGCCGGGGCATCCAGAAACTGCTGGGTTACCGGGGTGACTCGCCCCAGCCGCTGCATATCCTGGCGCACCAGATCAGGCGGGGTTTGCCGCACCCGCGCCAGCTCTTGCTCAAAGACCGGATGCGGCGTCTGTGGGGCGGGGGTCAGGCAGTCGGCAAAACGTCCTTCCGGGGTGATCAGCGCGTCCAGATAAGGCAGATCAACCCCTTCCAGCGCCGCGTGCGCTTCGTGAATCCAGGGTAGGTGAACGGCATTGCGGGAAGGCGTGGTCAGCGCCCAGTAACTGGCGACCAGTTCCCACACCGGGCTGAACGCAAAGCGGATGTTACTCAGATCATCCGCATTCAGACGAAAAATCATCATCTCACAGGGGGCCTCATCCTCATTTCAGCCGGTGCGGTACGCGCCAGTTTTGGGGTTTTGAAATGTCTGCCGCGTATATAATGCGGACAGTGTATCACCGACAGGACAACAGGAACAACGATGAGACTTATCGCGGATGCGTGGCGGCAGAATGTACTGACGACTGTGATGACCTTGATGAACGGCTATGCGATCAGCGTAACGGGGTTTTTGCTGCTGCGCTGGCTGGTGGGCGAAAGCTGGAGCGTGATCGCGCTGTTTAACAGCGTGGCGCATCTGCTGTTTCTGCCGGGGCTGGTGCTGCTGCCTGTGGCGCTGCTGCTGCGCCGCCGGGGGACGGCCCTGCTGCTGATGCCGGCGCTGCTGGCCTTCTGCGTTGGCTATGGCGCCATGTTTATCCCGCATACAGCACAGGCCGCGGCGGACAGCGTACAGATGCGGGTGCTGACCTATAACCTGAAGGCACAGACCCAGGTGATGCAGCCCGCACTGGAGGTGATCATCGCGGCGGATGCCGATGTGGTGGCCCTGCAGGAACTGAGCGAGGAAATGGCGGGGTATCTGGCGGTAGAACTGGCGCAGCGCTACCCGTACCAGGCGCTGCACACCCTGCCTGATAATCCCATTCCGGGCCAGGGCGTCCTCAGCCGCTATCCCATTGCTGATGATGAATACTGGCGCATCTATCAGGCTATGCAGCGGCTGACGCTGAACGTGGCCGGGCAGCCTGTGGCGTTTTACAACGCGCACCCGGTCCAGCCGATCAGCGCCAATGGATTTACGCGGCGGGCTGAAGAAATCAGCCATCTGCTGGAGCGCACCGCAAGCGAGACGGTCCCCGTCCTGCTGGCTGGCGATTTTAACATGAGCGACCAATCCGCCGATTACTGGCGCATCGCCGCCCGCTATCAGGATGCCTATCAGGCGGCGGGCTGGGGCCTGGGCTTTACCTTCCCGGCCACCATCCCCTATTTCGGCGGCGGCCAGTATGCCCCCGCGATCTTTGAATGGATACCGCCGCTGGTGCGGCTGGATTACGTGTTTCACGACGCGGCGTTCGAGAGCCTGGACGCGCAGGTGCTGGCAGATGCCGGTGGGTCAGATCATCTGCCCGTGATGGCCACGCTGGCGCTGCGCTGAGGTAACGCGGCATGAACTAACTGATGGATAGACGCGGGTCGCCGGGCGCGACCTCGACCACCGCGCCCCAGGGCTGGTACTGGGTACGAAAGCGCGTGCTGTCGGTTTCATTGCCGTTCATATCCATAATCACCCGTTCTACCTCAACGTAGGCACCTTCCGCCGGCCAGTCCAGCCAGCGTTCCTGCCCGGCGCTCAGGTTCGGGTTGGCTTCGTAGGTGGTCGGGCGGGGTGGCACCACATTCTGGATGGATGGGCCGCGCTTGATGACCTGCCGCCCCGGGTTGGTGCTGTAAAAGCGGAACTGCACGGCATCCTCACCGGGGTAGATTGAGGTTTCGATGAGCAGGTGGTACGGCGTATCGTTGACGAAGCGCAGGTCCAGGCTGCGTTCGTTCAGCGCCGGGTCGCCCTGGTAGATGGCCGCATCCATGCCGACTCCCTCGCCGCGCTCGTAATAGCCCACGCGGTAGCCATGTGCCCAGCGCTCCGTGATCGGATACCCGGCATAAAAAGCCGCCTGGAATGCGGTAGTGCTCACCTGGCACACGCCGCCGCCCACACCGCGCACGGTGCGCCCGCCCACAATCACAAAGCCTTCGACAAAGCCATCTTCCGGGCTGATGTTGCCCTGAATCTCGTTGTAGGAAAATTCTTCACCCGGGGCGATAATCACACCATCAAAGCGCCGGGTAGCCTCGATAATGTTCTGGATACGGTTGGCGGTGGAGCCGGTGTAATAGGTCGTGCCCTGCGAGATCAGCTCCGTGATGCCAAGCTCTGCCGCCGTGACGTTGTTATGGTAATCCGCCAGCAGGTAATTAAACGCCACCGGAACCTGTCTGGCGTTGGGGTCGGCGTTGAAGATGGCCGCTTCCAGCCGGTGCAGCGTTTCTTGCACATTCAGTTCGCGCCCGTTGACAGCGGATTCAAACACCTCAAGCTGGCGGGTGTCCTCGTTAAAGTGGAACCGGGCGTTTTTGGGTTCAGTAATCAGGGTGGGGGCCAGATTTTCCAGAAAATCGCGGAAGACTTCCGGGTTGATGTGCACCTCATAACTCATGGTGCCGTCTGCGTTGTAGACGGGCGTTTTGGTCAGCAGGTCGCCGATCTGGTTCGGCATGATGGTCCAGGGACCCATGATCTGACCATCCGGGCCATCCGCGATAATCGAAACCGGGTGGCTGACGGCAGCACGGGCACGGGCCGCGGCCCCTTCCACATCCCGCACCAGCGGCAGGTCTTCGCGGATCACCAGCGGAATTTCGCCGCCCGTATCCAGCCGCCGGATGGCATTATCCAACTGGTTGAGCGTGGCCCGCAGATCAACCGCTCGGCCGGTGACCGCCGGAGAGGTTTCGATAAAAATGCCGTTGATATCGAGCGCGGCGTTCTGTGCAGGCCGGTCAACCTCCTCGGCGATGGCGTTTAACAAATCCAGCGCTTCCTGCTGGTCATAGCGCACCACCGGCGCGATACTGCGCCCACTGAACCAGATGCTGGCCTGTTCGGCCAGGTTCGCCAGCGGGCTGCCGCTGTGCCCGGCGGCCAGCGCGGCATCCGCTGTGGCTCCGGCATCCAGCATGACGCCCAGTTCACCGGCATCGTACTGCCAGAACAGATCTTCATGGCGGAAGGTAAACACCGCTTCTTCATCATAGGTGAAGCTGGCATCCAGCGCGGCAATCGTCTGATCGCGCGTCATGCCGCCCAAGTCAACGCCGTTGACGTACACCCCCGGCATGACCGCGCGCGCATAGGTCACCTGTACCCAGGCGGCAAAGCTCACCAGCAGGCCCGCCAGCACCACAGCGCCGATTATCATGAGCACCGGCACCCGCACCAGCCAGGGCGTTACCGCAGAACGACTCTGAATATAACCCGACATCTCTCCACCACGAATATTAAACTTCGCATTATTATAACCGCACAGCCCGCCCTATAGAAGGCAGTTCTGTGCTGCCGAAGCAATTCGGCAACCTATGTCCCCGCAGGCTGAAGCCGTGCGGCTACAATCTGGCCCCTGGCCGCAGCGCTTCAGCCTGCGGTGTGCTGTGGTGGGAAAAATCAGCCTGTGGGCACAGCACAGCATGGAACCATCTGCCGGTTATTTACGTCCATTCTATAATGGGATGAACGAAGCTACAGCGAAAGGAGCACAGACAGGCTATGGAGCTTATCGAAATTCTCACGCGCCTGTTGATGGGACTGTTCATGTCGTTCATCATTGGGACCGCCGCATCGCCCCCGCCCGTACGTCCGCCGGAACCGCCCGTGCCGGACAGCAGCAGCGGCGGCGCGCAGCCCTTCCGCAGCGATGTCACCGTGCTGGATGTGCAGGTGGTCGTCATGGAGTCATTCCCGATGCAGGTGGCGCTGGAAGTGCGGGGCGAATTCCCCTCCGGCTGCGATTTCCCGGCACAGGTGCAGCAGCGGCGCGAGGGCAATACCGTCGTGGTCGAGGTTTATCAGGAAATCCCGCCGGATGTGCTGTGCCCGATGATCCTGCGGCCCTACAACGACACCATCCGGTTAGAGGATGGCTTCGAGCCAGGGGACTACATCTTTCAGGTCAACGATTTTGTCGTTGAGCAGACGTTATAACCACAGCGCTTTCGCCAGGCACACACCTGCGGCTGAAAGTGCGCAAGAACCTACCGGCAGTGATTTAAGGAGACAACCCCATGCACAAACTGTTATTACTGATGGCACTTGGCCTGCTGGTCGTCGTGCCTGCCGCCAGCGCCCAGACCCAGGACAGCAGCGGGCGGCGCAGCCTGACGATCTATAACCAGGGGACGGCGCTGGTGCAGGACGTGCGCACCTTCACCCTGGAACCGGGCCGCAATACGCTGGATTTTACCGATGTCGCCGCCAGCATCGACGCGACTTCGGTGGTGTTCAAGGCGCTGACCAACCCGGAGGAGGTGGTGGTGCTGGAACAGAATTTCGTGTTTGATCTGGTGGACAGCAGCGCGCTGCTCAACCGCTATCTGGATGAGGTGATTCAGGTGACGGTCGAGGATGGCACCACCTTCACCGGCCAGCTTCTTAGCGGGCGCGGCGGCGAGATTATCCTGCGAGATGATGCCGGGCAGGTGTTCGTCATCGGGCTGGATAAGGTGCGCGATATTCAGTTCCCCAACCTGCCGGATGGGCTGATCACCCGGCCCACGCTGCGCTGGCTGCTGGAAAGCGGAGTCGAGGGCGAAGAGCAGGTCGAGCTGACCTACCTGACCGGCGGCATCAACTGGACGGCGGATTACAACGTGCTGCTGAACAGTGATAACACCGCGCTGGACCTGAACGGCTGGGTGACGCTGACCAACACCAGCGGCGCCAGTTATGTCGACGCGCTGGTGAAGCTGGTCGCGGGGGATGTGAACCGGCTGCCCGCGCCGCAGGTGCGCATGGAAGCGGCGATGGATATGGCGATGGCCCCCATGCCGACTGCCGCGCCCCAGGTGGCCCAGCGCGAATTTTTTGAATACCAGCTTTACGAAATCAACCGGCCGGTCACGGTGGCAGATAACGAAACCAAGCAGGTCGAATTTGTGACCGGCACAGAAGTTGCCGCCAATACCTACTACGTCTATAACGCCAACACCGGCTTTTATGGCTATTACGGCCCCATCACCGACCAGGGCTATGGCGTTACCGGTGTCACCGATGTGCAGAACTGGCTGGAATTTTCCACTGGCGAAGAATCCGGCCTGGGCGCAGACCTGCCTGCCGGGCGCATCCGCGTCTATCAGGAAGATGTCGATGGCGCGGCGCTGCTGATTGGCGAGAATGTCATCGACCATACGCCGGAAGGCGAGGATGTGACGATCTTCCTGGGCAACGCCTTTGATCTGGTGGGTGAACGCACCCAGACCAATTTCCAGCTTCTGGGGCGCAATGTGCTGGAAGAAACCTATGAAATTCGCCTGCGCAACCGCAAGGACGACGAAGCCGTTGAAATTCGCGTGCCGGAAACGCTGTTCCGTTGGAGCAACTGGGAAATTCTGAATGCTTCGGATGAATTCACCCAGATTGACTCCTCCAGGATTGAGTTTCGCGTCATGGTGGAGCCGGGCGAGGAACGGGTGATTACCTACACCGTGCGCTACAGCTGGCCGGGCTGAGCCTGAGCGACGATGACACGATAGGCCAGGGGCGCGCTGCGCTGATGGTGTGCCCCTGGTATCTCTGCTGAATGCAGGACAGCCGGCCGCCACATGTTAGGGATGTGATATGTGGCTGGTGGATGATGAACCACAGTGATCTGTGTTATGCTTGAAGTTATCCATCAAATGCAAGGAGGCTGCTGATGTCCTGCCCACCCCTGGCTGATCTCGAACAGACGGTGACGCAGGTTGCCGTCGAACTGCTGCTGATCGAAAAAGAAAAACGTTTCTCCCGGTTGATTATGGGCGACCCGGAGGATAAGAACACCGTCCGCACGACCATGCATTATGTGCGGGCGCTGCTGTCTTATGGGTTCGCCCCGGATACCCCCGCGCTTCAGGATGCGATTGACTGGTTCGACCAGCCTTTCCCGCGTCGCAAGGATGACCCTATCAACACTCAGGAAATGAATCGCCTGACGATTCTGCTGCTGGCCCGGCCGAACAGCGAATATATCCCGGAGCGTTTGCGGCACCTGAGCCGGCAGCGGGTGGACGATGGCTATGATGTGCAGCCGGGATGGGGTGGCTACGATACGCTGTGGGCGCTGGATGTATTCATGATGGCGCGTGAACGCGGCCTGCTGCGCGACGAGTATGCCACAGAGGAAAAACTGCGCGGCTCGCTGGACCGGCTGATTACCCAGCGCGAGGTGCGGCGCGATAAGGATGTGGCCATGGCGCTGCGCCTGCAGCATGAGTGCTTTGGCGGCCTGGAACCGCACCACCGTACAGAACTGAAACGCCTGATTAAATCCGGGAAAAAGCATGGCTGTCTGTGGGGGCTGGAAGAACTGGGCTGGCTGCTGCAGCAGATGGAATGGCTGAAGGAATTTCAGGCAGGCAGCAAGCTGCTGCCCCAGGAAGTGCGCGGCTATCAGGATCAGTTCCGGCGGGTCGTCCTCAGCACCTGCATGGTGATCGAAAATCTGGCGCCGCTGCGCGAGGCTCACCCTGAACTGAACGACGTGCTGAGCAGCGCTATGGAGTTGTGGTGGCGGCAGTTTGCTGGCGAGCATGCCATTACCACCCTGCGCAGCCTGTTTCCGACTCCGTACGACTTTGATTATCTGCGCGTGCTGTGCCGCACGCTGCGCACCACCCGCGCCTATCTGAATCAGCCGTTGGGCACGCTGAATGAGGTGCAGGTGCATGTGCTGCAGGAACTGGCGGAAATCAAAAAGGACCTGAGCGAACCGCTGGAAGTGCGCAACATCAAGGCCGCGCTGCGAAGCTGGATTCATGTTGATCTTGAAAGGGAAGTCGAAACCCTGCGGCTGGGCTTTTCTGATGCCAACGTGGTGCGTGTGCACCCTCATATCTGGAGTCCGATGTCGCGGCAGACCCGCCATACGTTCATCCGCGATTCGGTAATTATCAAATATGGCCCGCGTGACGAAATTGAAAACGAACGCAGCCATTATGAAAAACTGCCAGAAGCTGCCCGCAGTTACTTCGTGCAGATTCCGGATGCCAGCTATGTGGACCGCGAGGCGGGGGTGGCCTACTTTGTCATGCAGGACCTGCACGACTACAAAACGCTGTACGAGATGCACGAAAAGATTTCGCACAATGTCGCGATGGTGGGCGACCAGCTTGGCAGCTTTCTGATTCAGATGCATACCGGCGGCACTCAGGAACTGCAACCGGTTCCCAGAAGTCTGATTCGCGAGATTTACCTGCGCAAGATGATGGAATATGTGGACCGGATGTTTGAATTTATCTGGAAAAATCCGCTGCCAGCGCAGGAAAACATGGCGATGATCCGCGAGACGCAGGATGATCTGTTTAACCTCATCGGCACCCTGATCCAGCGGCACAGCGAATTCCGCGAGTTCCCGGCGGCGCACATGCACGGCGACCTGCACATGCGCAATATCATGGTGCGCGGGCTGGAGGAAGCCAGGCCGGACAAACCGGTGCCCGGCCTGACCTTCCGCTTAATCGACCTGGAATATCTGGAACGGGAAGGTGACGCGGCCTTTGATGCCGGCCAACTGATGATCGATATTGAGCTTGTCTCGCGCGATGACCGGCGCTACGACAGCCAGCAGCAGCTTTTGCACCTGCGCGACAAGCTGGACGAGATTTACCGGGGTTTTGCAGACAATCGCAAAGATACCACCTTTGGCCTGCGGATGGATCTGGCGAAGGCACGCGCCCTGCTGCGCATCGGCAAGGGCAAAACCAAACGCGGCAGCCGCTATCTGAAGGCGAACCAGTCCGTACAGGCGGCGCAGCTTGCGGATGAAGTCGTCACGCACGCCCTGGAAGCACTGGGCTATCTGCGGAAGGTTATGGATACCCTGAACTCCGGATAGGGCCAGACAGACAGCAGCAGAAAGGACACAGGGCGGATGCTGTGCCCTTTGCATGCTGATAAACGCTGATGAAGGCAGAAGCCGGGCGCGGCTTTAGGTGTAGTCGCCGGGCTGGGCCTGGTTGCCTTTCTTGCCATCCGGCCAGATGGTGTTCTGATTGAACTTGAGGCCGTTGACATTGGCCCCGGACATAACCGCCCCCAGCAGGTTGGCGTCGTTGAAATTGGCGCTGGACAGGTTCGCCCCGGACAGATTGGCCCCCTGCAGGTTGGCGCTGGTCAGGTTGGCCCCCTGCAAAATCGCCTGGTTCAGGTCTGCCCCTGGCAGCTGCGCCAGCGCCAGATCCGCAAAGAACAGATTGGCTGAACGGAGAGATGTTTCGCGCAGGCGGGCCGAGGTCAGATAGGCCAGTCGCAGGTTGGCCCCATTCAGATCCAGCCGGGACATATCCAGTTCCTGCAGGTTGACCCCGGCAAGGCGTGGGTTGGCCCCGGCAGGAATCAGTGCCAGGATCAGTTGTTGGCGGGTAATCTCAGCCATCGTTTCTATCCTCCGTGAAAGACAGCACCATCAAAGGGACTTGTGCCAGTACAGACTCTGACAGTATCCTGTCCTATTGTATACGCAGTATGCAATCTGTGCCCGGTCTGTACGCCGCAACCGCCACCCCGGTCTGCCAGAACCTGCCCAGTTGGGCGGTGCGCCAGAACGATTCCGCACCAAAATTAGCAATAGTGCACAAAACTATGCTACCATTTTGCCATAAATCCCCGCTGCTTTGTGTGGCGCGAGTTGCAAAAATAAATGCAGAACACGGTTTTTTTTAACTGGACTTTACCATTTCTCTGGAGTTGGTAATGAATATGGTCACTGATGAATCCAGCGACGCGGAGCTTATCAAGCGGCTGCAGGCCAATGATCTGAACGCGCTTGGCACGCTCTTTAACCGCTATTATACGCAGATTTACCGCACGGCGGTTGCCATTACGCACGATGACGCCGTCGCCGAGGATATTACGCAGGATTGTTTCCTGCGCCTGCACCGCTATGCCAGCCGCATCGACACCAGCCTGCCGCTGGCGCCCTGGCTGTATCGTGTGACGGTGAATCTGGCGTATACATGGGTATCGCGCCATAAAAAACGGCGGGTTTCGCTGGAAACTGTAGTAGACTATCTTACAAGCCCGGCCCGCAGCATGCCGGATCAGGCCGTCGAGGTCGCCGGGCTGCGCGATGAAGTGCGCCAGGCCATCGCCGCGCTCAGCTTTAATCAGAAGGTGGTGGTGGTGCTGCACTATCTGAATGGCTTAAGCCTGGAGGACATTGCGCAAATTCTGGATTGCCCGGTGGGAACGATCAAAAGTCGTTTGTACTATGCGCGGGAAAATCTGCGCCACAGCCTTGTCAGTATTCATGGAGAACGACAGGTTGCTCATGGCTATACCCGATCAACCATTTGACGAACTGCTCGAAACCATGCTTAAAACAGAGACTGTCGTCACCCGCCGCCAGCAGGAAGCCGCCTGGGAACGCTTATACGTACAGGCACAGCGTCAGGTGATGCTGACTCCCTATGCCACTGCGCCGCCCATCGCCGGCAGGCCCGCATACCGGGGCCTGATGGCGCTGGTGAGCCGGCTGTGCCACCTGCTGTTCTTTGATGATCGTGTGTACCAGCGTGCGGCGGACCGCCGCGACCAGCTCCCGATTGCGACGATGATCGGCTTCAGCATCATCATTCATTACCCCCCTGTCCGCTACCAGCGTTACTGATCCGCCTTACGATTATTCTGGTTTCATCAGGCTGCCGGCTTTATAAAGCATTGTGATGGCGCTTTTTGAAAACCTTAATCTAAATGCTTACGATTGAAGGATTGCACGCTGGTTTTTGCAGTATAATGAACTTACAGTGGCTCTCATGGAAAACGTATCTCATGGAAATGGCTTATGGTTGCTTCTCCACGTATTATCACTGTTGATCCGACGGGCACAATTGCATTTATTGTTCGCGCAGTAGCGGACCTGCTGGACATCTCGCTGACAGTCATTGATATGACCGGCGGGCAGGAAGCACTGGCCGAAGTGCGCCGGGGTGGCTGTACGCTTTTGATCACTACGGTGGAACTGGGTGATAAGATTCGTGGGTACCAACTCGCCATTGAAGTCAGCCAGATCGCGCCGGAAACACGGGTGATTGTGCTGGCGGAAAGTACCGACCCCGAACTGGACGCCAAAGAGATGATCGATTCGCCCTATGTCTATATGCACCGTCCGGTCAACCTGCAGCGGTTTTCGCGGGTGATCTATGCGGCGCTGAATGGCGGCGATATTTTTCAGGCAGCACAGGAATCGCTGTCGGCCAGCGCACAGGCCGACCTGGACCTGGGGCATCTGCCCTTTCTGGATGTCGAGG
The DNA here is from genome assembly GCA_964593565.1 of uncultured Anaerolineaceae bacterium. Lineage (GTDB taxonomy): Bacteria > Chloroflexota > Anaerolineae > Aggregatilineales > Phototrophicaceae. The sequence continues at coordinate 29,859 of CAZQIY010000036.1, forward strand.
TGGCGCGGCCCATCATTGATACCCTGCTGACGGATGTGGGCGCGATGGCGATTGTGTTTGCCAACCGGCTTGGGGAAGTGCTGCTGGAACGCGGCGCGGTGGGCTATCTGGATCGTGAAAGGCTGACCAACGCGCTGCAGCCGATTTTCCGGACGACCATTGATATGGGCGATCTGGTGGGTGGCAACTCGCGCACGCTGCATTTTTTCGATGGCGAAGATTACGACGTGTTTGTCATTTCTGTCGGGCTGCATCATTTCCTGTGCCTGGCGTTTAACGGGGAAGCCGGCAACCGTGCCTTTGGGGCGGTGAATCGTTTTGGCCGCCGCGCTGCGGAGGACCTGGTGCAGCTGCTGGGCGCTGCCGCGTTTGTCATCGAAGCGCGCACAGAGACCACAGCACGCAAGCCGCATCCTGTGCCGCAGGACGAGGAAAACGAAGAAATCTTCCAGCCGCTGGAACGCGCAGGCTCGACCTACGAAGAACCGGAACCCATCCACCTGGACCCTATCGAGGAACTGGATTTCAGCATCTTTGAAACGCTGGATAACCTGGATCTTGCAGATGCAGATGAGCTTTTTGACCCTGAAAAGCTGGCTGATCTGGTCGAGCAGACCAATCGTAAGGGGGGCACCATCGACATTGACGAGGCGGGACAGCTGGGCATCATGCCCCGGCTGAACGACTAGCCGCCCCCAGCGTACTTTTTGCCCATATGCGCCTATGGGAGGATGGCAGGTTTGAACGTGACCGACCCGAACCCGAGTACGACTGCTTCTAAAGACCCGCTGATCGGTCTTCAGTTGGGGGATTACCGCATCACCAGCCGGCTGGCTTCGGGTGGGATGGCGCGCATTTACAAAGGCATGGACTATAAGCTTCAGCGCCCGGCCGCCGTGAAAATCCTGGAAATGCACAACGTGGACCGGGATGAAAATGTGGCGGTGCGCTTCAAACGGGAGGCGCGCGCAGTCGCCGCGCTGGAACACCCCAACATCATCCCCATTTACCAGTATGGCGAGGATGAGGAGATCGGGGTTTATTTCCTCGCGATGAAGCTGATTAAAGGCCGCGACCTGGCCGATGAGCTGCGCCGCGTGAAAAAATCATCCAGGCCGCTTATGCCGGTGGAACGTGCCCTGGACATTATGAGCCAGATCGCCAGCGCGCTGGATTATGCACATTCTCAGGGGCTGATTCATCGCGATGTCAAACCTTCCAATATCCTCATTGATAAGGATGACCGGGCGATCCTGACGGACCTGGGCCTGGTGCTGCGGGCCAGTGCGGAAACCACGATGGGCACCGCCTTTGGCACCCCGCGTTATATCGCGCCCGAACAGGCCATTTCGTCGGACAAAGCCGTCCCCCAGAGCGATATCTACTCCTTCGGCGTGATTCTGTACGAACTGCTGGTGGGCCAGACGCCGTTTAACGGCCAGTCGCCCATGGAAATCGCGCTGGCACATATCAGCGACCCGATTCCCGCGCCGCGCAGCATCAACCCGGATATTCCCGAAGCCGCCGAGAAGGAACTGCTGAAGGCGCTGGATAAGGACCCGGTCAAACGTCACAAAACCGCCACCCAACTGATCGAGGCGGTGCAGCACAGTTACCAGAGCACGCTGCCAGTGCCCCCACAGCGGGTCATGGTGCCGGCGCCGCCGGTGGTGCCACAGCCGCTGAATGACGATGTGACGCCCCAGGTTTCCCCTGCCGCCCTTGCACAGCAGGCAGCGCCCGCCCCGGCCAGCCGGCGCCCGCCCCTCTTTCTGCTGCTGATCGTGGCAGTGGCGCTGCTGATCGCCGGGGCCTTTGTGGTCAACGGCCTTATCAGCCAGCCGGCCCAGCCCATAGAAGGCGGCGCGCCCGTCACGCTGATTTATGATGACAGCACCTTTACCATCATAAACGAAGGCGATTATACGCTGGACGTACAGGCGCTGGAATTTATTCGCGGGGTGGAGGGCGACGGCGACGACTTTTCGGGTGATCGCATCCCCCGCGATGTGCTGCCGGTGGATCGTAACTGCTTCCAGATCATCCTCAACCCGGCCTCGCCCAGCGTGCCGCCCCAGTGCAATCCGATCAGCCAGCACCGGCACGGGCAGGAGACGCTGAGTAATGCCCAGCGTGTGCCCTGGCGCAGCGAAACCGCCACCAATACCCGCATCGCGACCTTTGAGGTGCGCTATAAGGGCCAGCTGCTGGCCCGCTGCAATACCGTCGCGCGCGGCGGTCATGATGAATGTCGCTTTACCTGGCCGGAAGTGCCGGATAATCAATAGCCTCATACACGTTCACATCACACCACACTGCACTCGCCACCCGGCTGACTGCTGACCTGAAAAGCAGGCGAATAACAGGCGCGTCCCTGGCCCTGTGACCTTGATTGTTAGTCCTCGCCAGGGCATTGCGCAGCCTGCGGTGGCGAAGATTCGTCGCTGATTGTTGTGTTTTTCACAATATTGTTTTATATTTCACAATTAAGTGACCAATGCTTCTTCGGGAGGAGCAGGAAAATGGCGAACGCAGTAGTGATTGGTGGCAGCCTGGCGGGGTTGCTGGCGGCGCGTGCCCTCAGCGACCATGTTGAGCAGGTGACCGTTATCGAACGCGACCAGTTACCAGAGGAACCGATCTACCGAAACGGCGTGCCCCAGGCGCGGCATGTGCATGTGCTGCTGGCCAAAGGGCATGAAGTGCTGGCGCAGTTTTTCCCGACGCTGGAGGAGGATTTTGCCGAACTGGGCATCCCGAATATCGATATTACCCGGGACAGCCTCTCGCACACCGCCGGCGGGTGGATAAAGCGCTTTAGCAGCGGGGTGATCAGCAACCCGGTCAGCCGCATGACGATTGACTGGTATGTGTACCAGAAGCTGCGTCAGCGGGCCAATATCAGCTTTCTGCCCCAGACCGAAGCGCAGCGGCTGATCGCCAGCGACGATAACCAGACCGTAACCGGGGTCGAAGTGACCAGCCGCGAGGATCAATCGACCCGGACGCTGCTGGCGGATCTGGTAGTGGACGCCAGCGGACGATCCACCAAAACGCCGCAGTGGCTTCAGGCGCTGGGGTATCCGGTGCCGCCGCAGACGCTGGTCAATTCGTATCAGGGATATGCATCGCGCTGGTACGAACTATCCCGCGAGCAGCTTCATGATGCCTACATCGTGCTGGTGACCGCGCTGGCGGCCAAAGGCAATTACCGGGGCGGCGTGATTCAACTGGTAGAGAAAAATCAGGCGGTGGTGACTCTGGGCGGGATCAACAAGGTGTACCCGCCGACCGATGAGGATGGCTTTCTTGAATTTGCCCGCCAGCTTGCCTCGCCGGTCATTTACGAGGCGATCCGCGATGCGAAGCCGCTGACTCCGGTCTATGGGTACCGGCGCACGGAAAACGTCTGGAATCATTACGAGCGCCTGCCGCGCCACCCCGGCCAGTTGATCGTCATGGGCGATGCCTACTGCGGCTTTAACCCGGTGTATGGCCAGGGCATGACGGTGGCCGCGATGGAAGCGCAGCAGTTGGATATTTTACTGCGCCAGTGCGGCGCGGATGGGCTGCGGCCAGCGGCATTTTATCAGGCGCTGGCTCGGGTAGTCGAAACGCCCTGGCTGCTGGCGACGGGCGAGGACCTGCGCTACCCCGGCACCGAAGGCGACCGGCCCGGGCTGGCGCAGCGCCTGGCGCAGAAGTACGTAGACCGGCTGATCGCGGTGCTGCCTCATGACGAGGTGGCGACGCGGGCGTTTGTGCAGGTGTCGCATCTGCTGGCGCCGCCGGCAGAGCTGTTCAGACCGGGTATTGTCACCCGGGTGCTGCGCCACAGTCTGCGCCCTGCCCGGCGCGATGGCACCCGCAGCATGCCAGTATCGAACAGCAGCGCGGCGCTGGGCGACTAGACGACCTTATACCAGCCACAGAGGACACCCAGAAAGGGCGCGGACAGCGTCCTTTTTGCATGGTTAGTAAATTCTAACGCCTGCGTGGTCAGAACGTCATGCGAACGCCATGCAGCCAATGCGCCGGGTGGGTGAGTTTCGCCTTATAATGAAAGTAACAAACCGTTATGAAAAGCCAGCTTTCAGGAGGGCGAACTATGAAACGCCGCGTCATCGCCGTATTTTTCACACTCACACTGGCGTTGCTGACAGGACTGGCCGCCCAACCTGCGGCTGCGCAAAGCACCACCTGGACGGCCGAATATTTTAACAATACGTCGCTGGCTGGCCCGCCGGTGCTGGTGCGGGCGGAAACATCCGCAGGCGGCGAATGGGGCTATGGGTCGCCGGGGCCGGGGGTTGTGGCGGATAACTTCTCGGCGCGCTGGTCCACGACGGCCTATGTCAGCGCAGGCAGCTATCAGATCACGGTGCGCGCCGATGATGGCGTGCGGGTGTGGATTGATGGCATCGCCTATATCAACGAATGGCATCTTGCCACCGGGCGCATCTACCAGGCCACGATTTCGCTGACGGAGGGCAACCATACCTTCGTGGTGGAATTGTTTGAAGCGGCAGAGGTGGCGTTCCTGCTGTACAACTTCGATCCGGTCAGCGCGGCGCCGCCCCCAGGGACCGCGCAGGCCACCGTGACGGCCCAGTTCCTGAACGTGCGGGCACAGCCGAACCCCACCGCCACGATTCTGAACGTCATCAGCCGGGGGCAGATTTACCCGGTGATCGGGCGCAACTTTAATACGTCCTGGCTGCAGATCAACATGCATGGCACGGCGGGCTGGGTGAATGCCAGCTATGTGGCGGCGGCCAATCTTCAGGGCGTGCCCATCACCGATGGCAGCGGCGGCACGGTGCCCACGCCTGTACCCCAGCCGCCGCCCGGGGCCAGCGCGACGGTCACCGCTTATCTGCTGAATGTGCGCAGCGCGCCTAATCCGTTTACCGGCAGCGTGCTGACCCAGATTCGCCGCGCCGAAGTCTACCCGGTGATCGGGCGCAACCTGGATACCAGTTGGGTGCAGGTCAACATCAACGGGCTGATCGGCTGGGTGCGCAGTTCCTGGGTGACGCTGACCAATATCAGCAGCGTGCCGGTGACCAGCAGCACCACCAACCCATCGCAGCCGGCGCCCGTGAACACCTTTGCGACGGTGCGGGCGCATTTCCTGAACATGCGCAGCCAGCCCTTTTATGGCGCGCCGGTGCTGACGATCATCAGCCTGGGGCAGACTTACCCGGTGATCGGGCGCAACGCCAGTAACACCTGGGTGCAGATCAACGTGGGCGGGGTGATTGGCTGGGTGCGCAGCACCTGGGTCATCGTCAACCCGAACCTGGCCAGCGTGCCGGTGACGGGGTAGCGGGGGTGGCGCCGCTGCTGAAGCGCTGCGGCTAGTGCTTTCAATCCGGGCCGCTAGCCGCGTGGATTTGGCCTGCGGTGTTAAAGGCAGTTCAGGACAGGGCCAGCAGCTTGAGCAGCGCGAAGACGCCGAAGCCGATATGCGCCACGATGGCGGCGCGGGTGGAATGCGTCGTGGCGCGCACGCCCCCCAGTACCAGCCCGGCCAGTGTCGGCGTGACGAGGGTGTACCAGAAATCGCCGGGGGCGGCGGTATAGGCCAGCATGTGGAACAGGCCATACGCCAGCGCAGAGATCAGCAGGCCGCCCCAGCCGCCCAGCCGGTGCCGCGCAGCGGGCAGGAATATCCCCCGGAACACCAGTTCCTCCGCGATGGGCTGCGCAATCAGCATGAAGATAATCGCGGCGGCCCACCCGGCCGCGCCTGCCCCCGTTCCGATGATCCCCCGCAGTTCCGGCACCGGGCGGCTGGCGCCGGTGATGCCCAGTTCCACCAGGTCGATCAGCATGGCCACGCCCACCGCAAAAAGCAGCAGCAGGATCAGCCGCGCCCGTGTGGATTCCAGCCGGAGCGCGGGGCGGTCACGGCGGAAGGCGGACCAAATATAGGCCACCGTCACCATGCTGCCCAGGCTCCAGCCCAGCAGCGAGGCGTAAACGCTCTGGCTGAGGAGCGACAGGGTGATAACCGTGCCGACGACCAGCGCGCCCAGGGCGATAATCACCGTCAGCAGGGCGATGCCCAGGCTCCAGGGCGGCGGGTCAGGTTCCGGATTGGCGAGTCTGCGCAGGATGTGTGCAATCATGCGCCCTATTGTACCCACGACAGCGCGAACTGCCAGCGATCAGACCGGGGAATCTGGCGGATCAGGTGAGGGGCAGGGCCGGGTTGCGGTTGAGGATCAGCCGGGACAGCAGCAGGGCGACGTTCCAGGCATCATCCACGCCGCGATGATGCCGTCCTTCCAGCGGCAGCCCGGCCATCTGTAAGGCGCGGGCCATGCCGATCTCATACGGCAGCGCGTGCATGATGCCGAACAGGCTCTTGATGTTGAGATGCCCGGTGCTGAAGGGATAATCAACCCGGCGCGCCTCGCACTGGCGCAGAAACAGCAGGCGGTCATAGTCGCCATAGCTGGCCCAGATGCGCTTGCGCGAGACATATTCGCGTTCCAGCAGCGCACATGCCTGCCGGAAGGAGATGCCTTCTTTGTTGACCTGTTTGCGCGTGAGGGAGGTCAGTTGGGTGCAGAATTCGCTGATTTTCGAGCGTTCCGGTCTGACCAGGATGCTGCGCCGGTGCAGCCGTTCGCCGCTGGGGACATCCAGCACACACAGGCCAATCTCGATAATCTCGCTTTCCTCGCCTTCCGGCGGTGCGCCGGGCCAGCAGGTCGCTTCGACATCCACCACCAGAATCTGATCAAGTTTGCGTGCCACAAATGCCCCGGATTTACCCCAACAGCGGCGCGCTGCGCGGGGGCAGCGTCGCCAGAACTTCCCTGCAATGTTATCACAGGATAGCGTATGAATGTTAAGACTGCCGCAGGTTCAGGTCAATATCTGCGAAAATGCACATAAAACCTACAGCCGCGCTTTGATTCCCTGCGCCAGATAATGCGCCGTCGCCATGACCGTCAGCATGGGGTTCACCCCGGAGGCGGTGGGAAAGACGCTGGCATCCGCCACGAACAGATTTTTAACCTCATACGTTTCGCCGCTGGGCTTGACGGCCCCCAGCGCGCTGGACCCGCCAATGCGGCAGGTGGACATCTGGTGCGCGCTGAACAGCCCCAGCGTGTTGGGTGCAAAGCCGGCCTGCTGTACCTGTCGCAGAAAAGCGCGCAGGTCCGTCTTGCCTGCGGTATACCCCGGCATCCCCTGGTGCGGGCCATGGATACACTGCGCCCCGGCGGCGGCATGGATGCGGATGGCTTCCTGCAGGCCGCGCAGCAGATGGCGGGCATCATCCGGGTGCAGGCGATAATGCAGCACGGGCTGGCCGCGCCGGTCCAGCGTGACGCGCCCGCCATGTTCGTCGCGCGTCAGCACGATGAGGTTGGCATAATGGGCGATGCGCTGCATGTGGCGTTTGTGCTCTGCGCCGGACTGCCAGGGGAAGGCCGCTGCCGCCAGCCCGGGATGAATGGGGGCGGTTTCCAGCCGCACGCCATAGCCGCGCCCATCCAGGTCTGCGAACTGCTGGCAGAGGCGGGTCTGGGGCGCGCCGTACCAGCCGCGCACCGGCTCCTCAAACTGGCTGAAGACCACGCTGGCCGGGTGCAGGTGCAGGTTGGCACCGATGTGCACATGCCCCAGGCCGGAACGCCGCAGCAGCGCTGGGGTATGGATGGCCCCGGCAGCGACCACCACCGCCCGCGCCTTCACTGTCACCGGGTGGCGCTGGCCATCTGCCGCCGTGACGGTCAGCGCCGCGCCCTGGGCCATGCCGCGCTCTATCAGCACGCGGTCCACATGCGCCCGCACCAGAATACGCGCCCCCCGCTGGCAGGCATCGTGCAGATAGGTTTTTAAGGTGCTCTGCTTGGCGCCATAGCGGCAGCCATAACCACAGAAGCCGCAGTCCACACAGCCCTGCACGTTGCGCGGGATCACCTCAGCGGTGTAGCCAAGCGCCCTGCAGCCTGCTTCCAGGTGGCTGTTGAGAGGAGTCAGCGGGCTTTCTTCGGTGGTGACGTGGATGCGCTGGCTGACGGCATCCAGGCTGTGCTGGAAATCTGCCCCGGCCGCGCCGGAAAAACCATATTCGCGCTGCCATTCGTACAGCACATCCTCCGGCGGGCGCAGCGATGTCGTCCAGTTGACGGTGGTTCCGCCGCCGAGCGTGCTGCCCGCCAGCAGGCTCACGCTGTAATCGTGGGTGGTCAGCAGCGTGCGCCGTTCGTACATCTGCTCGCTGCTGGCATATTCCCGCCCATGATAATCGCCTTCGGCATGATAATCGCCCTTTTCCGCCACGATCACATCCAGCCCGGCAGCGCTTAATTCGGCCGCCATGACACCGCCGCCCGCGCCAGAGCCAATCACCAGCACGTCGGTATGCAGCGTCAGCGGCGCGGTGACTTCCAGCGGCGTGATGGCACGCGGGGCATCCGGGACGGATTCCGGCGGGCCGGGATATTCAAGCGCCGCCCAGGTGGGGTTGGGCTGGTCATCCGGCATGAGGGCATAAAACACCGCCAGCGACAGGCGTTTGAGGCTTTGAAATGCACGGCGGGCCACAGGGTAGCGGCTGCGGCTCCAGGCCCGCAGAACGGCCGTGCGCTGGTCCAGGCTGAGGCGAGAAAAGGGTTTTGGCTGGCCGGCCATCACGTAATTACAGGCGCCCAGTTCGATAACGCGCAGGAAGACGCGCAGCATGCGCTTTTCGGCATCGTTGGCCAGTTCGTCAATAAGCTGCTCGATATGATCCGCCAGGTCCAGATCCGCCGCGCACAGGGCGGCCAGGCGCGCATCATCATCGTTTGTCGGTTCCAGCGCCGGGATCAACGTATCGCAGACCAGGGCCAGCGTCGCTTTTTCCGCGGCATCCAGCATAAGTTTGCTCTCCGTTTTTTGCTTTTTATTGTCTATCATCCTGAATCGATTCGCCACCTCCGCGCATTTCAGCCGGTGGCAGGCTATACTAAAGGCCTATGGGAACCACGATTAATGATGGATGCTGACGATCTGATTGCCCGGGTGCAGGCTGGCCCGGCCTCCGATTCGCTGCTGTACGAACTGGCGGCGGCGTATATCGCAGAAACGACGACTGCGGCGCAGCGCGGGGCGATGCGCGCGGCGGTGGCCTCGCCAGAGCTTAAGGCCGCTTATGAAACCCTCTACTTCGACGGCGCTGGCATCGAAGACCCGCCGCATTTTGTCCGGCACACGCTGGCGGCGCTGTTCCTGACCGGGGGCTATGGCGACCCGGAAACGGCGCGGCGGGTGGCGGATGAGCTGCGCCTGTTCGCAGCACATCATCAGGTAGATTATCAGGCGCATCTGGCGGCGATCCGCGCGCTGCCCGGCGTGCGCCCGGGACGTACCCGCCGTCTGCGGTTTGTGCTGGGGATGGGGGCGCTGGTGGCGGCCCTGATCGTTGGCACGCTGGCGGTGCAGTTTATGCCGGAATCATGGCGAATCGTACTGCAAATTGCCTTGCTGCTGGGGGTGATGGGCGGGCAGATGGCGCTGCTGTACTGGTATTTCAGAACACGGTGATGTTCCGGGATAAATTTTTCCTCTCCGTCGCAAGTTAAAACCGCGCGGCT
>CAZQIY010000036.1:39560-55058 GCA_964593565.1 uncultured Anaerolineaceae bacterium
GGTGATGTTCCGGGATAAATTTTTCCTCTCCGTCGCAAGTTAAAACCGCGCGGCTATAGATCGGTCCCATTGAAAACATTAGCCGCAGTGCTTCAGCCTGCGGCGGCAGGCTATGGGCTGGCTTCCAGGCAGCTTGGCAGTTCGGCGATGCTGCGCGGCCAGTCGCGGGCATAAAACGCCAGATATTCCGACACATGCGCCTGCCAGTAGTCATCGCTGTGATCGCCCAGCGGGTGAATCAGGTAGGTGTGCGGGATTCCCCGCGAACTGAGGCGGCTGGAAAATAGCTGCTGCCCTGTCCCGGCCAGGTCGTTGGCGGCGTTATCCAGATACATGCGCAGGTTGGCTTCTTCCAGGAAGGACGCATTCAGGGCCAGGTCCAGCGGGTTAAATGCCGCAGGGGCGTTGTTTTCGTCAAAAACCGCGCTGTGACCGCCCGCCTTGCCGAAAATATCCGGGTGGCGCATGGCGATGCTGTAGGCCCAGAAGCCGCCGCGCGAAATGCCCCCGATGGCGCGATAGGCGGGCTGATTCCATGTGCAGAAATCACGCTCAATCGCCGGTACCAGTTCTTCCAGAATGACTGTTTCGTAAGATGGGTTGGGCGGGAAAACGTCGCGGTTGGCGATGCTGCCGGTGTAGGGCATGACGAGAATCATGGGCGCAACCGCCCCCAGCCGAATCCCCTGATCCAGCGCTTCGTCGATGCCGATGCGATCCCACTGGAGTTCGTTGGTGCCCTGGCCGTGCAGCAGAATGGCGTAGGGATAGCGCTTCTGCGCTTCCAGATAACACGGCGGCAGATACACCCTGTAGCGCAGGTTCTCGCCCGCTGTTTCGCTGCGAAAATCATCAAAGGCCAGCATCGTGCCGCCGTCGGATTCGCACGGCATGACCGTCGGAGTCGGGGTGTAATCCGGCGTTGGTGTGGGCAGTGGGGTACGAGTGGCCGCCGGGGTGGCGGTGGGCAGCGGCGTGCTGGAAGGCACCGGGGTGACGATAATCACCTGAGGCGTGGGAACAGGGGCCAGCGGTTCGCATGCTGCCCCGATGAGCAGCAGTAAAAAAAGTACGGAAAGTCGTCTCATCATAACGGATTATTATAGCGCCGGTTGCCCTGCCGCGCAGCTATTCCTCATCGATGCCCAGCAGCGAGCGCCGGGCCGCTTCGCTGGTCGGGTCCAGGTTAGAAGGTGCACGCGTGGTAATGGACCGGTCATCCGGTGGCCAGACATTGGGCGACGCATCGGCCGATTGGGTATTGCTGATCACCACTGCCAGGATCAGCACCAGCAGAGTCAGCAGCCCGCAGCCAATGATGCCGCCAATCGCGGCGCTCATCCACAGGTTTTGCGGGCGGCGGCGCACAAAGGCACGCCCGGACCCGGGGCGGACAGGCTGGCTGCGCGCGGGGGTGCGCGGCGTAGGATAGCGCGGCGGCGGCGGGGTGGCTGGCCGCGGCGGCTGCATCGGCGCGGATTCATGCTCGCGAATTGCGACCGGGCGGGTGGGTTTGGCCATGCCGGGCAGCGTATCGTGGATGCTGGAGGGATCAATCGCCTGCCGCATCGCATCTGCCAGCGATAGCGCGCTGTTATAACGTTCTTCTGGCTTCTTCTTCAGGCTGCGATCAATGACATGATCCACCGCCAGCGGCAGGTCTGGTTTGATGCTGCGGGCGGAGGGTGGCGCGGCGGTCACCTGAAGCACGGCGACCCCGTAGGGGGTATCCGCCTGGAAGGGGCGCTGGCCGGTGACCATCTCGAACAGCATGACGCCCAGGGCATAAACGTCGCTGCGGCTGTCCAGCGGCTGCCCCTGGGCCTGTTCCGGACTCATATAAGCCGGGGTGCCGACGACATGGCGGGTGGTGATGCTGATGCCGCCCTGGTTCTCGCCCAGCACACGCGCAATGCCAAAATCGGTCAGGTAGGCATCGCCGTTGTCGTCCATCAGGATATTGCTGGGCTTCAGGTCGCGGTGCAGTACGCCCTTGCTGTGGGCATAATCCAGCGCCGGGGCGATCTGTTCCAGAATCTTGACCGCCAGTTCCATTTCCAGCGGCCCTTCCGCCAGCAGATCATCCACCGACCCGGCGGGCATATAGCGCATGACGATGTAGGGCTGCCCGTCGGATTCGCCATAATCATGGACCGGTACGATGTTGCGGTGTTCCAGCCGGGAGACAATCTCCACCTCGCGATGAAAGCGCTGCATGTAGGTGTCATCCAGCAGGAACTGCCGGGGCAGCACCTTCAGCGCGACAATACGCTGCATCGAAATCTGCCGGGCGCGATAAACGGTGGCCATGCCGCCATGCCCGATCACATTAAGAATTTCATAGCCGCCGATCTGCTGACCGCTCAGATCTTCGGGCCGTGGTGCATCTGTCATATAAACTATCCCGTTTATGCGCCCACCGTCCAAGGCTCATTATACTGGCAAGGGGCATACCGACAAAGCATGATCTCTTAATTATGCCTACCCGCGCTGTCGGGCTGCTGTAAACCCTTAACGCATAGTCTTACGAAAGCGCCTCTATAATAAAAATCAAGTCCTTTAAGCGTTCATTATCCATGCTATTTCGCGCCGTTTGCTGCCTTTTTATCCTGACACTGCTGGTCAGCGGGTATACGACCCTGGCTCAGGAAACCACCGCCGAGGCCCTGCTGCCCGGGGTAGAGACTCCTGTTGCCATAGAAGCCACCCCCACAGCCCTGCTGACGATTCCGCCGGAAACCACCGAAGCACCGCAGTGGACCGTGACCCCGACCGCGACTCTGGGTGGCACGGCCCTTCAGTATATCAGTGGTCAGGCAGGTTACCAGAACCGCCAGCCAGACCACAGCGGCATTGAGATTCAGATTCTGGATGAACACCTGAACCTGATCGGCGTGACCACCACCGATTCCAGCGGCGTATATGCCGTCGCCGTGCCGGATAACGCCTTCTACTGGCTGACCGCTTCCGCACCGCTGCACCGCCGCCATGTCATCGCCATGCAGCCCGGCGATCCGGTGCCAGTTCTGGTGCTGGCGGGGGGCGATTTTAATCAGGATGACTGTATCGGCCCGAGCGACCTGCGGCTGCTGGTGAATGCGCTGGATCAGGAAGGAAACGCGGCGGACATTAACGGGGATGGCCACACCGATACCGTCGATCTGGCAATTGTCACCGGCAATTATCAGCCGGACTGCGAAGCCACACCCGAACCGGAAACGACGCCGGAACTGACCCCTGAAGTGGAAGCTACGCCGGAGGTCGAGCAGACCGCCGAGGTGACGCCGGAACTGACGGCGGAAGTCACCCCGGAAACGACCCCGGAAACCACGCCAGAAGCCGAAGTTACCGCAGAACTGACCCCGGAAATCACGCCGGAGGTCACGCCCGATGCTGAAAACACGGAAGAAGCCGCGCCAGAGGTGGCGCCCGAAGTCACGGCAGAAGTCACGCCGGAAACCACACCCGACGCCGAAGTCACCGCAGAGCTGACACCGGAAATCACGCCGGAGATAGAGCCAACGGCGGAAGCCACCAGCGCCCCGGAAACGACGCAGGAAGTGATTCCGTCCACCTGGACGGTGGCCCCGCCCACGCCAACCGCCACCGCGACGATGACGGCGACACCTGTGCCCACCCTCACCCCTGCCTATACGCTGACCTTTACGCCGACCCCCACAGGGACAGCTACGCTGACTCCCACCGCAGGGGCTGCGTTTACAACGACCCCACACCACGAGGAAGAACTCTGATGATGAGGAAGGAATCATTATTCATGCGCTACGATAGATTGTGCCTGGGCGGTTTGCTGCTGGTGCTGATCCTGCTTTCGGTGACGCCTGTGCTGGCCGCGCCCTCGATGACGCTGACGCCGATCTGGCGGCCCGGTGAGCAGCTTTCCTCGCTGGCATCTGAAGATGCGCCGCGTTATGTCGATGTGCAGTTATTGGCCACTGGTAACGTCCAGTTCTGGGCGGTCAACCTCACCTGCGCCTTTAGCCCGGCCGTGCTGGAAGGCTATACCTACGACAGCACCGATACCACCCTGGACCCCGGCGATGATATCCCGATGGTGACCTGGGGGCCGGACTGGGGGACGGATTTTGTCGCGGTGGGCAGCGACCCCTTTGGCAGCGGCGGGCAGTTCGATTTTGACCCCGGCAGCGGCAAGCTCACCCTGCGCGCCAGCCGCCTGGGGAATGTGCCGCCGCTGGGCATCAACGGGGCGGATTACACCCTCATGGTGGCCTCGCTGCGCCTGCGGGTGAAGGACCTGGGGGATGTGTATAAAACCTTCTCCGCCAGCGTCAAATGCAGCCCCATAGAATTTCTGGATCGGGATGGCCGCACGGTAGCCCGCGCCAAACAGGCCAAAACCGCTAACCTGACCGTGCGCACCGGCTACAGCATCAGCGGGCTGGCGCTGCTGCAGGGCGCTAAAAATCACAGCGGCATCCAGGTCGAATGTACCAATGTGGCCGCGCCGGCAATTTCCTATGTGGCGACCACCAACAACAAAGGCAGTTATGTCTTTGGCGGTGGGGGCGATCTGATCCGCGAGTTTGGCGCGTATAACTGCGTCTTCGCCAGCCCGGTCAGCAGCCCACAGGCGGAATTCCTGCGGGCACAGGTGGACCTGAACCTCAATTCCGTCAGTTACTTTCTGCTGCCGGTCATCCTGAAGGGCGGCAACATCAATGTCGCGCCGGGCAGCCTGAACGATATTGATGACATGGACCTGAGCCGCATCACCGCAGAATGGGCACCGGGCACCGTCGCCGCGCCCTATGACGGGCTGGACATCAACGGCGACAGGCGCGTTTCTGAAGCCGACCTGGCGATTCTGGCGGGGAATTATGACCCGCAGGACGATGACGCGGCGCTGGTGAGCGCCAGCCATGTGCTGTACGGGCTGGCGACGGATTACGAAGGCACCTTCCCCAACAGCCGCACCTACTGGGGCGATGCTGTCGCCGGGGCGGTGCAGCTTCTGGAAAACCCGAAGCGCGAGCGTGATTTCTGGCCCAGCATGGCGCCGGATGGCGAAACGGTGGTCTTTAGCCGGCTGGTCAGCAAAACCAACCAGTATGTGCTGATGACCAGCCCGGCCGCCAAACCCAAAGGCAGGCAGATTACACCCAAGGGCTACGGCGATCAGGCGCTGGCGCCGGCGTGGTCGCCGGATGGGCAGCGAATCGCGTTTGTGTGTTCGTGGCTGGGGGCCACCAGTGGCTATGAATTTAACCAGGGCGACATCTGCGTGATCGATGTAAATGGCGGCAATTTGCAGAAGATCGCCTACAGCAGCCGCATTTACCCGCCGGCGTGGTACGACAACAATGTGCTGATCTATGCCGGGCTGCCGAATCATTCGGATGAGCTTTGCCGCCGCAACCTGTGTTTTGTGGACCTGGCGACGAATCGCAGCGGGCCGGTGGCGCTGCTGCCCAACGATGCGAATGATGTGGCGGATATGCCCGGCATCGGCTCGCTGTTTGATGGCACCAGCGAGACGAAGGTGCTGTTTTACCGCTTCTTCGACGGCACCTCGACCAGCATTCGCGCTCACGAAATCACCAGCTACGACAGCGGCACGGGCAGCTTTATCATCGGCCCGCCCATCACGGCAGCCACCTCCAGCCCCGGCAACCACATCGACTACTACGATGTTTCGCCATTTATGAACGTGATGTACTACGAATCGAACGTGACCAGCGGCGTGTTCCGCGCTCTGGATGATTTTTACAACCTGCGCTTTGCCGAGGATGGCACCCCCGGCCTGAGCGCGGCGGACTGGGCGGACGTGGTCATGCACCGGGTGGATGGCTTCGTGGGCAGCCCGGTGGCACAGTCCGGGCTGGGCGGCACCGGCACAGAAGGCGCACCCTGGAACGGGTCGCTGGTTTTGCCCACCCGCTTCCATGCGCAGCGCGCCACCTTCGACTGGATTCCCTGATCCGGCAGGACGGTTGCACGGATGCCGCATTCCGCAGATGATTGTAGAGGAGGGTGTTATGCCCTCCTTTGCAATTACAATCATGGCTATGGATGACGCCGCTGTGTCTGCCCGTCTTTCTGTGAGGTAACATGATAAGCATAAACCCCGCTGCCCTGCGCATGATGGGCGGCCTGCTGGTGGTGCTGCTGCTCAGCCTTCGGCCTGCTGTGGCGCAGGAAACCACCTACATCAGCCTCAGCACCGCCAGCACTACCCTGCAAACCGGCGAAATTTACGAAGTGCAGGTGCTGGTGGAGAATGTCCGCGATCTGTGGGTGACGAGCTTTGAGATCAGCTATGACCCGGCACGCCTGTACATTGTGGGCACGCGCTCTGGGTCGCCGGTGCAGCCGGGGCCGCTGCTGGCGGATAAGGAGACTCTGGTGCCGCGTAACCGGGTTGAGCTGAACCGGCTCCGTTACACGGTTTCGCTGCTGGCCCCGGCAGAGCCGATCAACGGAACCGGCGTACTGGCGACGTTCCGCATCGCCCCGCTGACGCCCGGCCCGGCACAGTTACTGTTCCGGCAGGCCAACCTGACCAGCGTGGCGTTTGAGCAGACCGCAGAGGGACGCAGCGCCGGGGAACCGCAGTCGCTGGCGTTTACGCCGGTGCTGCTGGACCTGATGATCGAGGGTGAGCCGGTGGGGCCGCCGCCGGAAGTCACCGCCACCCCGCCGCCCACCAGCACCCCGCTGGCGGAACTGACGGAGGAAGCCGCAGCGCTGACGGAAGACCCCGAAGGCACGCTGGTGAACATTACCCGCGCCCCGGCCACCCCGGCTGCCCCTGCGACACAGGACGCCCAGGACACACAGAATCCGGTGCTGCTGGGCGCGCTGGCGCTGCTGGTGGTCAGCGGCATTGCGCTGCTGGTGCTGGGATGGGTGTATCTGCGGCGCTATCGCCGCTGACAGGTGTCATGGCTTTTCCCATGTCGAATTTCACTGGTCGCTCGGTCTGGTGTGACGTACAGTAGGATTAAAACAGGCTTTTGAAATAATCTTCCTGAAAAAAGGGATTAGCGCGGAGCAGCCCTCCGCATGGCGGCAGATCGCAAGGCTGCCGGTAGCCGGTATCTGGTCTATGAAGGGTTGTGAGGTTCTGAGAGTGCTGTACAAGGGGTGAAAGATTACCCAAACCTGACTCGGTAAAGAGCAAAGCGCTGGAACCCCACAATAACTGTCAATGCGCCGCCCCGATGGCCGATCGAGCGGCGCATCCCTTTTTTAACAGCCGCGTTCCTTTTCTACGCGTTTTTGTCAGTATTGTTGCGGTCAGATGCCAGTGGTATAGTGGATCGTTCCTGTTATACACGGTAATACATCCTGATCTATGCTGCTCTCCCCCGAAATCTCGTTAATTATCATCTGTAGCGCGGCGTTCCTGCTGCTTGTTTCCAACCGGTTATCGGCTGATCTGGTGGCCATGCTCATTCTGCTGACGCTGGGCTTTGGCGGGCTGGTCTCTCCCGTAGAAATCTTTAACGGCTTCAGCAGCCCGGTCGTCATCACCCTGATCGGGCTGTTTGTCATCACCAAGGCGCTGGAAGAAACCGGCGTCATCCAGTGGATTGCCGAACGGCTGAACCGGGTGGGACGTGGGTCCGAAACGCGCCTGATCATCCTGTTTATGATCATGGGGGCGGCCATGTCGCTGGTGATGTTCAATGTTGCGGCCGGCGCGGTGCTGCTGCCAGCGGCGGTGCAGGTCTCCAGCGTGTCTAAAGTGCGTGTGTCCAAACTGCTGATTCCGCTGTCGTTTGGTACGCTGCTGGGCGGCATGGCCACCTACCTGACCACAGCAAATATCGTGATGAGCGGGCTGCTGCAGGATAACAACCTGCGCGGCCTGAACATGATGGATTTTGTGCCGACTGGTGGGCTGATTGTGCTGGCCGGGCTGGTCTATATGGTGCTGATCGGCAGGCGTCTGCTGCCAGAGCGCGAATCGCTGACCAGTGCCACCATGCGGCCGGATTTTCAGGAAACCTACAAACTGGATGAACGCATGTGGGAAGTGCGGGTGCTGCCGGGGTCACGGCTGGCCTACACCCCCCTCAGCCAGAGCGGGATCGGGGAAATCCTGGGGCTGACGGTGCTGGCGATCTGGCATGGGCGCGAAGCGATTTTCTCGCCCCAGCCGGATCAGGTGCTGTATACCAACGATTACCTGCTGGTGCTGGGCCGCAAGGAACGGGTGGATGCCCTGCTGGAATGGGGGCTGGAACTGCGCGACGGCAGCAAAAAGGGCAGCCATCATCATGATTTTCGGGTGGACCTGATCGAAGTTATTATCCCGCCGCGCTCTCAGGCGATTGGCAGCAGCCTGACGGAACTGCGGTTTCGCAAGCAGTTCGAGCTGACGGCGGTGGCGCTGTGGCGCGAAGGCCGCAGTTATCGCACGGATGTCGGCAAAATGCGGCTGCAGGTGGGCGATGCGCTGCTGGTGGTCGGGCCGTCTAAACATATCCGGCAGTTGGCGGATGATCGCAATTATATTGTGCCGATCAAGGGCTATTCGTTCCGCCCGTCGCGCCCGCACAAGGCGCTGCTGGCACTGCTGGTCACGACGCTGGTGCTGCTGGTAGCCTTTACGGATATTCTCCCGCTGCCAGAGGTGATGCTGGCCGGGGCGGTGGCGATGGTGCTGCTGGGCTGCGTCACGATGGAGCAGTTTTATCAGGCGGTGGAATGGCGGGTGGTGTTCCTGATTGTGGGCATGCTGCCGCTCAGCATCGCGCTGACGGATACGGGGCTGGCCAGCAGAATCGGTACGGCGCTGGTGACGATCCTGCAGGCGTACAGTCCGCTGGTGCTGGTGGGGGGCATGTTTATAGCCGCCATGCTGGTCACCCAGGTGATCGGCGGGCAGGTATCGGCCTTTCTGATTGGCCCCATCGCCATCAACGCGGCGATGAACGTCGGTGTCAGCCCACAGGCCATGGCCGTCGCGGTGGCGATTGGCTGCTCCACCGCCTTTCTGACGCCGCTGGCGCACCCGGTCAACCTGCTGATGATGGGCACGGGCGGCTATACCTTTGGCGACTTTTTCAGGGTGGGCGCGGGCATGACGGTGGTTACGCTGCTGGCCCTGGCGGCGGCGCTCATCCTGTTCTGGAATGTGACCTAAAGGTGATGTGATGGTGAAGAGGGCGCCGTCAGGGCGTCAGCCGCGCCGGATGACACGCTCCGCCAGCGAAAATGCCAGCAGGCTGATGACCAGCGGCAGAACGAGGGGCAGCACAAATTCAACCAGCATGCGCACTTCCGGCGCCATCGGCAGCAGGCGCGCCAGGTTGATCAGCAGAAAATAGAAGAAACTCAGCCCGGCCAGCGAAATCATGGCCGGAGTGCGCACCGGCACAAGGGTGCCAATGGCGACAGCACAGGCGGCGACCATCACCGGCTCCAGAAAGAGCCGCACGACCGAAGTGACCAGCCCCACAGCCAGCGCCGCCCGCGACATCAGGTGAACTTCCTCCAGCGACCAGTAAGCCGCGTACTGCAACCCGATCACGGGCAGAGTCAGCAGGGCCACCCCCATGATAATCAGCCCCAGGTCCTCGACACTGCGCCAGACCCCGGCAGCGGCCTTGCTGTACAGGATATGCCGCAGCGGCATCGGCGTGGTGCGCAGCAGCGCCATGGTGTTGTTGTGCTGCTCATCCACGACCATGCGCACCGTAAAACTGCCCACCTGCACCAGCACGCGCACGTACATCACCAGCGCAAACGGCAGCAGCACCAGCGACACCGGCAGCACAGTAATCAGCAGCGGCAGCAGGATCGGCACGGGCAGCGAAGCGAGGATAACGGCAAACTGAGACAGCAGCAGCTTCAGCAGCAGGTCAAATTCCAGCGGAAGGACCTTCCAGTGGACGCCTAAATGCCGCCGGACCACCGGGTTTGTGCGCCTGGCCCATACAGGCAGATGCCGGTCAACGCTGGGGGTAAATTCTGCCCAGAAGCGGGTGGTGGTGGGGGAAACACCTGTTTGTGCCACAATCGACTACTTTATCTATGCTCGTACACTCATTATACTCTGGCTTCGGGCCGCATGTTCAATCTGCTCAGCAGCAGCGGTGATCATCCACGAATACGGTCACCTGACGGCCATCGTCCAGCGTCGCCAGACGGCCGCCGTAAATCTGCGCCAGCACCTCTGGCCGGTAGACTTCCGCCGGCGCGCCATAAGCGATCAGCCGCTGGCGCAGCGCCAGCACTCGGTCAAAGCGCTGGAAGGCCAGCCCCAGATCATGCGTACTCAGCAGGATGGTCAGGCCGGTGCGCTGCAAATCATCCAGCACATCCATCATTTCCGCCTGCGCGCTGGCATCCACGCCGCTGAACGGCTCATCCAGAATGAGAAGCTGCACTTCCTGGGCCAGCGCCCGCGCCACAAACACCCGCCGCCGCTGTCCGCCGCTCAGCTCGCCAATCTGCCGGTGTGCCAGCGCGGCCATATCGACCTGCGCCAGCGCGGCATCCACCGCCTGCCAGTCTGCACGGCGCGGCCAGCGCAGCCAGCCAATACGGGGCACGCGGCCCATCATGACCACATCGCGCACCGTGACCGGAAAATCCCAGTTGACCGCTTCGTACTGCGGCACATAGCCCGCCGCGCAGCGCATCATCACCTCGCCATGCCGGGGCTGCAGCAGGCCCATCATCGTCTTGATGAGGGTCGATTTGCCCGCGCCGTTCGGGCCGATGACGGCGACCTTCTGGCCGGGCTGCACGCTGAAGCTGACATCCTCGATACCGGCATCACCGTCGTACAGGACCGTCAGGTGGCGCACTTCCAGCACCGGCTGTGCCGGATTTTCCAGCGCCGCAGCGCAGGCTTGCTGTTCGTCAATCCGCATGAGGGCATCACCTGCCATTAAATCGCCGGAACACCACTGTCCAGACAATGACATAAATCACCAGCAGCACCATCACATCGAGCAAAAGCGACTTAAAGAACAGCGAAGCCGCAATAATCACCATGCACATCCCGGCACACAGCAGCTCGATAGTGCTTATCATGGCACGTTTTTTCCTGTCAGGCGCTCCTGATGTATGCGCCATAACTGGTCAGCCATAGGCACATTATATACTATATCCCGGCTGCGACGAAGGCCCTGGCGAACATTTGTTGCGCACAGTTGCGGGTTGATTTTCCGGCCATTCGCCATTAAGATATGCGCTACAATAGAGGTTGTTATGTATTTGTCCAGGCCAGGTCCTGCGCGGCAGGAACCTCCGAACTGTGTCAGGCCCTGACGGGAGCAGCACTAAGGAGTTTTTCCTGGGTGTCGCAGACAAGCCTGGTCTGGGCAATTCCATGACAATCTCTTTTTGTTGGGTAAGCATGGGACGGGCTGCCTGTTGAATATCTCCCCACAACCGCGTCCTGTCGCCGGGCGGCGGTGGGCGCGCTATCTGCCGCTTGGCATTCTGGCTGCTGTCGCCGGGCTGATGCTGCTGGCGATTGTGGCCGTTGGGGTGCTGGCGCTGCTGCCGCTGGCACAAACCGAGAAAATGATCACTGTGATTATGAACGGGCAGACGCAGATGGCGACCACGCGCGCGCCGACAGTGGCCGCCCTGCTGGATGAACTGCGGATTTCTCTGCTGGAAGGTGATACCGTGTCGCCCGCCCTTACCAGCCGCCTGACTCCTAATCTGATTGTGCGTGTCACCAGGGCGCGCAGCATTACGCTGACCGTCGATGGGCAGTCTCAGGTTTACCGCACCTCCCTGACCAACCCGGCCGAGATTCTGGAAAGCGCCAGCCTGACGGTTGGCCCGCACGACATCCTCGAAGTGGATGGCACGCGCATTCACCCGACACAGCTTCAGAACTGGCCGGTGCCGGTCATGCGTATCAACCTGCGGCGCACCGTGCCGGTGACGGTGGTGGATGGCGATACGACCTTACAGATCGAGACCACCAGCCGGACGGTGGGTGAAGCTCTGTTCGAGGCGGGCCTGACGCTGTATGTCTCTGATGAAGTGACCCCCGACCTCAACGCACCGGTTGGCGCGGGCATGACCGTGACGATTGACCGGGCGCGGCCTGTGGTCATCATCGCGGACGGCACGACGATTGAGACACGGGTGCGCGGCCAGACGATTGCCGACGCGCTGGCGGATGCCGGGCTGGCGCTGGTCGGGCAGGATTACACCATCCCCGCCGAAACAGAGCCGGTCGTGCCGGGCAGTTATGTCCGGGTGATCCGCGTTAAGGAAGACCTGCTGACGGAAGAAAGCACGGAACCCTTCGAGACGATTTTCCAGCCGGATGCATCGCTGGAAATTGACCAGCGCCAGACAGTGCAGGCCGGGCAGAACGGCATCACCCGCACGACGATTCGCGTACGCTATGAAAACAATGTCGAAGTCAGCCGCGAACCCGTCGATACGACCGTGGTGCAGGAGGCGCAGGATCAGGTGATCGCTTATGGCACCAATATCGTCCTGCGCACCATTGACACGCCGGATGGCCCGCGCCAGTACTGGCGGCGGATGCGGATGTACGCCACCAGCTATCACCCGGCGGCGCTGGGCGGCGATTCAACGACGGCTATCGGCGAAACGCTGCGCAAAGGCATCGTCGCTTCCCGGCCTGATCTCATTAAATATCGCTCCGAAGTGTATGTGCCGGGTTATGGCGTCGGCATGATGGCAGATACCGGCCCGATCTACCGGCCCATGTTTATTGACCTGGGCTACAGCGACGATGATTTTGTATCCTGGTCGCGCTGGGTGGATGTGTACCTGCTGGCGCCTGTGCCAGACGAGATTCAGTATCTGCTGCCAGAATAATTCCATATTTCTCAGCTCAGCCCTGATCTGCGCTTGACAATCCGCGCTGTTTCCATACAATTCTAATTAGGTGTATATCTAATTAGGTAAATGTCTAAATTAAAGAAAGGAGACAGCCATGAAGCAGAAGGACCTGCCAGAGATAAGCCAGTATCTGAAAATGCTGGCGGATGAAAACCGGCTGCGGATGCTGGGGTATATCGCCAGCCAGGAACGCAACGTCAGCGAACTGGCGGCACTGCTGGACCTGACGGAGCCAACCGTCTCGCATCATCTGGCGAAGCTGCGCGAGGCGGGCTATGTCAACCTGCGGCAGGCGGGCAACCAGCGTTTTTACCGGCTGAACCCGGGTACGCTGCGGCGAGTCAGCCAGCAGGTGGCCGAACTGGCACAGGTGGATATGACGCCTGATGAACCCGAAGCGGATCAGTCCTGGATCGATGCCCTTGATCTGGATGCGTATGACCGGGCGGTGCTGCGGGATTACACGCTCAACGGGCAGTTAAAGGACATTCCGGTAAAGCAGAAGAAGCTGCTGGCGGTGCTGCGCTGGCTGGCCACAGAGTTTCAGCCGGACAGAACCTACACCGAACGTGAGGTCAACGCCATTCTCACGCAGTATCATGAGGATTATGCGCGCCTGCGCCGCGAACTGATTGACTTCGGTTTTCTGCGGCGCGAACGCGGCGGCGGTAAATACTGGGTGACGCCGGAAGAAGAAAAGGTCTGACAGTCCCGCTTAAACCCGCTTAAACATCCTCCGCCTGCTGCACC
Organism: uncultured Anaerolineaceae bacterium; assembly: GCA_964593565.1. Classification (GTDB taxonomy): domain Bacteria; phylum Chloroflexota; class Anaerolineae; order Aggregatilineales; family Phototrophicaceae. Next base: position 53,145 of record CAZQIY010000036.1, read on the forward strand.
GGCAGCAGGTTTTCCTGCAGCAGCAAATCCGCCAGCAGTCGCGCCGTCACCAGATAGCCATAGGGCGTAGGGTGGCCGTCGCCGGTATACTGCCCCACTACCGCATCCGGTGCGTTGGGGTCAAACTGGGCATGCTTGTTGTAGTACATCAGATACAGGCTCTGTACGTCGCCAATCTCGCGGAAAACGGGCAGCATATCCAGAAACGGCGTGCCCGTTTCCGCCGCGATGCGCGCCAGTTCCTGCTGTGGCACTTCCGTCAGGGCGGTTTCTGGCGGAAGCTGCGCCACATCCGGGAACAGCACGATCACCAGCGGGATGCCCTTCTCGTCCAGCAGGTCGATCATGTCGTGCAGGGTGTGCTCGTAGGCGGCCCACTCATCCGGGAAATCCTGCGGGCGTAAAAAGGTCAGGTCCTGATAGGTGCGGTGCAGGCCGTCAATCGTGGGCGTGACCTGGTTGATCTGCCGTTCGATCTGCGCCTGCCCATAGCTGGCACGAAGCTGCTGCAGGGCGGTATACAACGCCAGATGATCGCCCAGCAGCGCGTCCAGCGGATTGGGCGCGGGTGGTTCGGCCGGGTCTGTCACTGCATTCAGCAGCACGGACCGGGCCATAATCTCACGCATGGGCGGGTAAAAATCAAACACATCGTTGGTATACGTCCCCAGAATCACGACATCCGGTTCCAGCGCCAGGCCCTTTTCGTGCAGATATTCCAGTTCATCCTGAATGGTATAGCCAGGCACCCCGGCGTTTAACACCTGCACCTCCGGCGCCAGCAGTTGATTCAGCCGTTCTTCCAGCCGCGCCGGGAAGGTTTCGTGGTTATGGACGTACATACCATAGGTGAAGGAATCGCCAATGGCGAGGATACGAACAGCGTTCTCCTCGATTTCGCGATCATTGCGCAGGCCAACGCTGTTGGTTTGCAGGAAGTAGGGGCGGATGTTGTACAGGCGCTCCACGTGGTTGAGGTTGGGGGTCAGGTCGCCATAGCCGGAACGGCTGTAGCCAAAACCCGCTTCGGCCACCTGCTGCGGCCTGTGCCACAGAGCCGCGCGCGCCAGCAGTTCCGCCAGCAGCAGAATCACCACCAGACTGATGAACATAGACAGCGAAACACGAAGGATGCGCCGCATCTTCCGACCCTCGCAAACTCACTACGGAACATCTTCAGCAGGGCACAACATCTGTCGTGCCGCTGCTTTCCAGCTTACCGCTGCGCGGGCAGCCCGGTTGCCATCGGCGGCGCCATGCGGATTACAGCATCAATTTTTACAGAAGTTGGAATTTGTCGCCAGTGCCGGGGGCGGTTCCGGTGGGGTTGGATGCCTGCTGATATGGTGCATCGTTCAGCAGGCATCCACCAGAAACTGCCTCAGGATGTTAGCTCACCTGGGGCAGCGACAGTTCGTTGATGGGGTCGCCCAGGCGGGTGGTGTTGATGATCTGCGCGAAAATCCAGCCTTCCTGTGGGGTAGATACCCCTTCCAGATTATAGCGAACCTTGATCCATGTGGCATCAAAATTGCGCCCCAGCACTTCGACCTCGGTGCCGCTTTCAAGCTGGCCGATGACCCCGGCCACATCGGAAGGCAGGCGTCTGACGTTGGCGATGCCTGTTTCTGAAGTGACCGTGCCCAGATACAGGCGCTCCTGGGGCAGGCCGCGGCCAAAATCGCGGATTTCCAGGGCGCGGATGGGCGGCTCGCCGGAGGGCTGGCCGATCAGCACGAAGGTATGCACCATGCCCGGGATCAACTGATGATTGGCAATGGAGAAAAGATCGGTACTGTTGCCAGCCACAAACTCCAGTTCCTCATAGCGCCCGGCCGGCACTTCGTTTTCGTTCGCCTCTGCCCCAAAAATGACCGGGTCCACCAGACGGATGGGCGGCTGGGGGGTGGGTGG
>CAZQIY010000037.1:0-45878 GCA_964593565.1 uncultured Anaerolineaceae bacterium
CATCACCTACTGGCAATCAGTCGCGCTGCGCCCTGTGCGCTGGCATCGTGGGCCACCTGTGCCCCCAGCGCCGCCGCCTGCGCCGCTTCGCTGGCTGGCGCTGTGCCCTGCACGTCAATCACGCGCCCGCCATCCAGACTGCACACCCGCCCCATCAGATGCAGCATCCCGGCGCGCACCTGCGCATAGGCCGCCACCGGCAGCGAACAGCCGCCCCCCAGCGCCGCCAGAAAGGCCCGTTCCGCCGTCACACACAGCGCCGCTTCGGCGTGGTGGATCGGCTCCAGCAGGGCGCGGCTTGCGGCCTCAGCGCGGCACTGCACCGCCAGCGCCCCCTGCCCCGGCGCGGGCAGCATCTGCTCTGGCGCAAAAATCTGTGTGATATGGTGCGTCAGGCCCAACCGCAGCAGCCCGGCATGCGCCAGCACAATCGCATCATAGGGGCTGTCCGGTGCCAGCGCCTTGTCGATGCGCGTGCCGACATTGCCGCGAATATCCATCGTCTGCACATCCGGGCGCATCATGCGCACCTGCGCGGCGCGTCTGCGGCTGCTGGTCCCAATCACCGCGCCCGGCGGCAGCGCATCCAGCGCCAGCCTGTGCCGGCTGATGAGCGTATCACGCACATCGGCCCGCGCCGGCACCGCCCCCACCATCAGCCCGGCGGTATCGTCCGTCGGTAAATCCTTCAGGCTGTGCACGGCATAATCAATCGCGCCCTCCAGCAGTGCGGCTTCCAGCGCGTCGGTGAATACGCCCTTTCCGCCGATGGCGGGCAGCGCCTTATCCAGCACTTCGTCGCCGCGTGTGGTAAACGGCACAACTGTGATCTCGAGGTCGACATGCGCCGCCCGCAGCAAATCCGCCACGTGATGGGTCTGCCACAGCGCCAGCGCCGATCTGCGCGTGCCAATGCGAATCATCCTAGCTGGCATGGGGGGCCTCATCAGATACCAGCGCGAACAATTCGCGCAGCACCCGCGAATAATCGTCCGCGTTACCATGCTGGGCGCGCTGCCGCAGGTTCACGGTAGGGTCATGCAGAATCTTGTTGACCATGCGATGCGCCAGCCGTTCGACACGCTGGCGGTCCACATCGTCCAGGTGCGCGAGCTGGTTCAGCGTGGTTTCCAGTTCTGCCTGGGCCACGGCCTGCACCTTGCGCCGCAGTTCAGCAATCGTGGGCACCACTTCGCGCCCGTGCCACCATTCCATAAACGCGCCGGTTTCTTCGGCAATGATGCGCTCCACTTCCGGCACACAGGCCATGCGCTGGCGCAGGTTGCTGTCCACAACGCGCTCAATATCATCAATGTCGTACAGATGCAGCCCTTCCAGCGCGCGCGCGGCGGGTTCCACATCACGCGGCAGGGCAATATCAATCACCGTCAGCGGCGCGGCCCGCTGCGCCAGGGCCTGGCGTAAATCCTGCGCATGCAGCAGGGCGTGCGGTGCGCTGGTCGCGCTGACCACACAGTCCACCTGCGCCAGCATCCCCCACAGGGCATCCCAGGGGTGCGCCGTGCCGTTCACCCGCGCTGCCAGCCGCCGGGCGCTGTCGTAGGTGCGGTTGACGATATGCACCGCCGCGATCTGACGATCCGCTGCGGCAATGGCCGCCTGCTCCGCCATCTCGCCCGCGCCGATAATCAGCACCGACTGCGCCCCTTCGGCCAAAGTCAGCGCGGTGTGGCTGATCGAGGTGGTGTAGCGGCTGATGCAGGTTTCGGAATGGGCGCGCTTGCCGGTTTGCAGGGCGATGCTGAACAGGCGGTGCAGCTCCGGCGTGAGGGCATGTGCCGCCTGTGCCTGCATGTACGCGCCGGAAACCTGCCCCAGAATCTGCGGTTCGCCCAGCACCATCGATTCTAATCCGCACGTCACCCGCAGCAGATGCTCCGCTGCTGCCTGCCCGGTATGCGTATAAAGCACATCCTGCGGCACACCAAAATCCGCGCTTAACCTGTGCACGATGGTCGCCTGCGCGGCGTCGCTGTCGGCATGGGCATAAACTTCCAGCCGGTTACACGTGTTCAGAATCACCACAGCCTGGATCGGCGGCACACAAAGCTGGTCGATCAGCGCACATCGCGCCGCCTCGCTCAAGGCGCAGCGCTCGCGGATGTCTATATCTGCGGTATGATGATCCAGCCCGGTGATTATCAGCGTCACGACGCCCCCTTAAAATCACGACTCGTCCGCCAGAAGCTGCCTGACCATGCAGGCCTATGCAGACCTTAACGGCTTGATATGGAAATTTCAAGATGCGATTAAGGCCGCTTTCCTTACCGGGTTCAGGGCCGGTGTGCCGCCCGCCGGATCGCCCCACACCGGCGCGGGCTAGTACGCAAGTACTACCGCCCATGTTGTGACATTCCCCCCTGACTGCCGGTTGATTATGCGTACGCGCTCTCGCACAGGCGAGGGCTGCCATCCGGTAGTGCACTCTCATTTGGAGGTTCTGCATGAAATCCAGATTGCCCGTTCTTATTCTCACCTTATGCATCGCCGTCTTTTTATCCATCCCGGCGGCCGCTGCCCAGGAAACACCGCCCAGCGCGCCGGTTGAATTCACCGGCACAGTGGAGGCTGTCGATGGTGCCAGCATTACGGTGGGCGGCCTGCCCGTCGATATCACCAGCATCGACAGTGCGCTGGCCAGCCAGATCACTGTAGGCACCGTCGTGTCGATTTCCGGCACGCTGCAAAGTGGCACGGTGACGGCCCTCACCCTCGTTATTGTCACCCCGGCGCCGACACCAACCGATGAGCCGCCCCCAGACAGCCTGCCGCTGGGCACCTTCGTCGTCAGCTATGGCGGGCGCGTGTCGGATGGCAGCAGCACCACCTTCACTTATACGGTGTCCGGCACGGGCGCGCCGCCCGATCTCAGCCATTTCGATGTCGAAATCCCCCACTGCGAACCGGCGCTGGAAATTATCGCCTTCAGCCCGGCGGAGGCGGTGGAAATTGGCGTAGACCCCACCACCGGCGTTGATGGCATCAAGTGGGACCTGCCGCTGGGCATGAACGAATCCCGCACTTACAGCATCACCTTTGCAGGCGCTGTGGCCGAAGGTACTGTGACTGCCGCCGTGAAGGCTGGCAATGGCTTTACCGCTGGCACGCTGCCCGGTCCGGCCTGCAGCCAGGCCGCAGTCGACGTGGAGAAATCCGTCACCGTGAATGGCAGCACCTGGCACGATGCCGACACTGTGCCGGGGCCAGAGGCCGCTGTTGGCGCTGACGTGTCCTTCCGCTTTACGGTCAGAAACACCGGCACCGTCCCGCTGACCGACATCAGCCTGACGGACAACGTCCTGGATACCAGCACCTGCCAGATACCCGCCACGCTCGAACCGGAAGCCACGTTCGACTGTGTGATCGGCCCCATCCCGGCCGAACAGGGCCAGCACGCCAACACCGCATCGGTCAGTGCATCGTTCGAGGGCCAGACGGTCACGGATACAGACGATGCCCATTACTTCGGCGGTGAATCTGATGACGATGATGACGACGATACGACAGACCTGCCCGTTACCATTGTCATCGAAGGGCCGGTGGAGACGATCAACATCAACATCATCACCATTTACGGTATCAACATCGAGGTAAACCCTGATGATCCCATCCTGACGGTGATCCAGATTGGCGATCATATCCGCGTCGAAGGCGATACGGCCAGCACGAGCGGGAACACCATCATCATCGTCGCCATCAACATCACGATCATTGATGTGGACGTGGTGATCATTGATGACGACGGCGGACGGCCCTCAGTCTGGCGCGACAGCGGCAGAGGCTGTGGCAATCCGCCGCCCCCCTGGGCCCCGGCGCATGGCTGGCGCGCCCGCTGCGAAGGCAGAGGCGGCCCCGGTAATTGGGATTGGTCAGGCCGTGACTCCGACAGATCAGGTCGGGGGTCCGGCAGAGATTCGGGCCGGTCCTCCAGAAGGTCGTAAGTCAGGCCCACCGCCTGTGATGTGAATGTACAGCGTGGATGTGGCCGGGTGCAGGGTCGCCCGGTCACACCATATTCTCTGGATGGAGCACCGAATGCGGCTGGAATATATCCTTCACCCACGCAAAATCGCCCTTGTCCTTGGCCTGCTGGCGCTTTGTCTGGCAGCCCAGAGCCTGATCACCGAATATCTGACCGAGAATGTGCTGGATGCGGATGCTCACTACAACCTCATGCTGGCGCTCGATCTGTTCAGCGTTAATGCGGAAGACAGCATCCCGACCTGGTACGCCGCGCTGCTGCTGTTCGGGGCATCGGCGCTGCTGGCCGTCATCGCCACTGCCAAACATGCGCATCAGGATCGCTTCAGGCGGCACTGGGCTGGGCTGGCCCTCATCTTTCTGTATCTGTCTATGGATGAAGGGGCTGCGATTCACGAATTGTTTTCCGATATTCTGGAAACACCGCTTCAGCCGGGCGGCTATCTCTACTTCGCCTGGGTGATTGTCGCCGTGCCGCTGGTGATCCTCTTTCTGCTGGTGTACCTGCGCTTTCTGGTCCACCTGCCGCCGCGCACCCGCGCTCAGTTTATGCTGGCGGGCATGGTCTATGTGGGGGGCGCGCTGGGCGTAGAGAGCATCAGCGCCAACCGCTGGTATCTCGACGGTGGGCGGACGTTTGAATACCTCGCCATTGCCACCCTAGAGGAACTGTGCGAAATGCTGGGCGTGGTGATTCTCATTTATGCCCTGCTGAGCTATCTGGTGCAGATGCAGTCCATCATCGGCCTCATCCCGTCATTCGCCACAGCAGAAACCAGCCCGGCACAGGCAGCGCCCCACCCATCAGAAGCCGCCCCCATATCAACCCAGCCGCTGCCCCCTCACTGGCGAAAGCGGCCGTTCATCGCGGCGGCGCTGGCCCTGGTCATAGCGAATGCGGCGCTGGTCTCCTGGGCGCTTACCCGGACAGCCGAACAGACAGCGGCGGTCAATCAGGCCATTATCGACCAGATCGCAGCCTTTGAGGTGCAGGTCACCCCGCTGGAGGGTCACTTCGGCATCGACAATCTGCCCTCACGGCAGGTCGCCGCTGCGCTGCTGGCCGAATTTGACGAGGTCATGATTGTGACCTGGGCCTCTACCGAAGCAAGCATCGCTCTGGCGGCGGATGTAATGCCCTTTGATCGCAGCCGCCTGACCCAGGTGCTCTATGACAATGATGAAACACAGTTTGTGATCTTCGACACCCCCGCAGTCCGGGCGCTTGTTGGCGATATCCAGCCCGCGTCATCTGCTCAATCGCCGGATGCGTGACGCCCTGCCCGGCAATGCAGGGGTTAACCTGGATACCAGATAATACGTGGATCGTCCTCTGCGCGCTGGTAATCCCAGGCCGCATCGATCAGCCGGGGCAGGTCATAATCAGGCCGCCAGCCCAGCAGGAACCGGGCTTTGGCATTATCCAGCCATGTCGAGTGATACTCTGTGCGCACCGGCACAGTGGGCAGCCCGCGTGTCTGCGACAGGTACTCGCCCACGTCGCCATAATCCACCGGCTCATCCATACAGATATTGAATGTCTGCTGGCGCGCCGCCGGGCAGTCCAGCGCGCACAGAATCGCGCTCACCAGATCATCGACGTGAACAAAATTGCGTTTGACCGGTTTACCCTCCGCGTCCAGCATCACCGGGATGGTCTGCGACTTCACGTACTGGTCAGCCAGCGCCTCGCCCACGAGATCACACCAGCGCGGCCCGCCAAAGACATCCTCGCCAAAGGAAAGGCTGTATTTAAAATCATCCTTTTCCATAATCCAGGGGGCACGCAGACAGCATCCATTCAGGTCGTACTGGATGTAATACTGTTCCAGCATCACTTCTTCGAGCACTTTGGACAGGGCATAACATCCCGCGTAAGCCATGTGCCCTTGCGTTTCGGTGATGGGAATGGCGCGTGGATAAACAAAATGCCCGACAGCGGCATCCCCCCCAATCAGGATGAACTGTTCAAAGTCCGGCGCGGTGCGGCAGGCTTCCAGCAGCCAGAACAGGCCCTTTACCGCCACATCCATGATCTGGGAGGGCGTTTCCTTCACGGTTGCCAGATGCAGCACATGGGTCACCCCCTGCATGGCCTCCGCCACCACCTCAGGATACTGAATAGAACCACGCACAGTTTCGAGACGATCATGCGGTTCAAGTTCGCGGTTATGCAGCAGGGCACGCACCCGGAAATGGCTGTATTGTTCATCCGCCAGCAGGCGTTTGATGAATGCCTGCCCCACCTTGCCGGTGGCCCCGGTGACCAGTATGCATTTTTCGCGTTTTGCATGACCGTCTGTAGTGTCCATATTCATCCAGTCTCCTGCGACAGATGCAGCTTCAGCCGGATGGTGGCGCAGCGGTTGACTGGCGCACCACCAGCGTTGGCTCCAGAATCACATCTTCAACATCTGCGCTGTTCTGTTCGCGTTCGATCATCTCCAGCAGCAGATTGGCAGCCGCCTGCCCCATTTCAAAACCGGACTGCCGCACCGTCGTCAGGGGCGGGATGGTATAGGCGGCAATATCAATGTCGTCAAAGCCAACGACGGATAGCTGCCGGGAGATCGAGATACCCGTCTGATAGGCGGCCTGAAGCAGGCCGATGGCGATGGCATCCGTGGTGGCAAAGATCGCCGTTGGACGGTCAGCCTCCGCCACAGTTTCAAAAATGCAGCGCCCGGCCTGGGTGCTGGCCTCGAAGGAACGCGATGTCTGAAACACCTGCACCTTATCAGCAGCGCCTCGCTCCTGCATGAACTGCTGGTACACCTCCAGCCGCAGCTGCCCGTCCTGCAGGCTGAGGTCTGCCACACAGGCGATATGCCGGTGCCCCAGCGCCCACAGATGTTCCATCGCCAGTTGTGTGCCGGTAACGCTGTCCCCATAAACACCGGGGAAGCTGCGTCGCGATACCCGGTCGCTGACCCCGACGACATAGCGGTGGCGGCCTGTCAGCATGTCCAGTGTCTCCTGGTCGCCTTCAAGCTCGCCAATAATCAGAATGCCATCTGCATGCGACTGCTCGAACATCGACCCATAATCCACAGCCAGATCAACCTGCCGCTGCACATGCCCCAGAAACACGCGATACCCCCACCGGGCAGCTTCCTCGTTCAGCCCGCGTAATATCTGGCTCTGAAACCGGCTGGCGATATTCTGGGCGATCACCCCGATCAGCGAGCTGCGATTGCCGCGCAGCGCCCGTGCCATGATGTTGGGCCGGTAGCCCAGTTCGGCAGCCACAGCCAGCACCTTCTGCCGGGTTTCATCCCGGATCGGCACGCCGGATTCGCGGCCATTCAGAATGCGGGAAACAGTCGTGGTCGATACGCCGGCTTGTTCTGCAATGTCCTTAAGTGTTACGGCCATAGAAATTCATTTCGTTGTCTGTAAACGTCGGTTTCTCATCATAACAAAAAATTACAGCCATTAATATTTCCAGCAGGCCAGTTTGTTGGGGACAGGCGCGACGATTTGCTTGACATAATACATCTTAGCAATTATAGTCATGCATATGAAAACGTCAAGCGTCATCGATAAGCGTCATCGTCAAACCTGCTATCCAGCCTGAAACATGGGCAAAAATGGCCGGGTTCAACAAGGCGCTGAAATCGACCAGATGCTGATGGTAACGATCACCGTTGAGGGAAAGGAGATTATTGCCGCCGCAGAGCTTTTTGCCAGACATAAGCAGTTCGTAATCCGCAAAAATTTATGTTTTTTAGGGAGAATTTGAAATGGCGAAAAAAGGTTTTAGCCGCCGCGATTTTCTTAAGGGTGGGACTGTCGGCGCAGGTATCTTTGCGGCAAATATGCTGCCATTTGTATTACAGCGCGCCGCCGCCCAGGATCGCCCGATCCGCGCCGCCATGTCCAACGCCGGTTTGCAGGCCAGCTGGTGCGCCCAGGGGGCAGATACCGCCATGTATTTTGGCGATCTGCTGGGGGTAGAGGTGGTCTGGTATGACGGTGAACTGAACCCCACGGCCCAGCGCGATAAATTTGACCAGATTGCTTCTACACCCAACGACTGGGATTTTGTCGCGGTGCAGGCCAACCAGATTGATGCGCTGGTAGAACCGATCCAGGTGCTGATTGACGCCGGGGTGCCGGTCATTGGCATGGATACCCTGCTCGCGCCGTTCGATGTCCAGCGGGAAATGGGCGTGCTTGCCTTCATCGCGCCAGACAACGTCTTTATGGCCTCCTCTGTCATGAATGTGCTCGTGGCCCAGATGGGCGGCGAGGGTAAAATCGCGCGGCTTGGCGGCCAGGCAGGTCACACCGGCGCACAGGCACGCGGTCAGGGTTTCCTGAATGCGGTGGCCCAGTTCCCGAATATCGAAGTCGTCGATAATCAGCTTGCCGACTGGGATATCAGCCAGGCGCTGGCCATTACGGAGAGCATCCTCAACCGCAACCCCGATCTTAACGCGGTGTTCGCGGATAACGACGATATGGCCCTGGCCGCTCGTCAGGCGATTGACAACTTCGGTGCAGATCATGAAATTCTGGTCGGCGGCATCGATTCCATGCCTTTTGCGCTCGAAGCTGTCGCGGATGGCCGGCTTTCGGCGACCTGCCGCAACCCATCCTGCCGCATTCATGGCTGGGCGGTCATTGCCGGGGCCTATGCCGCCAGCGTCGGGCTGGAACAGGCCCGCGAGGATGTTCCGTTCTTCATTCTGGCAGATGGTCCGGCGGTCAACGGCAGCATCGACGACAATCCTGATTTCGCGGATGAACCCTGGAAGCTTGAGAATTACGGCATGAGTTCCATTCCGTCCCAGCTCTGGTTGCAGGATCAGTTCCTTTTCTAATGCTGCGATCACATTTTGCGAATCCGTGAATTCTCTTTCATAATCAGCGGCTGATGCAGGGGTGGTAACAAACTGCCCCTGCATAAGATAAAGCCTTTTACTAAAGATAGATTTTTCAGGTTTTTATGGCTGTCCCAACCGTTGTTGAACTTAATCAAATTTCCAAGCGTTTTGTAAACCTCCAGGCGCTTCAGAGTGTGGATTTTGACCTGCGCGAAGGCGAGACTCACGCGCTCGTCGGCGAAAACGGCGCGGGCAAATCGACGCTGATGCGCATCCTGGCCGGCATTTACAACGAATATGAAGGCGAATACCGCCTGCACGATGAGCCGATTCGCCTTCAATCCCCCCGTGACGCGCTGAATCGTGGCATCGGCATGATTCATCAGGAACTGAGCGTCATGCCAGAGCTTTCTGTCGCGGAAAATCTGTTTCTTGGCCGGCAGATGCTCAATCGCTGGGGCATGGTCGACTGGAAAACCATGTACGGCCGGGCCGAAGAAGAGCTGGCCGAGCTTGGCTTTGATCAGATCGATGTCCGCAAGCCCCTGGGCGACTATCCTTTAGGGACGCAGCAGGTAGTTGAGGTGCTGCGTGTGATGATGTCTGGCGCACAGGTCCTCATCATGGATGAGCCGACTTCGGCCCTGTCCCCTGGCGAGGTGGAACGGCTTATCCAGTTTGTGAACACCCTGCGGCAGAACAAGCGCAGTGTGATCTACATCTCCCACTTTCTGGATGAAGTCATGCGGGTCGCGGATCGTATCACCGTCCTGCGCGATGGGCGTAAGATACGCACCCTCGACAAGGAATCGACCAGTGTTGATGAACTGATTTCATTGATTCTTGGCCGTCAGGTTGCCCCAAAGCGCCCCACCGCTGCCAGAAAAACGCATCACGAAACCCTGCTGTCCGTCAACAACCTGACGGCGGACGTATTTCATGATGTTTCATTCTCCCTTGGCAGAGGCGAAATCGTCGGGATTTACGGGGCGATTGGCGCCGGGCATTTTGATCTGGCGCGCGCCCTCTTTGGCATGTATCGCTTTGACAGCGGCACACTCACCCTGGATGGTCACCAGTTCCCGGCCAGCTTTTCCGCCGCCTACGCCATCCGGCATGGGCTGGCCTATGCCACCGAGTCGCGGCGCAAGTCGCTGATGATGACGGAGGCCATTTATCGCAACGTCACCATGCCACACCTGAAGCGCATCGGCAGGCTGGTTCCCCTCCCCCGCCAGGAAATTGAGGTTGCCCGTTCGGCCATCACGCGGGTCAATGTACAGCCGCCGGATTCGCTGAACGCGGTGGGCAAACTGAGCGGTGGCAATCAGCAGAAGGTGGTCATCGCCCGCTGGCTGGCATTCCCGCCCAGGGTTTTTATCATGAGCGAGCCAACCCGGGGCATGGATGTGGGCGCCAAAAGCGAAGTGATGAACATCCTGCGCGAATTTCGCGATCAGGGCTACGGGGTGCTGGTTGTCTCCAGCGAACCGGAAACCGTGCTTGATGTCTGCGACCGGATTCTTGTTATGTCTCGTGGAGAGGTCGTGGCTGAAATGGAAAATACCGATCTGGATAAAGACGTGCTGATGAGGTTGCTATGACCACACAAACTGACAATGCGCAGGTTGAAATGCCAGCGGATCGCATCCGGGTCGAACCTGTATCTCACGTCTGGCTGCGGAGGTTCACGGCGCTGGCCCCGGTCTGGACTCTGCTGGCGCTGGGCATCTTCTTCAGCCTTGCGGCGCCGTCCTTCCTGCGTCCGAACAACCTCAATAACATTCTGTCGCAGGTGGCCACACTGGCGATCTTCGGCACAGGGATGACCTTCGTCCTGCTGACAGGCGAAATCGACCTGAGCATCGCCGCGGTGGCCGGGCTGGCCGGGATGGTAGCGACGCAGGTATTCCTCAACCTGGGTTATCCGGAACCTGTCCCTACCCTGATGGCCCTGGGCGCTGCCACGCTGCTGGGCCTTATCAGCGGCATTGCCAGTACGCGCTTTCGCATCCCGACTTTTATGTCTACCCTGGCCATGTGGCTGATCGCTGGCGGCCTGAACACATTTATCAGCAAGGGGCGCACGCTGACCACCATCCCGGAAATCGCGACTTTTCTGGGCAGCGGGCGCATCGGCGGGCCAAATGGCATCCGCGTGATTATCATTGTGGCCGCGCTCACCCTCATTATCGGGCATATTGTGCTGCGCTATACCCGTTTCGGGCGCTATGTCTACATGACCGGGGCGAATCGCTCGGCGGCGCGTCTGGTTGGTGTCAACACCAACCTTGTTGTGGCGCTGGTGCTCACGATCTGTGGTTTCACGGCAGGTCTGGCCGGCATTGTCAGCACAGGCCGCCTGGGCAGCGCCCAGCCTCAGGAAGTTCCCAGCTACCTGATCGACACCATCGGGGCAGTCGTGCTGGGCGGCACTGCGCTCACTGGCGGCCGGGGTAGCATCCCGCAAACGGTGATCGGGCTGCTGCTGTATGGGACGCTGCGCAACGGGCTGGACAACATCCCATCCATCGATGTTTATCTGAAAGGTTTCATCACCGGGGTGGTCCTGCTGGCGGCGCTGGTGGTGAATGTCTTCCTCTCCGGCAAACAACGACGAGATCGCACCGAGGCGTAGCGCAGCAGCGAAACCAGCAATGAGATCGACAGGAACGGCACAGCACCATGACCTATCGCGCACTGAATGAAGAAAGCCTCATTGACTACATTGGCTCCCGGCCCAAAATCAGGACACGTTTTAGCGACCTGACAGCACTGGAAGCGCGTGAAGTAGGCGATGGCAACCTGAATCTGGTGTTTATTGTCCAGAACCGGCACGACCCTACCGAGGCGATGGTGATCAAACAGGCGCTGCCTTATATCCGTGTGACAGGGGATTCGTGGCCGCTGACGCGAGAACGGATGCGTTTTGAAACACAGGCGCTGCTGCTGTACAACGAACTGACACCGGGCCTTTCCCCACAGGTCTATGACGATGACGAGGAACTGTCTCTGGTGGCCATGGAATATCTGGGCAGCCACGAGGTCATGCGCAAATCGCTGGTGATGCGGCAGCGACTGCCCCATTTTGCCGATCATATTTCGACGTTTCTGGCCACCATCCTGTTCAAAACATCGGATCTGTACCGCACCGGGCCGGACAAAAAGGTGCTGCAGGCCCTGTATATCAACCCGCATATGTGCAAGGTACAGGAAGATTTTGTCTTCACCAACCCCTACATGGACTCTCCGGAAAACAACTGGAATCCGGAGATTGAGCGCGAAGTCCATGCGGTCCGGCAGAATTTACCGCTCAAGCGGGCGATTGCGGAACTCAAGGAAAAGTACATGACGCACGGGCAGGCCCTCATTCACAGCGACCTGCACACAGGCAGCATCATGGTCAATGCACAGGATACCCGCGTGATTGACCCGGAATTCTCATTCTTCGGCCCGATGGGCTATGACGTGGGGGCGCTGCTGTCTAATCTGGTGCTGAATTTTGGGGCGCATTATGCCCATACGCCAGACCCCCAGGAGCGCGAAGCGTATCAGGATTACCTGCTCGCGCTGATCCGTGACATCTGGCTGAAGTTCGCCGCCCGGTTTGAGCAGCTCTGGGTGGAGAATAATCAGGGTGAACTGGCCCCGAATGCCTATTGGAATTTCCCTGGTGGCGACGCGGCCTTTGCCGAACATCGCAGCCAGTATATGCGCCAGCTGCTGCAGGACACAGCGGGCCTGGGCGCGTGCGAAAGCCTGCGCCGGATGATGGGGATTGTCAGTGTGTGGGATATTTCCAGCATTGAGGATCAGAAGCTGCGCGCCATCGCAGAACGTTTTGTCATCCGCGTCAGTTCACGCTGGATTCTGGAACGTGAGGCTTTCCGCCACATTGACGATCTTGTCCACGTCATACGCGAAGAAGCTCACACGGTGAATGTGCCATAGCGCTTCATCAAACCGCACATTTCGAGTCTCTACCTGTTTATGGGGTCTTCTAACCAACGCTGCTCTGGATTTCAGTCACCAGCACTGCCGGTGATGATCTGGTCGGGGCCAGCATCGGCGGTGGGAACTTTATTCTGTATGGAAGCGGGCACCACGATCCTGACCGTTCCATCGGCCTCGCCATACGCCAGCTCAAAACTCCCCGGTCGGAAAGCTACCGACAGGACGCCTTCCCCAACCTGAATCATTTCCAACTGCTCACCCGTACCCGCATCCAGGATGCGTATCGTCCCATCTCGTACCCCAGCCGCTATAAACTGCCCTCTTGCATCCCAATCTAATGAAACAATATCCTGCTCCGAAATTTGTATATACCAATCCTTGGTTTGTGTTAGAAACTCTGTGGTTCTGGTATCCCCCCACACGGCGATGGTGCCATCATCACTGCCGGAAACCAGCTTGCTGCCATCAGGGCTTAGCGCCATGGACCAGACACCAACTGTAGGCAGCTTGCCAATATTGGGGCCGAACAGGCTTACTTCCGCACCTGTGTTTGGATCAAGGAGGATCACCGCCCCATTAACATTACTCATAAACAGGCGGTTGTCTTCCGTCCATATAAGCTGCGTCGTGCGACTCCAGTAGTCTTCCATAATCCTGCGGACCCGGCTGCCGGTGGTGGTATCCCATATATCAATGCTGACGCCCAGGTTGCTGGCGGCATAGGCACCATCCGGGCTCCAGGCAACCGTATCTACGCTTACAGATGGCTCTGGAGGGGTACGATCTGCATAGTACTGATAGGTCAGCTCTTTGCTGGCAGCGGCTGGGTCCCAGGGCTGCCCCCACACCTCGACATCAGCGTATGTCGCTACAGCAAGCCGGCTACCATCCGGGATCCACACCGGTTTGGGATGCTCATCCACGAAATCGTTCAGGGTGTTGAGCAGGTGTGGTGCGGAGCCAGTGACATCGTATATGCGCACTTCATAATTGCTGCCCACGGCCAGCATGGTGCCATGGCCACATGCGCTCCCGAAACAGGGTCCTGCGCCAGACCCACGTTGGTACTGCCATACAGCAGGCTCACCACGACCAGCCATAGCCCGATTCTGAGCTTTGACACGATCTGCCTCCTTAGGTTTCGTCCGTTTCGTTTGTGCCATCCGGGTCGCTGTGGCTGGAGCCATCCAGCGCCACCAGTATTCAAACTATAGCTACCCAGATAAACATGAGAAAAGCTGCTATTTATGTTTAGTAATTTTATACCCACAAATTTATTGCCCATAACACAGGGGATGCGTGCTTTTCGATGCAGCTCTCGATGAGAACCACCAGCACGTTGGGGATTTAAACTAAATCACAGTTTCGGGCATAAGATGGCGGCACTGGCAATCACAAACCTGTCCACTTTCTGCGCAAACCCAGGATTTGAGTAAATTGCGAATATTCAGTTTACAGGAATTTGACAAATAACATCAATTGTTTTAGATTCGGTGGTGTTATTCACCAAATAATCAAAATTACCTATAATCAAGGTGATAAAAGTTTAGTCTAAAATGGCCAGGAAACAGAAAACCAGATTGTCGAATATGATCTGATTACAATAATATGAAACGATTATTTATGTGCCATGTTAAGATTAATCTCGATCACTGTCTAAATCAGATTCATCGTCATAATGTTGGCGAATCTGCCGAACATCATGAATCCATCCGGTTTTCTGGAAAGGTGATACGTTCTTTGCCAGGGATGGCACCGCATTCCGGATGCTCGATGTGTCTGCCACGCTCGACAAACAGCGCAAGTCTCCATCAGTCTATGCAGTCAATCGAAGCCAGACGACATCCTGGAAACAACGATTACGTTGGATTGCCGATATGTCACCAGTGAAGTGCGGCGCGTACAGTCAACGGGTCGGACATCAAGGCCGAAAACTCGTTTGATAACCTGTAGCAACATGTTTAGTATTAGCAGCGCGGCCCTCACCGCAGAAAGGAGACCACTAAACTATACATTGGAACCCCATTCAGTAATGGCATTTATATGCCTGCTTGAGTGAGACATTTAATATGGAGGACCAAATGAATAAGCGTATTTCTCTTCTTCTCCTCATTGCTATCCTGATCGGGACATTGGGGATGGGTGTTGTCAACGCCCAGGATGCAACCGATTTGAGTTTATGGGTGTTTGTTGATCGGCACGGCCAGTTCCTGCAAAATCAGGCAGAACGCTGGAATGAACTCAACCCGGATCGCCAGATTAATCTCACCTATGAGCAGATCGAATATAATTCGATGCACGATAACCTGCTGTCAGCGCTGCTTGTGGGTGTGGGCGCGCCTGATCTGGTCGACATCGAGATCAGCAAGTTTGCGACCTTCACAAAAGGCGAAATCCAGCTAATTCCCCTGGACGATGCTATTGACCCCTACCGGGATGATATTATCGAGTCTCGTCTGGCACCCTATACCGCCGGCGGCCACAACTATGGTATCGACTACCATCTGGGCGCTTTCCTTATGTACTACAACACCGCCCTGTTGGAAGAAGCTGGCGTGGATGTTGACAGCATCGTGACCTGGGAAGACTATATCGAAGCAGGCAAGAAGGTCACCCAGGATACCGACGGTGACGGCAACCCGGATGTTGTTATGACGACTATCGAGGTTACCGGCCCCCATTCTGCGCGTGGCATCATGCTGATGATGGGTGGCGGTTCCTACAATGCCGACGGCGAACTGATCCTCGAAAGTGAGGAAAACGTTCAGGCCCTCCAGTTCATGCAGGACCTGGTCCATGTACATGGTATTGCCCGGCCCGCATCCGGTGGTAACCACCACTCACCTGAACACTTCGTTGAAATGGTGGAAGGTAGAATTGCTTCGCTGTGGATGCCGCAGTGGTACATGACTCGCTTCCCGGATGACATGAGCAGCGCGCTGGCAGATGTGGCAGTTGTGCGGCCTATGCCGGTTTTCGAAGAAACCGGTTATACCTCCACCATGGGCGGCGGCACCGGTACAGCCATCACCAATCAGATCGACCCGGATAAGGTTGAACTTGCCAAGGAATTCCTGGCCTTTGCCAAACTGACCTACGAAGCCAACGTTGCGCTGTGGACAGAACTGGGCTTTGATCCGATGCGCCTGGATGTCTACGACGACCCCGAACTGCTGATTGAGATGGAAGATTTTAGTGGCGAAGTGCCATTCACCTATATCAAGGAAGCCGTCGCCAATGTTGCGCCGGAATACACAGGGCCATTCTATCCTGAAATCGCCACCATCATTGGCACGACCCTGATGTATAACGTCCTCGTCGAGCAGATGGCACCCGAAGAAGCGCTCTCAGCTGCTATGACAGAGCTTGCAGCGATGGGTGCAGAAGTAGAGTAGACTGTCAAAAATTCGATGGAAGCGGACACTTTCTGTAAGATGTCCGCTTCCTCCCTTTACCACCTTCATCTGAACATCATTCCAGAGTTTGAGGTAGCGCGTAATTGTTTAATCCAATAAACGCCATCATACATCATAAAAAAATAGTGCCATTCATATTTTTAGCCCCGTTTATGATTGTGTTTCTGATTTTCAAAGTGTATCCGGTCATTCTGGCGATTCTGATGAGTTTCCAGAATTTCCAGGGCGTTCAAAGTCAGGAATGGGTGGGGCTGGCTAATTACCAGAATGTCTTTCAACTGGTGCGGTTCAATCAGGCGCTGACCAATACAACCATCTACACCATCGGTACGCTGCTTATCCTGATACCGCTGCCCCTGGTGCTTGCCGTATTGCTGGATTCAGGTCGGGTTGTCCAGAGCACGCTGTTCAGAACCCTGATATTTCTGCCCGCCCTGACTTCATTGGTCGTGGCGGGAACCGTCTTCAGATTGATCCTGGCGAACGAGGGCTTTCTCAATCTGGTCCTGAACTCTGTGTTCGGCCTTCCGAAAATGCGCTGGCTGGACACGGCGGATCTTGCATTACCCTCACTCATCCTGGTGGCCACCTGGCGCTGGACAGGGATCAATATCCTGTATTTTAACGCTGGCCTGGTTAATATTCCGCGTGAGCTTTACGAGGCTGCGGCAATCGATGGCGCCAATCCGCTTCAGATGTTCTGGCGCATCACACTGCCTTTGCTGCGGCCAACCACACTCTTTGTCGTGGTGCTCACCATTATCGGGGGCTATCAGGTCTTTGTGGAGCCATTCATTATTTACCTGGGCGGCGCTGGCCCCGGTGACGGTGGGCTGACGATGGCCCTGTTGATATATCGCACTGCATTCACTTCCTTTAACTTCGGAACTGCCGCCGCAATGGGGGTAATACTTGCTGCGATCATCTTTGTGTTCTCCCTGATCCAGTTCCGTTTCTTCGGTGTCTTTAAGAAGGAAGACTAGATCATGACAGAACAAACTTCAGTGTATGTCTCGCAGACACAACGGTGGGTACGCCCACGGTTTTCTGCCAGCAAGATACTGATGACCCTCCTTTTCGTGGTGTTAGCTTTCATTTTTGTCTTCCCACTGTATTGGATGGTGATTAGTTCCCTGCGCCCCGAAGGCCGTGTCTTTGTCGATGCATTTCAACTGCTTCCCACACAACTATCGCTGGATAGTTACAACACTTTGTTTGAGGAAGAACCTTTTGGGCGCTGGATTCTGAATTCAATTGTTCAGACGGGCGGCTTTGCCATCACAGCGGTTATTCTTTGCACAACCGGCGGCTATGCTCTGGCGAAGTTTCGCTTCCCATTCCGAAACCTGCTGTTCGTTCTGATCCTGGTCTCGCAGATGATTCCATTCCATCTGCTTATCGTGTCACTCTTTCTGATGATTATCCAGCTTGGTCTGGTCGAAACGTACTGGGGAGCCATTATTCCCATCGCGGCATCTCCGATTGGCCTCTTCTTTTTCCGCCAGTATATGCTTTCGATTGATGACGAGATGCTGAATGCGGCGCGGGTGGATGGCGCGAACGAGTATCAGATCTTCTGGTCGGTGGTGCTTCCCAATGCGCGCCCTGCTATCGCCACGCTGTTCATTCTGTTCTCGCTGGAATACTGGAATAACCTGCTGTGGCCGCTGATCGTGTTCCGCCAGGCAGAAAATATGCCATTAGCGGTTGGTATCTCACGTCTGGTGAACCAGTATCGGACTTCCTATGATCTGGTCATGGCCGGGTCCACACTGGCAACGCTGCCCATTGTGATCCTGTTTTTGTTCCTGCGGCGGCAGGTCATGGAAGGTCTGGCCTCGACGGGTACAGGAATCAAATAATAATGCGGTCTGACAGGCGGCAATGTCTGCTCCGAAGGCTGGCTGTATAGAGCATGGGACGGGAGAGGTCGAAAAACAAGAGAGACCTCTCCCGTATTTTTACCATGAATGCGTATGGTGGCCTGCC
This sequence comes from uncultured Anaerolineaceae bacterium, assembly GCA_964593565.1. GTDB lineage: Bacteria > Chloroflexota > Anaerolineae > Aggregatilineales > Phototrophicaceae. Next base: position 18,191 of record CAZQIY010000037.1, read on the forward strand.
AGCAATGCCCATGACGTTGTTGGAGTGTAGGCTGCTTAAACCTCTCTCGCTGAGTTGACACCTGAGTGTAGCGTCCGGAATACCTATTCGCCGCGATCACATTGTCCAGCGACTCGAGGTAGCGCTGCTCGTTGTAGTAACGCACGACGCTGACGCTGGCGCTGAATAACGAAGATCAGCGCTACTCACTGCCATCACGTTCCAGAAAACCACGCAAGGCCGCCACGAATTTCGCCCCGGCAGGTTCCGCTGCCGTCAGCAGATGATTCCTGCTTTCCAGGGTGACAAACTGAGCATTGGGGATCGGAGATGCCAGCAGTCGCTGCGCGCGGTGCAGGGATGCCATGCTTCGGCCGCACAGTGATACGCCACGTTTACTGCCCCACCCAAAAAACCGGCACGCCTGTCCTGGGCACTTTCTTACCGCCCTGACTTGACAAAAATATCAGACGCGATATCATTTTACGTATTGTAAATAAATTTCAGTCCACGAGAAATTTTTCATTCATGAGCGACACATCTCCCCGGATGACTTCTCCCCTGCCAGGCCCGGCTGTACCTGGCACGGGCGGCGGGCTGTAAAGGACCTGCTTTCATGTCGATGAACCATGGCGACTACGACCAGATGCGCCTGATAAGCAAAGTCCTGACCATGTATTACATTCAGGAGCAGAATCAGTCGACGATTGCTCAGGCGCTGGGTTTGTCTACCGCGAAGGTCAACCGTCTGCTCAAACAGGCCCGTGAGCAGGGACTTGTTGAAATCACCATCCGCACACCCTTTCAGAATCTGTTCGAGATCGAAAAGCAGCTTCAGACAGCCTATGGCCTCCCGGAAGCGGTCATTACCCCCCAACTGACAGAAGACCCCGAAGCGGCTCTGCAAACCGTTGGGCGTGCGGCGTCTGCATTCCTGCTCCAGCATCTGCGCGACGGCGATACCATCTGTATTAGCGGAGGCAAGACGATGAACGCCATCGTCCAGGCGATAGAACCACGCCGCCGTTACGATGTGCAGGTCGTCCCGGCGACGGGCGCGCGCCAGGGCAAGCACTATACGGATGTCAATTACCTGGCGGCGACACTGGCGGAAAAACTGGGCGGCGAAGCCTACAGGATTCATGCCCCGGTGTTTGTGGACAGCGCCGCAGAACGTGATGCACTGCTCTCGATGCGCCATATCGCAGAAATACTGGAAATCGCCCGCAGCGCACAGATCGCGCTGGTGGGTGTCGGCTCCGTGATTCCGCGCTCATCCAGCTACTTCGACCTCATGACCTCTATGGCGCTGAGTGAGGCGCAGTGGTCGCAGCTTGTCGGCAGTAAGGATGCCTGCGGCGAAATCTTCGCGTATCTCTACAACCAGCAGGGCCAATTGTGTATACCCCAGTTTAATGAGCGCGTGATTGGCTTGCAGCCAGAGGATTTGCGGGCGATTCCGCTGGTGGTCGGCATCGCTGCCGGTGAAGAAAAGGTACTTCCCGTTCATGGCGCGCTGCGCGGTCAGTACCTCAAAACCCTGATTACTGACGAAGCCACAGCGCAGCGCGTGCTGGAAATTGCGTCGGAGGAGGCGCAGACAGACTGATGCAAAACAACAAGATGCACACAAGACAGATTGGTGAATCCGGGATTGAAGCCACTGTAATCGGCATGGGGACCTGGGTCACAGGGGGATGGATGTGGGGTGGCTCAGATGAGGCGGCATCAATCGCGGCGATTCAGGCGTCGATTGATGCGGGTATTACGCTGGTGGATACCGCACCGGCTTATGGGCAGGGCGCATCGGAAACAATTGTCGGCAAGGCACTCGCCGGGCGGCGCGACCGCGTCATCTTGGCGACCAAGTGCGGCCTGGTATGGCACACCCAACAGGGCAACCACTTCTTTGATGCGTTCGGCAAGGCGGTCCACCGCTATTTAGGGCGCGACTCGATTCGCTACGAGGTCGAGGCCAGCCTGCGCCGTCTGCAAACAGATTACATCGACCTCTACCAGACGCACTGGCAGGACCCAACCACGCCCATCGAGGAAACCATGTCCGCCCTGCTGGAACTGAAGCAGGAGGGGAAAATTCGGGCGATTGGCGTAAGCAACATTGCCTTTGAGCAGCTTGAAGCCTATGAGCAGGTGGACAGGCTGGACAGCGTTCAGGAGAAGTACAGCATGCTGGACCGCGAGCCTGAGGCGGACATCCTGCCGTATACCCGCCAGCACAACATCGCCATGCTTGCTTACTCGCCGCTGGCGCTGGGGCTGCTCACCGGCAAAATTAGCCCGGAACGGCAGTTCAGTGGCGATGACCAGCGGATTGACGATCCGCGCTTCAGTGTGGAAAACCGGCAGCGAGTCGCCGCGATGCTGGCGGATTTTCAGCCCATAGCCGCCAGTTACGACCTTTCCATTGCGCAGCTTGTCATCGCCTGGACCGCCGCTCAGCCCGGGATTACCCATGTACTGTGCGGGGCACGTACTGCTCAGCAGGCCATAGAGAACGCCCGTGCCGGTCAGGTGACACTCCGTCCAGAGGACCTGCAGGCCATGAACACCATCATCGAGCAGCATACCCGAGCGATTGTCTGAGCCATGAACCGTGATGCGCTGTGGGCCAGAATAAAGCAGCAGCCTGATATCCCCGTACTGATTGTGGGCGGGGGTATCAATGGCGTGGGGCTGCTGCGCGAGCTGGCATTGCAGGGTGTGGATGCGCTGCTGGTCGAAAAGAGCGATTTTTGCGCCGGGGCCAGTGCGGCATCCTCACGCATGATTCATGGGGGTCTGCGCTACCTGGAAAATGGTGAATTTCGGCTGGTGCGCGAATCGCTGCGCGAGCGCAATCTGCTGCTGCAAAACGCGCCGCATTATGTCAAACCGCTGCCAACCACCATCCCGATTTTTCATCTGTGGGCGGGAGTGATGACCGCGATGCAGAAATTTCTGGGCCTGCAGGTCTCCCCGGCCAATCGCGGGGCGCTGCTGATCAAGGTGGGGCTGTCGCTGTATGACCTGCTGACCCGCCAGCAGCGGCTGATGCCCACGCACAGCTTCCAGTCACGGCGGGCGGCGCTGGCCAGCCGCCCACAGCTCAACCCGGCTGTTGTCTGTACTGCTACTTATTACGATGCATGGATCCCCTACCCTGAACGCCTGGGGCTGGAGCTGGTACTGGATGCCGAAGCCCTGCATCCCGGCGCGCTGGCGCTTAATTATGTGGCGCTGCAGGCCGGCGCGGGTAATCAGGTGACGCTTCGTGATGAGGCGACTGGGGCGCAGTTGGACATCACACCCCGCGTGGTCGTAAACGCCACCGGCGCATGGATTGATTTTGTCAACCACACACTGCAGCATCAGACACAGTTTATCGGTGGGACCAAAGGCTCGCATCTCGTCATCGATAACCCGGCGCTGCTGGCAGCGGTGGGCGATGAAATGCTGTACTACGAAAACGCCGATGGTCGCATCTGCATCATGTTCGCGCTGCTGGGCAAGGTCCTGGTCGGGTCAACTGATATTAAGGTACAGAACCCGGAAGATGCACGCTGCGACGAGGACGAAATCACCTACATTCTGGAATCAGTCCGGCAGGTATTCCCGGCGCTTGAGGTCAGTCGGGAGGATGTTGTATTCCACTTCTGCGGTGTGCGCCCCCTGCCCCATGCTGACACGCGGACCACCGGGCAGATCAGCCGCGATCATTCGTGCCGCGTGATCGCGCCAGATGCCAGCCATAACTTCCCGATCTACTCGCTCATCGGCGGCAAGTGGACGACGTTTCGCGCTTTTGCAGAGCAGGTGGCTGATAATCTGCTCGATTACCTGGGGCAGCCACGCCGCGCACGTTCAGACTCGCTGCCTATAGGCGGGGGGAAGGATTATCCCCATACCGAAGCCGCACGTCAGGACTGGCTAAAGCAGTTGAGCGCCACCTATGCCCTCAGCCACCAACGCGCTGAAGCCCTGCTGCTGCGCTATGGCACACGGGCCAGGCAGGTGGCGGCATTCATCAGCGCCGCGCCCGATTCGCCGCTGAAGCATCACCCGGCATACACCCGGCGCGAAATCGAGTTTATCCTGCAGCATGAGCGTCTCGTTCATCTGGATGATCTGGTACGGCGCCGGACAACGCTCGCTTTTCAGGGTGAACTGACTCCCGCGCTGCTGGATGAACTGGCGGCCATCTGTGCGCCGCTGCGACAGTGGTCAGCCGCACAGACACAGCAGGAGATCAACCGCACGGCACAGATTTTACTGGATAATCATGGTGTGGATTTAACCGCAGAAAGAGTGTCTCATCATGCGAGATTCCCATAAAGTCCGCCTTAATCGGATGTTCAGCGCATCTGGCAAATGTCTGGATGTCGCCCTCGATCATGGCGTATTCAACGAGTACAGCTTTCTCGATGGCCTGGAAGACATTGAGACTGTCGTACAGACGCTGGTCGAAGCTGGCCCGGATGCGATCCAGATGAATTACGGCCAGTGTGATGTCCTGCAAACCATCAAAGGCAGGGATAAACCTGCCCTGGTCATGCGGACAGATGCAGGAAACCCCTACAACCCACAGACACACCGCTTCATGTTCAATATCCTGCAAAACGCAGACGAACCGATTTTAGAGGCCATCCGTATGGACGCGGCCTGCGTGGTGGCCAATCTGCTGCTGCTGCCCGATGAGCCGGACCTGCACCGCCAGACCATCGAGAATATCAGCCGGCTGCGTGGGGCCTGCGATAAATACGGGATGCCGCTGATGATCGAGCCGCTTGTGATGCAGCCCAACAGCGGCCGGGGCGGTTATATGGTGGATGGCGATAAGCAGAAGCTCGTCCCCCTGGTGCGGCAGGCCCGGGAACTGGGCGCGGACATCATCAAGGCAGACCCCACCGACCACGTAGAGGATTATCACGAAGTCATCATGGCGGCGCGCTGCCCTGTGCTGGTACGCGGCGGCGGCAAGGCAGACCTGCGCGAAGTCTTTGAACGCAGTTATGGCTTTTTGCAGCAGGGTGCTGTGGGGCTGGTCTATGGGCGGAATGTCTACCAGCATCCCAACCCCAGGCGTGTGGTCAGGGCGCTGATGGCGCTTATCCACGAGAACGCAGCGCCCGACGAGGCCTGGTCAATTTATGAGAACGGCGAATAGTCAATCACAGACAACTTTTTGGAAAAGGTGCTTCTTATGACATTTGAAACCGCTTTTACGATGGATACCTCCAGCATCAAGTATGGCCCCGGTGTGACCCGCGAGGTGGGTCAGGATATGGCGCGGCTGGGGGCAAAGCGCGTTCTGGTGGTGACAGACCCCTGTCTGGCGCAGTCCGACGCCGTGAGTATCACCCTGACCGCGCTGAAGCAGGCCGGGCTGGATGCGGTGCTGTTTGATCAGGTGCGGGTTGAGCCAACCGACGAGTCCTTTCAGCAGGCGATTATATTCGCCCAGGACGGCGGCTTTGATGGCTATGTGGCGGTGGGTGGCGGTTCGACCATCGACACGGCAAAAGTGGCCAATCTTTATGCCACCTATCCGGCAGACCTGCTGACATATGTCAACCCACCCATCGGACAGGGGCAGCCTGTGCCGGGGGCGCTCAAACCGCTGATCGCTATCCCTACCACCGCCGGGACAGGCAGCGAAACCACAGGAGTCGCCATCTTCGATCTGAAGGCGATGCATGCCAAGACCGGCATTGCACACCGGGCGCTGCGGCCTGTGATGGGCCTGCTTGACCCTGATAACACACGGACCCTGCCGCCGCTGGTGGCTGCCAGTTCCGGGCTGGATGTGCTCAGCCATGCGCTGGAATCGCTCACGGCGCTGCCCTACAGCCAGCGTCCCGCGCCGGAACAGCCGCATCTGCGGCCCGCCTACCAGGGCGCGAACCCGATCAGCGATATCTGGGCGGCGCGTTCAATCCAGTTGGTGGCGCAGTATATTGTCCGCGCGGTACAGGACTCCGGTGATGATGAAGCTCGCAGCAATATGCTGTTAGCCTCAGCTTTCGCAGGCATAGGCTTTGGCAACGCCGGGGTGCATCTGCCGCACGGCATGTCCTACCCGGTATCAGGCATGGTGCGCGATTTTCAGCCTGAGGGCTACCCCGCCGATCACCCGATTATCCCGCACGGTATGTCAGTCATCCTGAATGCCCCGGCGGTGTTTCGCTTTACCGCCCCGGCCAATCCGCAGCGCCACCTGTACGCGGCGGAACTGATGGGCGCAGATATCCGTGGGGCAGCGCCAGAAGATGCCGGTGAAGTGCTGGCCGGTGCCGTGATTGCGCTCATGAAACAGACTGGTGTTCCCAACGGCCTGGGCGCGATTGGCTTTACTGAGGCGGATATCGATACGCTGGTGGAAGGCACACTGCCTCAGCATCGCGTCACCAAGCTCTCGCCGCGCCCAGCCAGCGCCGGCGACCTGCGCCAGCTCTTCCTCGATTCGCTAAGCATCTGGTAGGCAGCAGAATGGGGCGCTACTTACTGGGGCTGGATAACGGCAACACCGTCTGCAAAGCCGCGCTCCTGACTGTGGATGGACACGAAGTCCAGACCGCCAGCGGCAGGATCGACACACTGCACCCGCAGCCCGGCTGGGTTGAGCGTGACATGGCGCAGGTGTGGGCAGTGACCGCACAGGTAATCCGCGAGGCGGTGCGCGGGGTAGATCCCGCACAGATCGTGGCGGTGGGCTGTACCGGGCATGGCAACGGCCTGTATCTGCTGGATAAGGCTGGGCAGCCGCTGCGGAATGGCATTCAATCGCTGGATCAGCGTGCCGCCGCGCTGGTGGATGCATGGCTGGCGCAGGGTTTGCACACACAGGTACATCCGCGCATTTTGCAAAGCTTTTATCCGGCCCAGGCCGCACCGCTGCTGGCGTGGCTGCGGCAGCACGACCGGGGGGCCTATGATCGCATCGGCAGCGTGCTGATGAGCAAGGATTACATCAACTACTGCCTGACAGCCGAGACAGCCACAGATTACACCGACATCGGCACAACCGCGCTGCTGGATACGCGCCATAAACGTTATGCCCCGGACCTGCTGGAACACTACGGCATCCCCGAAGTGTACGACGCCCTGCCCCGGTTGGCACACAGCACCGAGCTTATCGGCAGCGTCACGGCTGACGCAGCGGCCCTCACCGGGTTACATGCCGGGACGCCCGTCATCGCCGGGATGATTGATATTGATGCCTGCGCAGTCGGTGCGGGGGTGACTCAGCCAGGGCAGGCGTGCATCGTCGTCGGGACGTGGAGCATCAATGAGGTGGTAACCAGCGAGCTGGTCATCGCGCCTGACCTGTTCCTCACTGCGCCCTTTGCGGACCCTGACCTGTGGCTGGCAGTGGAGGCCAGCGCAACCTCAGCAGCCAATCTGGAATGGTTCGTCAACCAGTTCTGCGCGGAGGAACGACTGGCGGCGCAGCAGCGTGGCATCTCTGTTTATGAGGTGTGCAGCGAAGTTGTGGCGGCTGTGCCAGTTACGGATGCTGTGCCGGTGTTTCATCCGTTCCTCTACGGCTCCAATGTGCAGGGCAGCGCCCACGCCGGGTTTTATGGCATGGCAGGCTGGCATACACGGGCGCATCTGCTGCGGGCGCTCTATGAAGGGGTGGTTTACGGCCATCTCGATCATATCAACCGGCTGAAAGAAGCTGGCGTGGTGTTCGACAGCGCAAGGCTGACCGGCGGTGGATCGCGGAGCGCGGTCTGGGCGCAAATGTTCGCGGATGTGCTGGGAGTCTGTATCGAAGTGCCAGCCAGGGCTGAGACCGGGGCACACGGCGCAGCGCTGGCGGCAGGCGTAGGCGCGGGTGTGTACGCCAGCCTGCAGGAGGCCGCCACACAGGGCGTTCATATCCAGCAGGTATATAATCCTGATGCTCAGAATCGGGCGCAGTACGAGGCGCGTTATGCCGTCTATGTAGCGTTAATCGAGGCACTGCGCCATCCCTGGCAGCACATGACCCGGCACCTGACCAGCAAAGCATGATATTTATCACTGTCCCCAACTTTATAAAAACATCAAAATAGAATAGATAAGAAAAGCATCGGCAGTTCAGTCTGCCAGGCGCAGGTTAGCCAGATGCGACCCCAACCCTCCTCTTATACCGGCGATATTGCTCCCTATGCGGGCGATGTCCTGGATTTGTTGTTTGACCAGATATCGATAGGCATCAGCAGCGTGCTGAGATTCGGCCCGGAGCACTTCATAAAGGTGCGTGTGGGTTCATATATAAGGGCGATCCACCCAGGGAATGGCAATCAGCAACAACCTGTATTGGGTATTCACATTCAGGAGGCAGTACTATGTTACGCATCGCACTTGCACTGATTATCGGCGCTCATGGCATTGGTCATATTCTGTTTCTGGTTCCGCTGCTTGGCATGGCGGATTGGGGACAGTCTGCTCGATCATGGCTTATATCGGCAGAGACTCCGGCGCGCTTTCTTGGAGGCTTGTTGTGGCTTGCCACGATTGTCGCATTTTCTGCTGCCGTTTATGGCCTGTTAGGCGAGCATACCTGGTGGCGCAGTGCGGCGGCCATCGGCGCGGTTGTATCGATTGTTGGGTTGATTATCTTCTGGGCAAACCCGGCCACCTCACCAACCGTCGCAGCCCTGGTTTTTAATCTGCTGGTTTTAGGATTGCTATTCATTGCCCACTGGCCCAGTGTTGAGGTCGTAGGCGCATAAGGGGGTTCATGATGAACACACAGAATAAGCAGCACACCCTGATTCTCCTGATCCTGCTCAGCCTTTGTTTACTGCTTGTCGGGGTTGGCGGTTTTTATGGCGGAATCGCTATGCTGGGCGATCCTAACGGCAGCCCAATGGGGATGCCTGTCAGCGATCTTAAGTGGACTCCATTTCAGAGTTACTTCATTCCCGGCCTTATCCTGATTCTTGTGTGGGGTTGTGGAAGCCTGCTGATACTCGCCAGCCTGTGGCGCCGTCCACAATTTGCAATGCTGGATGGCATCTCGCAGAGAATGCATGAGCATTGGGCGTGGGGCCTAACCATACTGCTCGGTCTGGCCCTGATTATCTGGCTCACGGTGCAGGTCATCACGCTGCCAGCGGTTGCGCCCATTCAATACGTCATGTACTCCCTGTCGATACTGATAACGGCAATTCCCTTACTGCCTCAGATGCGGCAGCACTATCGTATCTCATGAGTCGATCAGGCGATGAACTAGCGAAATATTCAGGCGATTTGCGGTTTAGCTGGCGGCATCTATAACATTTATTGTCTGCACTGTCAGTCAGTACACAGACAAAAATCACCGGGGCTGGTGTGGTGGATGGTGACCTTTACCTCTACACACCAGCAGAGTCAATCAACGGACTACACGAACATTCCGCTTCTGCCGCCCAGCCAATCGTGCCATCATCCAAATGCAGGCGGCGGTGTAATTGTTCATGCACGGCAATCTGTCCTGCATCCACGAGAAGCTGCAATCCGGGTTGCGCCGACTCACGAGGGTATTATATGAAGGGATGCAACACAGCGAACGCCCAGAGCTATTTGACCCACACACCCTTCACTGAAGCTCATGGCTGATCCTTTGGCAAGATTGGGAACCACAGTTCTTCTTCTGATTCCGGATCGTTGTTCTTGTATTTCTCTCCCATGACCGCAAAGTGAGGTCTGGTATCCAATGTGTACGCGGAGTTAGGTATCCAGCTTCCCAGAACGTATTCATAGGTTTTGGGACCGAGACTCGCTGCTCCTTTGTGGATGAAAACTGCATATAAACCGGGGGGAATCACGATAGTTTCCATGCCTTCCGGCAGGGTTTCAACACGCGATACTTCAACAGCCGCCCATTTTTCGAATTCAGCGTCAGGACGAAACGGCTTGAAGAAGTCCGGCGCATAAACTTCCACAGAATAAAGATCTGCACTGGCAAGGTTATTGATTTCCTTGCGCCTTGGCATGAAGCCTTGCCAGAGCAGACCGGTCTTGTTGTTTGTGAAAGACATGATCATCTTCATTCCAACCAGATGCTTTTCCTTCAGGCTTTCGAGTCGTGGTTCCACAGATGGTCTCCAATCTCTTTTGTCTCAAGATGCGAAATTCGAATACAAGCGCATTAAAATAAACCAGCGGTATTTATCTGGATCGTTTACAGACAGGAAACTGAATCTCAGTCACGTAATTTTCTGGATTTCCGGTTGGATCATACTGTAAAGCGATCTCACGCGATGCCCTCACGATTTGGTAGCCATTCCTCTCAATCCAGGTGAGCAGCGCGATGTAAGCATCCTCCATGTGCTCCAACGCTCCTTTATGAATGACACTCGCCATCATTTCCCCAGCAAAGGTTGTTACCGTAACCGCTTTAGTGCCAGCAACCTCAGCGTTGATCGGAAAAGCTGCACCGACATCGATGTGTGTGTCGCGATACTCGTCGTCAAAGTACACGGTAAATCCGTGACCTATAGGAGCAATGTTTTTCTCTGTGAGAAAATCCAGTACAGTACGAAACAAGGTGCGGAGTGTAGTTCCTAAAGTCGCTTTTTGAGATGCAATATCGCGGGTAAGCGCAACCTGCATCTCAGGAACATGCTTCAGTATCACATCGTAGTCAACGAAGACATTATCGGTCTCAATCTGTTCAATCTTATGTTTCACATAGGCCAAACGTCTCTGGCCTTCTTCTATCGTTTCCTGGAGTTGAATCTCTTTCAACCGCAGCATACCGCGCATTTGTTCAGGACTCAGGTTTTCATTCAGCACATCGCGAATTTGATTAAGACTGAGTCCAAGCTCTTTGAGTGAAAGAATGCGATATAAACGCGGTAACTGTTCAACAGAGTAATAACGATAGCCTGTCAGGGAATCGACATAGGCAGGCTTAAACAGGTCAATGTCGTCATAATAACGGAGTGTTTTGGCAGGGATGTGTGTCAGCCGCGAATATTCGCCAATCGTTAACATGCGCACCTCGTTTTCTGCTCTCCGAATGACTATAAGCCTTCCAGTCACTGGAAGGTCAAGCGTCAACTCGAGAGAAAAAAAGGGTTTTTATATACGGACATCCTTTCCATGCTCGGCGAACGCCTTGAAGTCCTGCATGTGCTGTTGCGACTGCTTGCGGAATATGCCGGGCATCAGAAGCCCCACCAGCCGCATCAGCAGGCCGCTGAACCGGTATTCATTCTCGCTCACCCAGAGCGTCGTATCCGGACCGATCTCAGTCAGCCGCTCGCGCGCGGCGTTCCACATGCCCTCGCCGACGATCTCACGCTCGAAGTGAACAACGCTCCCTTTCGGGATGCTGCTCAGGTCTGCCGGTTCCCGGCGCGTGATAGTCTCGGTGGCCTCAAACGTCTGCTGTCCCATCTGCATCACAACCCGCGACCTGGTACCGACCTGCCCATGCACCCCACTCAGCGGCTCATGCAGCACCAGGCCCCGCAGCCACTTTGGCATATGTGCCGGGTCGGCGAGCATCTGCGCCACTCGCTCCAGCGGCAGGGCGATCTCAATCGATTCAGTGTACTTCATGGCAGATCTCTCCAGGTACCAGGTGAACGGCCAATATGATAACCATATGATCTTATATCAGAATGATGAGACTCTATGCGCCCGCCCTGTATTGATTGGCATCCCTCTTCAGAACTGCTGTTTTTGCCTCATTCTGCTCAATAAAAGTGAAGCCGGGCAGTCCATAAGCCCGGCTTCAGAGAATCTTCAGTGACGATTTTAGAGATACAGCCCATAAACCCCACCACTTTAGCGGTGGAATATAAGGGCTTCACACGCTTTGCCCATCGCCTGAACGCCTTTTCACTTCATCGATGTTTACCATTATTCATAGCGCAGCACGTCAAGCGGACGTACCCGTGTTGGCCGCCATGCGATGGCAGCGGCACTCAACAGCGCGATGGCGGCAGATACCCCCAGCATACCGGCCAGGATGGCAGGCTCGATAACAAGCCGTCCAGCGGTCAGGGACAGATTAAGCACCACAACCGCCAGGACAGCGCCTAAAATGCCGAACACCCCGCCCAGCGCACCGAGAAAACCATACTCGCTCAGGAACACACGCAGCACGTGCCTGCTGGTGTAACCAACTGCCTTAAAGATTCCGATTTCGCGGTAGCGCTCAACGATATTAAGTCCAGCCGCATTGGCGATCAGCACCGCGCCCGCGACAAAGGCCAGGCTGGCGACTGAAATCGCACAGGTGAACAACGCTTGAAGTTGGACAATGACTGCATCGTTGAGGTCGGCCAGGCTGAACACCAGCATCTCCGGCAGCGCCTGCCCCAGAGTCCTTGAAACTTCGCTCAGCGAATCCGCCGGGAATGCGCCAAAAACGCGAGTCTGAAGGGGAATATCCACGAAACGCTGCATAAGCTGCTGTGAAACCACCAGTGGCGCGGCCTGGAAAGTCAGCGGACTGCTGGTGACAGTATAAAATCCCGTCAGTGTAACGCTTTGCTCCTGCCCGCCGACCTTCAGGGTGAGTGTATCGCCAATGGCATAACGATTCGCTTCATGTTCAGGCAGCAGGACAAAATTTTCGTCGTCTGGCCCGCTGTAGCGCATATCGTTGTTGAGATCGGCGGCATCACGGCTTTCAACGGTGATCGCCGCGCCGTTCAGTGTGCCGGCCACCTGTTCGGTAATATAGGTTGCGTCTGCACCCTGCGTCACCATTTCACGGATGGCATCTGCGCCGCCGCCAGGGGATGTATAAACCATCAGGTTGTACCCCTCATCTGAACCACGCATCCGCATAAAGACCGTTTGAACATTGTAGATAATCAACGCGGCGAAACTCACAGAAAAAGCGCCAGCAGTCAGCGCCAGAACGATCATACTCGCCTGCGTTTTCTTTTGCCGCAGATGGGCACGCGCCACACGCAGCATGGGGGCAAGCGGCAGCGGCAGCCGGAGCATGATCCATAACACCGCCCAGAAAAACGCGCGGATGATGACAATCGCCATGCCGCCGCCAATCACATAGAGAATGCCCTCCAGCGGTGACCCCAGCACCACCCCCACCAGCAGCCCAAACACGACCAGCATCAGCAGCGACAATGCCAGCCGGGTAAGCTGTGTGCTGCGCGGCACCCGCAGCGGCAGATCACGCAGAAGCTGTATCGGGCGCGTGGCGCTGCTGGCGAGAATAGCCTGCATGCCAAAGACGACGGCGGTTAATACGCCTACGATGACGCCGCCAACCACGATCACCGGGTGAGGCTGCCAATCCATCATGATTGAACTGGCGCTGCCCAGTACCTCCACCAGCTTTCCGGCAAGCAGCGTGCCCAGCAGCGCCCCCACCAGGCCGCCCACCAGCCCGATCAGGCCCGTCTCCAGGCTGATAAGCAGTATCAGGTCAGCCTGCCGGTAGCCAAGCGTTTTCAGCATGGCAATTTCCAGCCTGCGCCGCGCCAGCATGACCTGCAGTGTGTTCGAGACGCTCAGCCCGCCGACCAGCAGCCCCAGCACGCCCGACCCCGTCAGCATGAGGTTAAACAGGGACGTGGTTGATCCACTGGGCAGCGGCTCGCCGTCGCGGTGCACCGCCACCCACACATCAAACGGGCTGTCGATGATGGTTTGTTCCGCATCCGACGCGGCCCCCCAGTTGATCGGGATGGCGTTGATGACATCCTCCCGGTTCTCAATCAGGCGGGCGGTCTCCAGCGAATAGAACACCGAGTCGCCCTGCTGAGTCGGCGTGGCGTCTACAATGCCGGTCACCGTCAGTTGTACCGGTACGCTGTCGCCACTCAACACAACGCTGTCGCCCAGCCCCAGCCCGCGCCGCTCAGCAAGGTCGCGGGTAATGAGTACGTCCGTCGGGTTCCGCAGCACATCGGCGGGGCTTGCGTCTGCGGGTTCGCGCAGGGTCAGGCCGCCCGCTAGCGGGTAGGTGGTCACATCGATTCCGAAAGCGCCACGAAGCAGCGTAACGTGCCCATCGTCTGGGGTGCGCAAATACGCCGCCGAGCCATCAGAAAGCAGGGTGTAATCAGCGATCAGCCCCTGCTCCTGCCACGTGTTAATCCGGGCGAAGTCGGCGTCCGTAAATCCCTGGCTGGAACCTGGCGGCTGGATCACGGCGTCGCCACCATAGGCGAGGCGCAGATCAAACATCGCGCTGTGCAGCCAGACATAGGCAAACAACTGCATCGCCACCAGCGAAAGCACCCCAAAAGTGACGCTCAGCACCGCCAGAAAGGTCCGTGTGCCATCGCGCCGCAGCGAACGCAGCGCATAACGCAGATAAAACTTCAGCCTTTGTATACTGTTCATTAAGCCTGCTCCACCAGTTGGCCATCAACAAGCTGCAGGACACCATCGACCCGCTGCGCCACCGCCGCGTCGTGGGTGGCGATGATGATCGTCAGCCCAAGCTCCCGGCGCAGTTTGTCGAACAGATTCAGGATTGTTTCGCCGGTGGCGCTGTCCAGATTGCCGGTGGGTTCGTCAGCGACCAGCAGGCTGGGTTCGTTCACCAGCGCCCGGGCAATGGCCACCCGCTGCTGCTGTCCCCCCGAAAGCTGATTGGGGCGGTGATGCAGACGATCCCCCAGCCCCACCAGTTCCAGCACCCGTTTGGCGCGGGCGGCACTGTAAACACTGCTCCGGCTGGCAAACAGCGGCACCTCGACGTTTTCCAGCGCGGTCAGGGTCGGAATCAGGTTGAAGGACTGAAAGACCATGCCGATTTTTTCATTGCGGAAGCGCGCCAGCTTCCCCTCATCCATGTGGGTGATATCTACCCCATCAATGCTGACCTGTCCGCTGCTGGGCGTATCCAGCCCGGCCAGAATGCCCAACAGGGTCGATTTCCCGGAGCCGGATGGCCCCATGATCGCAATCCATGCCCGGCGCGGAACCGCGAACGAAACGCTCCGCAGAATGTGTATCTGTTTATCTCCAAGCGGCAGCTCACGCCGGACATCACGCAGCACCACAAGATCATCAGATATCGGGACTCGATTATTCGGTGATTGAGGCGCGACAATTTGTGCAGAATGCATCGAACACTCCTAACTGACCAAACATCACAACCCTCTCTGTTTTAAGGGCAATATCAGCATAGCAATGAGCTGTCATAGGATGTTCGCAAAACTGTCGCAGAATTGTCGCAAAACCAGGGGATAATCAGCGCGGTTTCGCGGTCAGGCTGGCCGACCAGGGGCGTGTGACGGGCACGGGTTTTGGCAGAGCGTCGGATGATGCGCTCACCAGCGGCAGCGTGACGGTAAAACAGGTGCCTTCGCCGGGGGTGCTTGTCACCGCCACCTGCCCCTGCATCGATTCGATAAACGATTTGACCAGCGCCAGCCCTAAACCCGTGCCGCCGTTTTCGGCATCCCGGTAATACCGTTCCCAGATATGCGGCAGGTGCTCTGGCGGAATCCCTTCGCCCGTGTCCTGTACCTGAATCTCCGCACAGCCGTTGACCTCTCGTGCGCGGATGACAATCAATCCGCCCGGCGGGGTATGCCTTAGACTGTTGTGAATGAGGTTGCGCAGAGATTGTTCCAGGCGCGTCTCGTCCCCGATCACATTCGGCAGCCAGGGCGGCAGATGGGCGACCAGTTCAACCCGGTTAATGCGCCATGCCAGCGGCCCAACGGTTTCGATGATGCGCTGAATGAGGCTGATGCTGTCAATGGGAACGGCCTTGACCGCCAGTTGATCGACTTCGGCCCGCGATAACGCAAACAGGTCATCAATGAGCGTTTGCAGACGCTGCATCTCGCGCTGAATCACAGCCAGGTCATGCTGTGAGATGGTTATGCCGTCCCCGTTTTCCTGCTGTCGCAGCGCCGATTCAAGATAAGCGCTCACCGTTGCTACCGGCGTGCGCAGTTCATGAGAGACATTGGCCATCAGTTCGCGCCGGTGTTTCAGCAGCGCGGCCACCTTTTCACGTTCGTCTCGCAGTTCGTCGATGGTCATTTTCAGATTCGCCGTCATCAGGTTGAAGTCTGCCTGAAGCTGGGCAATTTCGTCCTGCCCGCTGACCGTGATTTGCGTCTCATAATCGCCATCACGGGCCGCGTGTGCAGCATCCAGCAGGGACTTCAGACGCTGGCGCATATCGCGAGCGAAGAAATAGGAAACCGCAATCGACACAGGCAGCAGCGCGATCAGAACCGCTATCATGAGCAGCATCGCCAGCCCGATGAGCGGCAGCGTAAGCTGAAGGCGATACAGAAGCTGGGCCGGCAGCGTAGCGGGAATATCCAGCGTGGCGGTGTTAATGGCATTGGCGAAAAGCAGGATAAGCGCCAGCGGCAGCACCACAATCATCTGCAGCAGCGCCACGGCCACAAGGTTGCTGGTCACCAGCGACCAGATCACCCGGCGCTGCCGCAGTGCATCCCACCAGTGAATGACGCGAACCCCGCCCCGGAAAAACAGATACGGAAAGGCCAGCAAGCCAATAAATAATAAATCGACAGCCCACACATTCGTACTGGCGCCATAATCCCCGAACAGGCTCCGGCGGATCATAATCCAGACGGGCGCATTAAAAAGTAGTGCCGGAACCGCCATCCAGAGCAGGTCCAGCCCTGCCCGCCGGTACCAGCGCCCTGCTGGCATGCGCAAACGCAGGCTGTAGTGCAGGGCGCTGGCGGGGTTGATGAAGAACAGCAGCGAGGTCGTAGTCATTTCGGCGGCTGTGCGCTCGTAAACCGCAATGGTAAACAGCAGCAGCAAAACAAACAGCGCCAGCGTTTCGGCATAGGCCCGCAAAGGGGATGCCTTGAGAAAATAGTGCGACCAGAATCGGGTTAATCGGGACATTCGCGCTGCCATCGATACCCCACTCCCCACACCGCCTCAATACAATCGCCAGTCGATTTCAGTTTTCTGCGCAGGCGCATCACCGCATTATCCACCGCGCGATCTCCTTCAACATACGCAGCATTCCAGAGCGTCTCCAGCAGATAGGCCCGGCTGAAAACACGTCCGCTGTTACTGACCAGCAGATACAGCAGCGCAAACTCTGTCCGCGTCAGGTCAATGCCTTCGCCATCAATGCTCACCAGATGCGCCTCTGGCTCGATGCGCAGGCTGCCGGCCTGAATCACGCTGCCAGATGCGGCCTGATCGGCCACCATCGTTTGCTCGATGAGTTCGCGCCGGCGCAGCATGGCGTGCACGCGGGCAATCAGTTCGCGCATGCTGAAGGGTTTGGTCAGGTAATCGTCCGCCCCCACTTCAAGCCCCAGCACCCGGTCAATTTCGGCATCACGCGCCGTAAGCATCAACACCGATACAGACGAATGTGCGCGCAGGCTGCGCAGCACATCCAGACCACTGATCCCCGGCAGCATCCAGTCCAGAATCACCAGTTGAAAATGACTGTGCTTCTCAAGTTGCAGCGCGGACTCCCCATCAGCCGCATGAGTCACTTTGTAGCCTGCTGCCTCCAGCTCGCGGCTGATAACCTGAGCTAGGTCCAGTGTATCTTCGACAAGCAGGATATGCGCTGGTTTGGGGACTTCACCATGCTGGTTGAAAGCCATTCTCTGACCGCCGATCACGCCAATACGCCTGCAAAACTGCGACTCCAGTATAGTCCTGCTGGCCATCCTGTTAAAGCCCGGCCTGTATCATGGGCGCGAATCAAAAATCCCGCCTGCATAAACGGGATTTCTCGCAACAGGGGCGGCGCGCATGGATCGCCCGCTGGCTGCGCCATTCTGCCCCGAAAACCCGAGTGTCAGCCGGACGGCAAGGCGCTTTTAGCTGTGGTCTGAGCACCTTTCAGACTACCGTTTGGGGTTAATGTCAGCCGCATCTATAGTGCAGTTTGCACACCTGTTGTCGCTTTTAATTAGATAAGAAAAAATTTGCAATGTATTACACTAAAGGATAATATGAATAAGAAATCAATTTCAGGTAAGACAATGACAACAATCATATCTGTACATAGTTTTCGCGGCGGAACGGGTAAATCCAATACGACCGCGAACATCGCCTATCTCCTTGCCGAACAGGGGAAGCGGGTTGGGGTTGTAGATACCGATATTCAGTCCCCCGGCATCCATATCCTTTTTGGGCTGCGTGGAGAGGATATCACCACGTCATTAAATGATTACCTGTGGCAAAATGCCGACATTAAAAGTGTCGCCCAGGACGTGACTCCCCCATTCGACCACAATGGCAGGTTATTCCTTATTCCATCCAGTACAAAACCCGGTGAGATTAGTCGTGTTCTGCGCGAAGGCTATGACGCGCAAAAACTGACAAAAGGCTTTGGCAAACTGGTCGAAGCGCTGGCGCTGGATTTCCTGATTATTGACACACATCCGGGATTAAACGAAGAAACGCTGTTATCGCTGCTCATCTCGAACACGCTAATGGTGGTCATGCGCCCGGATCAACAGGATTATGAGGGCACAGGTATCACCATTCAGGTCGCAAAGCAGCTTGGCGTCCCAAACAGGATGCTCATTGTCAACAAGGCTCCGCCCATCTTAGAAC
This sequence comes from uncultured Anaerolineaceae bacterium, assembly GCA_964593565.1. Taxonomy (GTDB): domain Bacteria; phylum Chloroflexota; class Anaerolineae; order Aggregatilineales; family Phototrophicaceae. Next base: position 36,671 of record CAZQIY010000037.1, read on the forward strand.
CCGTCGCCATCAAGGCGCGGGTCGAAGCAGCCTATGAAACGGAAGTCGCCGCAGTACTTCCACATTCAGATGACATGCTCAACCTTGCTAGCGAAGGTATTTTTTCTCAGCGCTACCCGGTGCATCCTATAACGGAATGCTATCGCCAGGTTGCTGCCAAATTCCTGATGTAAGGAACATGATGAACGCAAAAATACTCATTGTTGACGATGAAGCGCATATCCGCCGTCTGATCGAACGCGCTCTTGAAGATTTAGAAGATCGTGGAGTTGAGCTGCTCACCGCCGATAATGGTGAAGACGCCCTTCGGTTGATTACCAGTCACCGCCCGAATGTGGTCTTTCTCGATGTGATGATGCCAAAAATGAACGGTTTCGATGTTTGTTATCAGGCGAAACACGAATATCAGCTTCACGATGTATTCATCATTTTGCTGACGGCAAAAGGGCAGGAATATGACCGGCAGCGAGGCGAAGAGGCGGGCGCCAATATCTATATGACGAAACCCTTTGATCCTGATCGCCTGGTGCAGAAAGTTATTGAAGTCATAGAGTTGTAGATATGCCATGGTCCCGTTTAAGCTCAAAAAATGGCTTACGAAACAACCACAGAGCCGTGCTTTAATCGAACTTATTGATCCTGATATTATCATCAGTGACGCTGAAGGCGTGATCGTGTTCGGAAGCGGCCAGGCGAATGATCCGAATGATCGTCAGCAGGTGCAGGTAGGCGAAACGCTTGTTGGTTGGGTCAGTGGTGGAAAGCATGCCGCGCTTGTAGCGAAAGTGCTGGCGATGCTGGCACTGCATGAAATCGAAAAAAATGAGCTTGCTGACCAGACACTGGAGTTATACCGCGAAGTCAATTTGATGTACGAACTGGCGGAAAAACTCACTTCATCGCTCGACATTGAGATCATCACAACGACCATCGTCACAGAAGTAAAACGAATTATTGCGGTCGATCATGCCCTGGTTATTCTGCATGACAGCACACAGGAAGAGCAGGAGCGCTATCGCAGCTTCCCGGAAGAATCTCTTGCTGCATTCAATATGCCAGACGATCTGGCATCCAGATTAGCCAGTAACGGAAAAGCCGAACTGATCAACGATATCACCATCTACCCGGATTTAGTGCAGTCCGGTTTGAAATGCTGCTCCCTGGCCTATGCGCCTTTGAAAATCAAAGACCAGAGCATTGGCTGCATCGTGGTTGTGAATCAACAAAAAGCGGCTTATCGTGCCTCTGACCTCAAAATTCTGACGACAATCGCCGCTCAGGCTGCGCCTGCCATTGATAGTGCGCTGTTATTCCAACGCTCGGCCCGCGAGGCTGCCGAACGTGAGGCACGCTTGCAGCAGCAAATTCAGGATTTACGCATCGAAATTGACGAGAAACGACAGCAGCAAAAAGTTGTCGAGATCACGGAAACGAGCTATTTCCGTTCCATTCGTTCCCAACGCGAAGCACTTCGCAAATTACTGTTGTATCCCGACGATAACGAATAACGCGGCAGATAAGGGGTAAATATGCAAGTTCACAAATTCACTGCGCTCGATTTGCTTGATCTGCCGGAAGTCGAGCGTTTGATTATGCGCCACATGATGGCGCATGAATCTTCAACCCCTGCTGATCTACAAACCAGGCTGCACCTCAGCGTCGATGATGTCAGCGCAGCAGTAGCATACTTGCTGGAAAACAATTGGCTGACGCAGACTATAGATGGCAAGCTTGAAGCTGTTGGCGGTCAGGTGACTCGCAGAACCTCACCCCCACCCCAGTTCTGGTCACCATTTAGCGCAAATCCGCGCTCATTTTCCGCCAGAGACATCCAGGTCACCCGTGTTGCTGTACCGTTTCTGCTGTTTGCGCGTTCAAAGCTCGCCGAATTCAACGATCACGGCCCAACCCATGCGCTGCGCGTACGAGATTATGCCGCGCAACTCGGCTATCTCATCAAACTGACACCGACGGAGCATTTTTTCCTGCGTGTCGCCGCCATGTTTCATGATATCGGCAATATCGTTGACCGCGCGACCCATAACGTAGTCAGCCAGGAGGCTGTTGAACGACTAGCGGCAGCGGGCAAACTTCCGCTTACGGCAGAAGAAGCCGTCGTTGCTGGAATAATCTGCCGGTGGCATCGCAAAGACAAGGAATACGACCCCACCCGCGTGGATAAGGTGGGTGATGAGGTTGTACGAACCGGACTGCTCGGAGCGCTCATTCGTGTTGCTGATGCGATGGACATTGACATAAGACGTTCCGATTATTCGCCCACGATGCGTCAGGTACTCGAATTTTTCTACGCTGCGAATATTCATTACTGGACCAGCCTTGAAGAAATTTGCGGAGTGCGCATTCGCTGTATGCTGGACATTCGGATTCAGGTGTTCACCAGCCATCCCGTCGCAGATAACGTGCAGATTGACATGCTGAACCGCGACCTCGCCTCCACCCCATTCACGTGGACAGTTGAGCAGATTGCAGTCACCGGAGCAGCGCCACCACCACAGCACAATGGCGAGAAGGCGCTGCTTGCATTTCCGTTTGACGCACACAGCCTGGTTATGGCGGCAATCAGTCGTAAGCATCTGCGCGCTGCTGGCTATGAAGTTCAGACGTTATGTTATGCCGATACCACCGAAAGTCTGCAAGCCGTTTGGCGCGATGACTTTGGCATGAAACGAGAGAAAGCATTTACGCAGGTCGTTCTGGTAGGCGGGCGGCTCCAGGAGAGTGATGCTACCCTCGTTACGGGGGTCCTGAACCGATTAATAGCCTGGGATATTCGCATAAGTCTGCTCAATCGTCACGAACAAACATGGGCATGGCTGCCATGGCTGCTTCAACCCGGCCTCGAAATCGTACTTGGCGGTGATTGGGCATATTTCTGGGGTGATGCTGCAGACAGCGCGGATATACGCTGGGGGCGGGTCGCTGCGCTTTGTGGACGCGATCCGGCACAGGCAAGGATGCGTTTTACCGAGCAGGAAAACTTATTGGCAAACGGGCTGCTGATGCGCATCAGAGAGCAGTTACACAGCGTGCGTTTTGATGATACGGCAGACTGGACAGAATTGTCCGGGCCGCTGCTCGACCGCATTGAGCGTGACGACTGCGCTTTCTTCGAGACTGTCGCGCACAACGATCCCTATGGCGCTGTGACAGCAGTTGACCCGGAGATACAAGGGCGTGTGTTGATTTTTGAGGGCACCAACGATGTCCTGCCCACTGATCTGTATTGGATGCTGGAACGCGCAATTGAACGGCAGGGGCTGGCGATGGAACACGGAATTCAGTTTCGTGTGCCCTACGCATTTGCGCTCAACCCGGTCAATAATGCCGTAGACTTGCTGGCAATCCGCCACTGGCGTGAAGAAGCAGCTACCGCAATTCGTTTTCTGTTCCCGAATGACCCCTCACTCATATTACAGGGGAACGAGAATACTGTTTATGCCCGGCTCTCAACCCAACACGCTGATGAGCTTATCCCCAGGCTCATCGCAGCGTGCAACAGTTGATGGCCGCTGGCATTAGAACAGATTGATTGAACCTGAGGATAGTGTGTTCAAAACAGATCCTCACGCATAGAAATTTTTGCATCAGGAGAGGCAGCGACGCAGCCAATGAACGCCGATGAATTTGGTTTTTCGCGCGAAATCCTTCTTGAAGGTGGTTCTACACGCCGCTCAACACTCCTGCTTTTCGCGATTGAAAGTCGTACCGCGCGTCTGATGCAGCATGATCGACCACTGATATATGCTTCTCAGGAAGCGCTGGAGGCACGTGAACAGGCGTTTTATGAGGCGCTGGCGAGTGCCAGAGACCTTCCCATCCAGCCTTCAATTCAGGACCTTGAGCGTTATGCACCGCAGTGGCTCGATCTTCTTCCAGAAGATGCCGTATCCCGCGCTGGAGTCGCCTACGCACTCGCCCAAAAGCATATACTCTCGCGCAGTGATCTCCCACAACTGCGCGCCGCCCTGGGCCTGGATACACCAGTGGTGGCTGAAGCCTACGCAAGCATCTACAACGAGCCAATTGATAGTATTTACACTGAACAGCAAACGTTGCAGGCCCGTCTGCGCTGGTTTGTTTCACGTATCAGCAGGACGCTTGAAGCTCTCCCACCCTTCTGGCTGGCCTTTTTCCTGACTCTCCCCATCGGGTCAGGGCTGCTGGCGCTGCCAACTTCGCTGGCTCGTGTGGGCACCGTTCCCGCGCTAATTCTACTGTTCATTTTCGGACTGATCAGCATTGTTACCGTCGCCGCACTGGCAGAAACAGTTGCCCGCAGCGGCACTATGCGCTTTGGATTAGGTTTTCTGGGGCACCTTGTAGATGAATACCTGGGATCGGTGCCAGCAGGCGTATTAAGTATCGTCTTTGCGGTTAACTATTTTCTGCTGTTAGTCGTCTTTTACCTGGGTATCGGTTTGACACTACAGGCCACTACAGGCATTCCCTCTCCATTCTGGTTTGTCGTCATCGCAGCAATTGGCTTTTATTTTCTGTCGCGTGCCAGCTTTAATACCACTGTCTCATTTTCACTCGTAGTCGTCATTCTCTCCTGCCTGTGCGTACTCATCATATTTCTGGTGACCCTGCCACATGTAAGCATCACTAATCTCTTGGCGACACCCGATCAGGCGTTTGACCCCTCCGTGCTTCAGCTTGTATTCGGCACCCTCATCACCGCCTATCTGTCGCACATCCTCGTCGCCTCATTTGGCAGCGTGGTCATCCGGCGTGATCCGGGCGCGGCGCAATGGATAAAAGGGTGTGTCGCGGCCGTTGTTGCCATGATGGTGATCAACAGCCTGTGGTTGATTGTCATGAACGGGGCGATTTCTCCAGTCACGCTGGCCGTGCAGGCAGGTACAGTCATTGAACCGCTGGTGACACTGGTGGGGCCTATCGTCGGCGTGACTGGCTCGTTCCTGGTTGTAATCAGCCTCGGTCTGGTAACGATCTATGCCTCGCTGGGCCTGTATTTCATTATCTTTGAACGCCTCCCCGCGCTCGAAAATCGCGTCCCGGTATTAAAAGCACCGCGCTGGAAGTTTGCCCTTTCGTCATTCCCTGTGGTCGCGGTGCTGCTAATCACTATCTGGCTGTCGCACTCCAATTCAGGTTCATTTTCCGGCATGCTGGGATTTCTGGGGGTGATCGCCCTGCCATTGATCAGCGGGGTATTTCCGATTCTGCTGCTCGTCGCAACGCGCCGCAAAGGAGATTACGTTCCGGCGCTGGTATCCAGGCTGATCGGCAATCGTGCGCTGTTGCTGCTGCTCTATGTGATCTACGTCAGCCTGATCTTCGCCTATGCCTTCGTCATCTGGCAGACGACAAGCGAACGAATCATCACGTTCGTCGCAGGGGTGGCGGTCATCGCCGTAACCGCTGCCGCCCTGCGCCCACAGAATCTGAAGCATCGACTGGTGCTGGAAGTGCAGATCAACGAGGCACACCCGGCTGACAGCAGCGTGAACCTCATCGAGTCCGGAAAAGTGCGTACTGCGCCTATCAGCCTGATTGACACACAGAACAACGAAACTTACTCCGCAGCACCTTGCACCACTGATCTATCTGCTGTGGGCGCGATTGCGCTCTCGATTACCCCGGTGACTGCTCAGGAATTCAAAGTATGGGTACATCACATTACCGAGGCAGGCAGCTCAGTCAACCATACATACACGTTTAATGTGGATGGTCAGTTACATAGCATACAGAACGGAAGCGTGCTATTTCCGTGTCAACCGGGGATACCGCTGGAACTCCGCATCAATCTAACCGGCTGAACGATCATAGGTGATGGGAGTAATAATGATGAGTCAGTATCAGAATGCTGCTCCGGAAGCACTTCTCGCCAGACTACGGCAGCACGAAACCGCCCTGGCGATGATTAGCAGCATGAGCCATGCGCTGGCGCGGCAGACCGACGTTCAGGAAATTATCAACACGGCCGGCGAAAAGATTCAGGAAGTTTTCCGAGCCGATAGTATCCATATTTCGCTGTACGACCACGAGACGAATTCGCTCTCGCATCGCTATTCAGCCGAACGAGGGAAGCGCGTTGACTTCAGTGATACAGCCCCAGTCATCGATCACCAGGCACACATCATCCACACACGCAATCCCCTGATCATCGGTTCTTTTGAAGATTGGATAGATCGTTTTGGCGATCAGGCCCCTGCCCCATCCTGTGCTATCGGGCAGTCATGGATGGGCGTGCCGGTTATTTGGGAAGATCGCGTGATGGGCATCATCAGTGTGCAGCAGGTCGAAGATCAACATTTTTACAAGGACGTGGATGCACATACACTTTCAGCAATCGCATCGATAATGGGTGCGGCGCTGGAAAAGGCCCGCCTGCTGGAGGAAGCTCATAACCATGCCCGTGAGCTGGAAATAGTCAAACGCATAAACGTGGCGAGCAGCTCAGCGCCTGACATCAACGCATTTCTCCACCTGGTTGGCGAACAAATGCGTCTTGCATTTAATCCTGAAACTGCCTGCATCGCCCTCCACAATACACAGACCCATATGATCGAGTTTCCTTATGTTTTAGGAGAGCCACTCGTGCCTGTACACTATGGTACAGGTTGGGCCAGCCACATCCTCAGCACAGGAAAATCACTTCTGCTCAGTGAAGACGCTGGAAATATCACACCAGAGCTTCGTGCATTGAACACCGATAATCAGGTGTCCTCCTATCTTGGTGTGCCGGTGTTCGTTGGCCGTAAGCCCTTGGGTGTCCTGAGTGTGCAAAACATGACACGCAGCCAGCGTTTTACCAATGCCGACGAGCACCTGCTAGCGGCCATTGCGGCAAATGTCGGACTGACACTCCTCAACGCCCAGCTCTCTTCTGATGCAGAGGCAGCCCAGGCTGAGGCGCTGGCTGAGGTCGAAGAATGGGATAAGCTCAATCATATTACCCGGACAGTCTCAGCGATTCATGATCTGGAAGAATCCCTCAAAACCATCAGCAGAATAGTGGTCGAATTGCTTCATGCTCGCAATGCGGGTATCGCGCTGCTGACGGCTGATAAAAGGCATCTTAATTTGATTGCCAATTATTCTACTGAGCCAGACCTCTACGACAGTGCCGGATTATTAATTCCGCTGGAAGGAAACCCTTCGTCTCAGGAAGCTGTACATAATATGCGTCCTGTTATTCTGCCAAACGCGCAAACCAACCCACTGACTGCGTCAATCCACGATGTTTTGCGGCGCCAGAAAAGCCATTGTCTGATGATCGTGCCGCTCATAACCCGTGGTAACGTGATTGGCACAATTGGAATCGATACCGGCGAAGTGGATCGAGTGTTTACGCCTGCGGAAGTCAGGCTGGCGGAGATGGTGGCGGGGCAAGTGGCAGGTGCAATCGAAAGCACCCGCCTGTTTACTGAAGCACAGGAAGCACGAGCGCAAGCCGAAGCCGCCAACGAATCCAAGAGTGCTTTTTTGGCGAGCGTCAGCCATGAGTTGCGAACGCCCCTCACATCAGTGCTGGGATTTGCACGCATTATTCAAAAACAACTTATTACACACATCTTCCCGGTTGCTGCCCAAAGCCAGGAAAAGAGTGTCACACGTGCAATCGCAGGAGTCACTGAAGATTTGGACATCATCTTATCGGAAGGTGAACGCCTGACCGCGTTAATCAATAATGTGCTCGACCTTGCCAAGATTGAAGCGGGCAAAGTTGACTGGCGCATGGAAGCAGTCAACATGAACAAGGTGATCGAACACGCAGTCGCAGCGACCACAGCGCTGTTTGCATCCAAATCGCTGGAGATGGTTACTGAACTTGATCCGACGCCGGCCATCATCAATGCTGACAGAGACCGAATGATACAGGTCATGATCAATTTAATCTCTAACGCTGTCAAGTTTACTGATACAGGATCAGTCACATGTTGCGTTGAACAGCATGAAGACAGCCTTGTCGTCAGTGTCAAAGACACAGGGATCGGAATCGCGCCAGAGGATATACCGAACGTATTCGAGAAGTTCAAACAGGTGGGCGATACGCTTATCAACAAGCCAAAGGGGACTGGGCTGGGGCTACCTATTTGTAAAGAGATCATCGAGGCGCATGGTGGGCGGTTATGGGTGGAAAGTCAGGTTGGGGCGGGCAGCACCTTCTGTTTCTCGCTGCCGCTGCTTATCCCGAATGCCAATGTCTCCTTGCCGCTGCCTATGCAGTTGCAAAGTTTAATTGAACAACTAAAAGCAGAGATTACGGAACAGGTTTTACCTGCACAGGACAGCAAGCTGAAACTGCTTGTGGTCGATGATGATGATAATATTCGCACGTTGATGCGAAAGACATTGACCGAAGAAGGTTATGATGTCTGCGAAGCAGCGAACGGTGCCGACGCGATTTTGCTGGCACAAACAGAACATCCAGCATTAATCATTCTGGATGTCCTGATGCCGGGGATCAGTGGATTTGATGTGGTAGCTGCACTCAAAAACCAACCGGAAACGAAGATGCTGCCAGTGGTCATTCTGTCCATTGTCGAAGATCAGGAACGCGGTTACCGTCTTGGTGTAGATCGCTATCTCACGAAACCGATTGATACCACGGCGCTGCTTCACGAAATCGCAACTCTGGTTAAATCGCAACCAGCCTGCAAGACCGTGTTGATCGCCGATTCAAACCCGGAAACCGTTCGTCAGCTGCGCGCGGTGCTGTCATCACAGCAATATGTGGTCAGCGATGCGGCAGATACGCAGCAGTTCTGGCAAAAGGTGCTGGATGAAAAGCCATCCTTGATTATAGCGCATCAGGAAATTGCTACTCCAGAGACAGTAGCGAAGTTGCACAGCGAAGATTTCATGAAAAATATCTTGCTATACACATAGCACATCTTAGGCTGTGCTGCGGTATGCCTGTTTTTAAACAGAACCCCCAGTACGAAACCTGATTTCTCGTTGCTCTGGATTCTCTACCGTTTCGATGAGCTGCTTGAGCAAGCGTGCCAGGTGCGATTCCCCAGCAGCTGCACACGCTTCTCCTGCTGTTTCTGATGCCCTGTGCCCACATAATACCGCCTGCCCAGTAAGACAAAGCCGTATGTGATCTTGCCCCAAGGCCGGAAATCGCGATTTGGCCCCCTCCAGCCGCGTCCAGACGCGAAATCGGGTAATCTGAACGTGTAGGGTAAACGAGGGTCTCGAGAGAGGCTTACCC
>CAZQIY010000037.1:45978-50808 GCA_964593565.1 uncultured Anaerolineaceae bacterium
TCCCCCAACCTGTTCATAGTGGGTTGACACAGCTAAAAACGTGACAGCATAAATTGCCACGACGATACAAAAGTATTTTTCTTGTCACTTACGGCAAGAAGCACCCAATCTCCCAGCCATTGGGCACCATGCTTTCCGTCTGCATGCGACTGGCAGTTATAGGGATGCTGGCAAGCCAGCATCGGCTGCTGCCCCCCACCCCCGCCAGGCGAAAAATGGACCGGAGTTGCTGCTGACGGGTAAACAATGTATAAAAGCTGACATAATTACCCGGTAGGATGTGTTCAGCAGCAGAGGGGGGAGCGCAGCCATGTCTGATGTTGTGATTGCAACCCTGGGAGAACGCCCGGGAGCCGTGACTTTCGCGCTGGATCTGCTTACAGAGCGCTACCCCATCCGTAAGGCGGTCATCCTCTATACCACCCCCGCCTTCGAGCCGATCCGGTCTGCGCATGCGGCCCTGCGCGATGCGTTACAGGAGGCCCCCTACCCCACGCTGCCAGTCGTGTGGCGAGAAATCCGCCAGCAAAACGGCGAGCCACTAAAGGACATTGATGACGAATACACTGGCGGGGCGTATTTCCGGGGGGTATATGACACGCTGGTGGAGTTCCGGCAGGAGGGGATTCTGCATCTGGTGGTGGCAGGCGGGCGCAAGGTAATGAGCATTTATGCCACCCTGGCCGCTGCGCTGGTGTTTCGGGGCCGCGATTTTCTGTGGAGCATTCATTCTCCGCCAGAACTGGTCCGGCCGGAGGGGCCGCTGCGCATCCCGCCGCTGATGCGCGACCGTGTCCGGCTGGTGCGCCTGCCGCTGCGGCCGATTGGCTTCTGGAAGGACAGCCCGCCGATTGATCTGGATGACTTTCTGCAGCAGCAGTGGGACCTTCGTTCCGCCTTCCTGGCCAGCCTGACCGACGAGGAGCGTGCCGTAGCACTGGCGGTAGAACGGCATCCGGATGCCAGCAACAGGACCCTGGGGCGCATCCTCAACAAATCCGGGCGCACCATCGAGAATCAGCTCAGCGAGGTTTACAGCAAGCTGATCGCCTTCCTTAATATACCGGAGCCGCCGCGCCACAAGCGCAAGGTCCTGCTGGATTTTCTGCGGGGGGAATTCTGAATGGATGTGCGGCAAAGCAGCGCATCGCGCGCCACACCTCTGCACTCCCCCTACGATTATGGGGCGCTGGTGGTGCGCCTGCGGGCCACAGAGGACACCGCTGCCGGCCTGAGGGCGAAGCAGGGGCGGCTGAGCGCGTTTATGGGCAGCGCAGTGCATCAGGCCTTTCATAAATCCATCAGCCCGATGCTGGCAGACGTGCTGCACGATCCGTCCATCAGCCAGCAGCCCTTTGCCACCAGCACGCTCTTTCGCTGGCAGTTGGATATCCCCCTGCAGGGGCAGGTGCGGGTGCGCGATATGGCATGGATTCGCTTCGTCGGCCTGCATCCCTACATCCTGCACCAGTTAGATGCCTTCCGGCGCGCCAACCCGCGCACGCTGGAAATTGACCGCGTCCGCTGGCAGGTGGTGGGATGCACCTGGCACGGACACCTGTACGCCGGGCAGTTTTCGGCGGCGGAACGCTGGCGCGCGCATCAGCAGATGACGGCCCTGCCGCGTTATATCCGCCTGCGTTTTCTGACCCCGGCCTATCTCAAGAGCAGGGGCATCGAACCCTACCTGGAGCCGGATACGCCGCTGATCTTTGCCGAAGGATTACTGAAGCGCTGGCAGGCATTTTACCCGGCCCTGCCCCCACCGCCGGGATTTGCCGAATTTGTCAGCGGGCATGTCCACCTGCACCACCGCGCCTGCTGGCAGACCCCCACCATCATGGCGAAAGGAGCGGTGCTGCGCGGCTTTACCGGTGATGTGGTGTACCGGGTGGATACGGATGCCGCCGCCGCGCAGCCGGCCTGTGCCCGCTTTCTGGCGCTGATGGCGGAATATGCCACCTTTGCCGGGGTAGGCAAAAAGACCACCATGGGCCTGGGCATGATTGACCGCCTGCGCATCATTCGCGGGGCGTAAGCTGACGAAACTCCCACCAGACAACGCGCCTGCCTGCATGTGCTGCGCGGGCCTGCTGATTCATCAGGCCGTGTGCCGGCGCCTTACCCTGCCCCCTACATTCACCGCCCATCCGGGCGCACCCGGCGGACTCTGACTGCTGTGTACGCAGCGGTCATCCCGAGCGATCGGAGGCCGTCCCGACGCATTGCGTCGAGTTGCATGGCTGACTGATTTGTATAATTTATTAGGTTAGGTTAGAATGAAAGATATATATTATTCAAACATGATTCAGTAGGAACATGGAAAATAACCTTCAGGTGGCACTGATCAAATATGTGACGGGCGCTTTTGATGGGCGCGCGCCGGATCCACAGCTTGAGCCGTATCTGGCCTGTCTGGCTTCCGGCAGTGCCAGCACCCTGACTCAGATCGCGACGGCGGTCAACGAAGGGGCGGGCGTCGCGCAGCCGCCGCGCCTGCTCGATGATCTGGAGGCGTTCATTCAGCGGCGGCCAACCCAGGATGACGCTGCGCGCAGCCTGCTCAGTGCGTTCGCCAATGATCCGCACACCACCTACGAGCAGTGGATCTACGCCATCCGCCGCGCTGCAACGAGCATCCAGGGGCGGCGGGGCGAGCCGGGAGTGTCGCTCTATCATGAGTTCAAGATACTCAGCGCCCTGGTGCACGCCACCCACTTTCAGCCGGACAATCTGCAGCAGGGGTTTCTGCTGGTCGCGGGCGATTTTCCCGGCGTCCAGCGCTTCATCTATAACATCCCCTCCGATGGCGCGACCAAAAAGGTGCGCGGGCGCTCGTTTTTCCTCCAGCTTCTGGCTGATTGCACCGTGCTGCGCCTGCTGGCGGCGGCAGGTGATTTGCCGATCACCAATGCGTTGTACATCGCTGGCGGCAAGTTCCGACTGCTGCTCCCGGCAGATGCCGGGCAGATCATTCGCGAAGCTGCCCACGACATCAATCAGCGGCTGCTGCATCAGTACGGCGGGGACCTGAGGCTGATTCTGGCGGCGGTTCCGGTGTCTGCGGAGGTGGTGGCCAATGCGGAAGCTTACAAGGACGCCAACCAGCAGCTAAGCCGTGACCTTCTGCGGGCAAAGACGCAGCCCTTCCGCGAGTTTCTGGGCACGGAGACCATGAATATCCTGCTTGAACCAGAGATGGACAGCCTGGACGAGGCTGAGCCTGACCCGGACAAGGATCGCGATGATCCTTACGCGGCCCTGGCAGTGGCCCTGGCAACGACCCAGCACGAACAACCTCATCTGGTGTTTACGCCTGATCAGGTTAAACCATCAAAGGGCAATGATTATGCTGGCCTGCTGGGCTATCTGACGGGCTGGAAGTGCGAGGTGGTGGCCAAAGACCGGTTGAAATTCTCAGAGTACAGCCGGGTGCTGCTGCTGAACGATTTTCAGTTTGAAACCAGCGGCGCGCATGGTTTCCGCCTGCTGGCCGCGCAAACGCCGCTCACCAAAAAAGAGGACCTGGCCTACTGGCGAGAACAGTATGAAGGTAAGGACCTCCGTCGCGAGGATGAGCGAGAACCCGAAGTCGGTCAGTCGATTCGCAACTTCGAGTTTCTGGCTGTTCAGGGGGGCAAAGCCAAAGGCCTGAAACGCTATGGCGTCCTGCGCATGGACGTGGATGAGTTGGGCACGCTGTTTGGGAAGCGTCTTGAGCCCGCCACCCTGACTCGCTACATCGCCCTCAGCGATGCCCTCAGCCTGTTTTTTGAGGGTTACGTCCCGCATCTCTGCCGCCAGCTTGAAGAAGAGGAAGGCCGCCCCGAAAGCCTGTACCTCATCTATGGTGGCGGGGATGATCTGTTCGTGGTGGGCGAATGGGACCTGCTGCCCAAACTGGCCTGGCGCATCCGGGAGGGATTTCGTCAGTTCTCGAATGGCCAGATGAGCATCTCCGCCGGGCTGGTGCTGCTGACCGCGCGCTTTCCGTTCTACCAGGCGGCAGAAATGGCCCGCGAGGCGCTGGATGACAAGGCCAAGGAATACGGCAGGAACGCCATCTGTATGTTCGATGCGGTCCTGAACTGGGATAAGGACTGGCCCACTGTGGATGAACAGCACGAACGCCTGATGGAGATTGCCAGGGCTACCGGCAGCAGCATCACGCAGAATGTGATGGAAATCTACAGCCAGTGGCGTAAGGAAGCCCAGGACCCCAACCGCCCCGAACTGCTGTTTGGCCCTTACAAATGGCGCGCCGCCTACCAGATGTCACGGCTGGCCAGGCAGTATAAAGACCGTGTCAACTATGACGATATTCGTCAAATTCAGGAGAAACTTCTGGATCCTGAAACCATCCGCCTAAGCGGCCCGGCGGCGCGCTGGGCAGAACTCGAACTGCGAACCAGGGAGAAAGACCGAGGAGACGAGCATGACCGCGCATTTGACACATCCAAATGAGATTGCGCAGATCATCCAGCGTGATCAACCGGAACTGCTGGATGCAACCGCCAGTAGGCTGGGCAAGCAGCTGGCAGACGCGAATCTGACGAACAGCCAGATCCGCAACGTGTTTGGAACCGCCCGCCAGATCGAAGCCAAGTGGCGCAGCCATCGGATGCAGCAGGATGGCGAGAAGAATGAGGCCCGCCGCGACCTGATTCTGCTGAAGCCCAAACTGGCCTATCAGGCAGCGCGTAACGAAAGCCGGGGCAGAAACCCGTTAGCAGAACTGCGGGATTGGTTGTCTGCCGGGATTGATGCCGTTGTTGCACCATCCGGCCAATTAAGTGAAAAGGATCGTTTTAAGCATTTTATGGAATTCTT
>CAZQIY010000037.1:50908-52822 GCA_964593565.1 uncultured Anaerolineaceae bacterium
GTCCCCCATCCAACCCGGCTCATCGTTCATGATACGCCCCTGAGTGACGAAAGCGCCAGTGATCTTGAACGCGCCGAGACCAGCCTTTACACAGAAACAAAATGGGAAGCTGCGATTGACCGCATCACCAGTGCCGCGGTCCCCCGCCAGATGGAGCGCGTCCCGGCAGGCGCCGTTTTCCAGGGCTGCCGCCTGGCCTACAGTATTTACGGTGTTCATGCCCCAGACACCGACGGTGATGAATTCGACTGGTTCTTTCATATTATCCAGATGCTTCAGTTGGTTGAGGATGATTACCTGGGCAGCAGTGGCTCACGTGGTTCAGGGCGTGTTCGGTTCGAAAACCTGCGCGTGAGTACACGCCATACGGGTGATTACATGCAGGAAATCATTGTGGGCGAATTCTCCGGGGTTCAGGAGTTGTGGGAGAACCAGCCAGAGGTCCTCGCTCAGCTCCGCAGCTACTACAGATAGGTCGCTGCCATGCCATTGACTGCGTTTTACCTGCAGGCTCGCTCAGCATTTCATTTTGGTGTACCCGGAATCGGCGTAGAGGCAGTGCTGGATCACGCGCCTTCGGACACGCTGTTTAGTGCAGTGTGCGCTGCTGTACGGCTGTTCCACTCAGATGCCGATCTGCGCGACCTGCTTGGCAGGTTTGAAAACCGCGATCCGGCCTTTCTGATCAGCGGCGGATTTCCCTATCTGAAGCAGGAGGACGGGCAGAATCTGCGGTTCTACCCCGCCCCGATGCTGCTGCAGCGCGCTCATAACACTGACACCCATAGCAAAAAAATCAGTAAGACTCAATGGCTGTCCGAAACGCTGTTCCGGCGCTGGCTGGCAAACCGGGACGATTCTCAGCTTTTTAATGACGTGGCTGCTGATGCCGATATCCCGCCCGATGTCCTCCTTACCGAAGACGAGTATGAACGCCTGCCCGTGTTTAATAATCGCAGGCTGTTCTGGCAGGTGGGCACGGTGCCACGGGTGACGGTAGGGCGCCTGTCAAATGCCAGTGAGGTTTACCAGGCTGGGAGGCTGACGATTGCCCCCGGGGGCGGCCTGTGGTGCGCGGCACAGGCCGATCAGGACACTCTGGCGTGGATTGAGTCCATCCTGCATCTGCTAGGGGATGCTGGCCTGGGTGGAGAGCGATCCAGTGGCTATGGGCAGTTTGATCTGGAAAAGGAAGCACTTTCGCTGCCTGCTGTTCGGCCCGGGCATCTGTTTGTCACGCTTTCACATTATCATCCCCAGCTTAAAGCAGGTGAGCAGGCATTGTTTGAAGACAATGAGATTGCCTATCAGTGGATTGTGCGCCGGGGCAGAATGGGCAGCCCGGATAATCAGGATTTGCCACGCCGCAAAGTGCATATGATTGCGGCAGGCAGTGTACTGCTGGCACCGGATGACCGGGGCATTTATGGCGGCATGGCCGATGTAACCCCCTATATTCCTCAAGAGGATGGGACAGAGGTTCGCTTTCCAAATCACAATGTTTACCGTTACGGCTATGCACTGCCAGTTGGGATCGGGTAAAGCTATGAGTCTTCAGGAACGTTTTAATCTGCAAATTGAAGTGTTATCCCCACTGCACATTGGCAGCGGCCAGACACTGATTCGCGACCTGGATTATATTGTCCAGAACAATACGACCTACGTCCTCGACCAGCAGCGCTTCTTTGATTGGGCTGTGCCTGATGAAGACGACATCCCGGATGCGCTGATGCAGGGCAAGCCGGGCGATCTGCTGCGTTCGTACAAAGCCAGCGAACTGGACATCTTCCAGTACCGGATGCAGGGAGCGCCGGAGAAGCAGGAACTGCGTGCTCATATCAAGGACCCCTACGGCCATCCCTATATTCCGGGCAGCACGCTTAAGGGAATGCTGCGAACAGCGTTTATCTGGGG
>CAZQIY010000038.1:0-8510 GCA_964593565.1 uncultured Anaerolineaceae bacterium
GACATCGAGACTAATGACCCGATTGTGTACCCGACGCTGGGGCTGGTGAACGAAGCTGGCGAAGTGGCGGGCAAGATCAAGAAGATTTTCCGCGACCGGGGCGGCCAGATCAGCGAGGCGGACCGGGAAGCGCTGAAGGGCGAACTGGGCGATGTGCTGTGGTATCTGACGCAGATATGCACCAACCTGGGCCTGACGCTGGAGGAGGTGGCCGAAGCCAACCTCGACAAGCTGTTTTCGCGGCTGGAACGCGGCCAGATTCATGGCGACGGCGATCATCGTTAAGCGTTAATCGTTAGAGGAGTCGTGCGGGGGCGGTCATGCTCATTGACGAGCTGGTACAGCAGGTTTTTGAAGGCAGAAACCACAGCCTCAGCACGGCCTTTCGGGAATGGGTCACGGCGTCGCGGCGTTTTCGGGCGTTTGCAGAACATCATGCCAACAAAATTCGCAAAAAGGCGCGGCTGGCAAAGGATGCGGATAAGCTGCTGGACCTGCGCTGCGAACTGGAAACAGCCTATCTGCTGCTGGAAAATCGACAGTTCGAAGTGGCTTACGAAAAGCTGGCGGCCAGCGGAGGGCGCACGCCGGATTTTTCCGTGATGTTTCGCACCCACACGCCGTTTAATGTTGAGGTGACGCGGCCCCGGCTGGATGCGCAGATCAGCCCCCGGCTGATGGAATCGCTCTGTGATAAAGTGGGGCAGATGCCCGCCGGGGTGATGAATGTGCTGGTGATTTATGCGCCGGGGGCCGCCGACCAGCATCTGACCGAAGCCGCCGCTGCCCTGCGGATGCAGGCCGAACGCAGGATGGAAGATTATTTTGTGCGCCGGGGCTTTCGGGATGCGCGGGCGTTTATCCGCCAGTTTCAGAACCTCAGCGCGGTGGTGCTCAAGGCCAGCCCGGTAGTGATCTGGCCCAATTCGCTGGCGAAAAAGCCGCTGCAGGAGGATGTGCGCAAGGCGCTGAGCCGCGTGTTTTAGCGAATCGTACACAGCCCGACCCTGGTTTTTTGAGGAAAATTTTAAGGAGACCGGTGATGAAATTAGGCGCAAATTCGGTTCTGTTTGGGGGGCACGACATGGCAACGGCCTTCCAGTATATTAAGATGGCGGGATACGATGGCATCGAAGTTTCCGCCATCGACAACATGAGCGAACATCTGGTCCTCGACAACTGGCAGGAAATCGTGCCGAATATCCGGCAGCTTGCGCAGGATTACGAGCTTGAACTGCTGGCGATGGAACAGCCCCGGCGCGACCCGGCGGTGATGGAAAAGGCCATGCAGGCCGCCGCAGAGGCGGGCATCCCCATTATCAACTGTGGGCCGGGCGGCAAAACCGATGATCCCTCCACGCTGCAGCAGGCGATTGATGAGCTGGGCGTGCTGGTGACGATGGCGGAAACATACGGCGTGACCCTGTGTGTTAAGGCGCATGTGGGCGCGGCCATCTACAACACGCCAACCACGCTTAAGGTGATGGAAGCGATCAGCTCCCCCGCGTTTGGCATCGACATGGACCCGTCGCACATTTACCGCGCCGGCGAAAACCCGGTAGAGGCGATTGCGGCGGTGATTTCGCGGGTGAAGCATGTGCATATCCGCGACTGCAAGGGCCGCCAGCAGGGGCCGGGCAAGCCAGAAGATCAGGCCAACGGGCGCGGCGATATTGACCTTGTGGGCTATATCCGCGTGCTGCACGAAAACGGCTATACCGGGCCGGTGGATCTGGAAATCATCGGCGCGAAGGATTACACCGTCGAGCAGTGCTGCATCATCGCCGCAGAAGCACGCGGGCACATGCAGGCCTGCCTGCAAGCCTGCGGCGCACGCTGAGCACCGGCTAAAAATCGCGCTGTTCTGCCGAAACATCCGCCAGGGCAAAGCTGAACTGCGCCGGCAGCAGGGTGTCGTCGTTAAGACCGGAGATGGTAAAGGCGACAATCTCCCCCGGTTCCAGGTTGAAGCGCCATTCGCCGCTGGTGGCGTCGTCTTCCGGCCCGATCAACTGGCGCACGCGCGGCAGGCGCTGCTCTGTGCCGGATGAAATGTACTGCACAAGGAAGTTCTGCGGTACCTGATTGCTGACCTGCTGCCAGCCGTGCAGGGTCCAGTCGCTGCTGGTTTCGGCATCGTCCAGGTAATCAATTTCGGGGATGGCGATGTTATCCACCGCCGCGCCAAAGCCGCCGCCCTGTGCCTGGCTGATGTATTCAAAGCGCAGCAGAATTTCCTGCCCGGCATAGGCGGACAGGTCAATCTCCTGTGTCACCCACTCCGGGGCGGGCAGCTTTACGCGGGTCGGGTGCGCCCCCAGCACCACCGGGATGCTTAACTGCTCCTGCCCGCGCCGCACGAACAGATCCAGCGTATCGCCGGGGTCGTAATTTTCCAGCAGCCCGATCACATCGGCCACGCCCGGCCAGGTACGGCCGTCATAGCCGATAATCACATCCCCGGCCTGCAGGTCGCTCTGGCTGGCGGGGCCGTCCGGCGCTATTTCCATGACGGTCAGGCCGTCCGTATCCAGCACCACGCCGATGATAGGAAACGGGGTCGGGTCCTGATGGCTGCTGATGCCGGTATAGCCCGGCCCATAGGCCAGCCCGAAGCGGTTCTGCGTGCTGCTCAGGTCCCCGGCCAGCAGGTCCCAGGTGGCCCCCTCATCCACCGACACAGCCACATAAGCATAATTACGCGCCGGGGGCAGGTCGTACCACAGATCGAAGGTCAGCGTGGCGGAATCCGTATCGCGCAGGTCAAAGGCCCGCGTCAGCATCACATCCTGATTCTGGCCGCGCCCGGACCAGTAAAAGCGATTCTCCGGGTCGGCATCCGGCGGCAGACGCAGCAGCGGCGTGGTCGGCTGGCCCTCAAAGCTGAAGGTAAAGGTCGAAGGCTGCGGGTGGGCCACATAGATATACCGGGTGCCATACTGCACCACCGCCAAATCCTGCAGGCTGCCGTTGAGGCTGCCATCAAAGATAAAGCCCGCCGGCGGGGTGGTTTCTGGCAGGGCGGCGGCCTGATGCAGATAACGACCATCGCCAAATAACTGATCCACCACGTAACTGGTGATATTGGCGGCGACAAAATCCGCGAAAAGCTGGTTGGCGGTGGCTACCTCGCCCGTGATCGGGTCGATGCTGCCGGTGGCCTGCAGGGCGGCATCCAGCGGCTGCAATCCCGGCCCGGGCTGCTGAAACAGGTTCTGGACCAGTTGGAAGCCAAAGCGCTGGAGCATGTAATCCAGAAAGACCTGCTGGCCGCCTTCGGTGGCGTCGCTGCCGGTGCTGCTGAGGGGCGCGGTGAGCATGTTATTGGGAAGCTGCACAAAGCTGGTGGCCGCGTTCGGGCGAATCTGCGGCAGTTCCAGCAGGCGGGTAAACAGCGTGCCCAGCGCCTCCTTCAGCCATTGATCCTGATCCGGGGTGTGCTGGTAGGCCAGCAGTTCGTACATGGCCTGGGTGAGGATCGTCAGATAGCCGGCGTTATCCAGCGGGGCATTGGGGAACATCGAGGCGTTGATGGCGATCAGTTCGTGCTGGTTGCTGTAGCCGCCCGGCGCGATTTCTGTGGGCAGGCTGTCATAGGGATTGAAGATGTAGGCCTGCTGGCCCAGGTCGCTGGCATAGAGAATGAACAGGTGCGGGTCCGCGTCCACATCCGGCACCGGCAGCAGGCTGGTCGGGTCCGGCACGGCGCCGACAAAGGGGATGATCGAGGGCTGGCCGTAATTGGAGCGCAGGCGCAGCGCCCCGAAGGTCTGGTCGATCTGCTGGGCCATCGACTGCATGGCGCTGCTGTTATAGCTCAGGCCCTCCTCAACCCACAGGTACACCCGCGTGGTGGCCGCTGCCAGCCGCGCCGTGATGCGGGTGGGGGTGTCTGCGGTGGCCTTGCCCACCCAGAATTCGGCACCGTCGCCCAGGCTGTACAGCGGCGTGGGCGGGGGGATGGCGAAATCCGCCTCGTACCCCAGCAGACGCCGCGCCAGCGACCAGGGATCAAGCGTCGTGTCGGCTTCCTGTGCGCCTACAGGCCCGGCCAGCACGATCAGCAGGGTGCTCATCAGAAGGATCAGGATACGGTTGAGAGGCATGGGCTAATGATTTCTTCTATTCAACTTGTTTTCGGGTAAGCATAGCGAATTGTTCCAGTGTATGCTTGCATCTGGTGGAAATCCAGAGCGTATCTGCATGATGCCGCAGCAGTTGTTTGCCCCTGCTGCGCGCCGTTCTATAATGGAGGGAGCAGAGTCATAACAGGATTGTGATATGGATGTCGGTGCACAGATCGGTCAGTATACCGTAGTGGAGCATATCGGACGCGGGGGCATGGCCGATGTGTGGTCGGCCCGCGATAATCGCCTCAACCGCACCGTCGCAATCAAGACGGTGGCGCGCGGCCTGGCCGCCGAAGCCAACCCGCTGGCGCTGTTCGAGCGGGAAGCCAAAACCATCGCCCGGCTGGAACATCCGCATATCCTGCCAATCTACGATTTTGGCGATTTCGACAACCAGCTTTATATCGTTATGCGCTTTGTGACCGGCGGATCGCTGGAGGCGCTGCTGACAGAGGGGCCGCTGTCGATCCCGGAAGCGCTGCGCATTGGGCGGTCGGTCGCCAGCGCGCTCGATTATGCCCACAGCAGCCATGTCATCCACCTGGATATTAAACCCTCGAATATCCTGCTGGACAGCAACCAGTCGCCTTATCTGGCGGATTTCGGGCTGGCGACAGTGGTCGGCCCGGAAGGCCGCGCCGCCAATCCCGGCTATGGCACGCTGCTGTATATGGCCCCGGAACAATTGACGGAGGAAGCGCTCGATTATCGGGCGGATATTTACAGCTTTACCATTCTGCTGTTCCACCTGCTGACGGGCGAACTGCCCTTTGACGCGACCACCTCGCTGGCGATCAAGCAGCTTCAGTTTCAGGAAGATCTGCCCGCCCTGGGCACGCTGCGCCCGCATCTGCCGGAAAGCCTGACGCCTGTGCTGCGGCGCGGTACAGCCCTCAACCCCGGCATGCGCCCGGACAGCGTGATGCAGTTGATGGAGGAAATGGAGCAGGTGCTGGCCCCGGTGTCGGCCGTCCAGAGCGTCCCCGGTATCCAGACTCTGCCGGAAGGCGACGACGACAGCGGCTCTGGCAGTACGGTGGACCTGAGCGAGGTCATGCCGCTGCTGACACCGGACCAGATGGCCAGGCAGGAAGCAGTGGACCTGTACCAGCGGGCGCGGCGCGCCTGGGCACATGGACAGGGCCGCTTTCTGATGGGCGTCACTCATTTTATGCTGGTGTGCGATTATTATGCCCGTGCCAACGAATTTGGCCTGACTCTGGACGAAGCAGGCGCGCAGATGCTGCTGCGCGGCGCGCTGGAATATGATTACCAGACTGATTTGTGGTGGGACCGCCTGAACGATGAAGGCCGCCGCTGGGTCGCGCTGCACGCCATCCGCAGCGATAACGCCCCGGCGCGGGTGCGGGCCATTCTGCGGCTGGAACACCTGACCGACAGCAGCCAGATGCGCATCCCGTCGGCAGTGGCACAGGCGCTGCAGGTGGAAACCAACGAAGCGGCCCGACTGGCGGCGGTGCGCGTGCTGACCACCCGCGCCCGGATCAACCACCCCAAGCGCAGCCCCTGGGACTGGCGCGACCGCATTTTCTCGGCCGACATTGACGAACTGCTGGCGGTCACGGCGCTGGATGCGGAAGCGCCCGCTGTGGCGGAACAGGCCGCCCGCGCTATTGGCCGCATTCGCTCGCTGCATGCCATCAGCTACCTGGCGGCGCAGCAGCGCAAAGGCAGCCGCCGGGCACTGCGCGCACTGGCGTTCGTGCGCGACGAAGCGCCATCGCTGCCGTCGATTGTCAGTTCGCAGGCGCGGCTGTATGCGTGGCTGGATAACACGTGGCGGCGGCTGAGCGATGACCCGATGGGCATTGTGCGGCGGTTTGTCTTTGGCTTTCTGGGCGGCTTCGCGGCCATGAGCCTGTATGCGTGGATCAATCTTTCCGGCCCGGCGATTCTGCTCAACGAAAAGCTGGGGCGCACGCTGTCCACCGGCATCACCTTTGGCCTGTTCGTGGGGTTTGTCGTGCTGCTGGCCGGGGAATTTCCGCTGCGGCTGCGCGGCTTCTGGCCGTCCTGGATGCGCCTGCTGGCCGGGGTGATTCTGGGCACGCTGGCGGGCGCGCTGGTGTGGGCGGTGTATGCGTGGCTGCTGCTGTATCTGGCGCTGCCAACGCTGGAGGTGGTGCCGCTGCTGCTGGGCGGGCTGGGGCTTGCGCTGGGGTTCGCGCTGGCGGGCACGTTCCGGCTGGGGGCATGGCTGGCCGCGCCGCTGACGGCGGTGATTCTGTTCCTGTTTATCTGGTTCTCGTTCGATCAGTACCTGGTCGGCTCGATGAGCAGCCCGTTTCTGTACTTCAGCGGGCCGGATACGATCTTTAGCCAGGGTTTGCTGGTGGCGGCGCTGATCGCCCTGGGCGGCTATGCGCAGGGCCTGATCGGCAGTTTGCGCCGCCTGCTGCGGCGTAAACCGGGCTGAGTCGTCATTTCAGATGGTGTGGTGGCTGATGGTTTTATAGGGGTCAAGATAATAGGTGTGGTAGGTCACCCGTCCATCAAACGCCAGCAGAAAACGGACACGATCCTGTATGGCAGGGTGCGTAATCATCGCCAGCGCCTCATCACGCGCAGCCCAGCATACATCAGGTGTTTCCGGGCTGGGGGTGAGTTCGCCAGCAGCGTATTCTGCCAGAAAGCTCATGATGACGATCCCTCGGGTCAGGTTGGATTGTACGATGCCCAATGGGCCAACCCGGATGCTCACGCCGGATTCTTCCTGTGTCTCCCGGATAACGGCCTGGATCAGGGATTCACCAATTTCCACCTGACCGCCCGGAATCTCCCAGCCGCGCTTATGCGTTTTGACCAGCAGAACATGCCCCTCGGCATTCACGGTCAGGGCGCTGGCAGCAACGATATGGCGCGGGGGGATAAAAGGCTGAGGGTGTGGCTGCATATCAGCCGCGCGCGTACAGCCGCCCGCCAAATTCCGCGACCAGCTTGTTATCCAGGTCGTCGGCATAAGAGGCCACCCGCGAAATCGTGCTGCTGACTTCTACCGGGTCGAGCGCCTCCAGCGGGCGTTCGCTGAAGATATAGACGGTGTCGCTGTAGACCCCCAGCGCGGCATGGGTAAGCTGAAGGTTGAGTTCCAGCATGCGGCGGTACAGCGGCAGCAGCCCGGCCTGGGGCAGGTGCATGATGGGCGACAGCACCTGAAAATAGCTGCCTTCCTCGCTGCGGTGGATGTAGACCTCGATAATGGCGGACCCATAGCGGAAGTTCCAGCCGTAGCCGCTGTCTACGTTCAGGCGGGACTGGTCAGGGTCGATGCCGATAGACACCAGCACCTGCTGCACCATCGCGGCATAGCGCGACAGGGCTTCGCCGGGGGACTGGTTGGGGGATTGCCGCTGAAAAGCCATAATTTCATGCCTCCCTATAGGCGTGTGGCCCGGTTGGGGTCGCCTGCATAGCCACAGCGCAGGCACAGGCCATCATAAAACCCTGCCCGCGCGCCACAGTGGGTACAGGCAGGCCCGGTATTCTCGCCATAAAACGATGCCATGTGCGGGGTCTGGGCGCGGGTCTGGCTGCGGGCGTGGGGCATCACGGTGCCGCACGATTCGCAGTAAAAGCCGCCTACCGTCGCCGCCGCGCTGGCATAGCCACAGCTTGTGCAGTACAGGCGATCCTGCACGCTGCGCAGTTCGTACTGGTAAATTTCCAGACAGCGGCGCACCGCCGCGATGTTCACCCCATAAACATAGGCATAGGAACTGCTGATATTGCGCGTAATCATGCCGACCACATCCTGCCGGTCATTGAGCACCGGCCCGCCCCCGGCATCCGGCAGTTGGGCGATATCCGTCGGGAACAGATGCGCCGGCATGGTCCGTCCGGTTTCACGCCGCCTGCCATAGACCTTGTCGCGCCGGTAGGGTGTGATGATGAGGGGCGTATTTTCCGCGATCTGGTCGAACGGCGACATCGACATCACGCTGGCGACCTGCTGATCGGTGCGCAGCAGCGCCACATCCAGTTCCGGGAACGAACGGACCACCGGGGCCACATGGCGGCTGCCCGGTTCCAGTTCGACCGTCATGCTTTCCCTGGCCCCGACGACGAAGCGGGTGGTCGCCACGATGCCTTCCGTCGTCAGGAAGAACCCCGACCCCGGCCCGTTGGGGCCATCCAGCACGCCAACCACCTCATAGGTGCTGCGCGTGGCGGGCTGTGGCTGGGTGACTGGCTTTGAGGTGGTGGGGCGATAGGTGCCCGGGGGCGCATAGACCGGCGCGGGCGGCGGCGGCGCGATCAGGGCTTCGGCCTCGCCGGGCAGTGTGGTGGGCGGTGGGGGCGGCGGAGTCTGCTGCTGAGGCGGGCGGTTCTGACCGGGCAGCGTGCTGGGCGGCGGCGGTG
>CAZQIY010000038.1:8610-22880 GCA_964593565.1 uncultured Anaerolineaceae bacterium
CGGCGGCGGTGTCGCGGTTCTGGGTGGATTCAGCAGTTCGGCCAGGCGATCTTCGGCAAATTCGTTGGTCGGGTCCGCTTCGAGCGCGGCGGTAAAGCAGCGAATCTTCTCGTCACGCTCTGTCACAATCTCCCCCAGCCAGTTGAGCGCAGTGGCGCGCAGGCGGCCCTTCAGCGATGAGTCTGCCAGCGCATAGCGCAGCAGCCGTTCGCCTTCCTCCCGGTTGCCTGTCTGAATCGCCTGTATGCCCTGCTGCATCGACTGGTATGCGGCCATAGTTCTCCCTGTACCGGTCCAACTGCTGCCCCTAGTATAACGGAAATCGCCAGAAGTGCTCAGCAGTTTGTTGTTTTTCGGGCTGGCGGGGGATTATTCGACCTGAAGCCACTCCTCCGCCGGGGTCTGCTGTTCTGGCGGGCGCATCACCTGGAACCAGGTGCGGCCCGGCTTCAGCGGCAGAAAGTCGCCCTCTGGCGTGCGCAGGCTGAGCAAATCCTCGCGGGTGGGGCGCAGCCAGCGGGCCGGGTACTGCTGGCCATCGCGGAACAGCACGGCATCACCCTCGAACCACAGCTTAATTTCAATGCTGTAGCTGACGCTGCCCTGAAATTCGCTTTCGACAATATCGGTAAAGGTGTGGTCAGCATAGATAATCACCACGTTATCCGCCGTGATCTGTTCCAGGGTGTTGGCGTCGTAATGGCCCAGGCCATCGGCAAAGCGATGATACTGGCCGGTGGAGGTGTCATATTCCCAGCGCACCCGCGTCGCCCGGTAGCGGATGTCGATAAAGCTGCCCGCGCCCGCGCTGTCTGGCGGCGGCGTTTCCTGAAAGGTCATGCCGTGCAGGTCCGGCACGAAGGCCACGCCGCCGGCATCGGCGCGATCCTGCAGCGCCGCCACATTGGTAAACATATTGTGCGGCACCGGGATACTCTCGTCGCGCCAGTAGTAAGGCAGGCCAAACAGCACCCCCTTATACAGCCGGTCTGCAAATTCAGACCCGTTCAGCCGTTCTTCCACGCCGATGCTGGCACCGGAAAAAGCCAGCAGGCCCTGGTACATGGGCATCAGTTCATAATCGATCAGGCGCGCACTGCGGATCGAGCCGACGCGCTGCGGCATTTCCCCATAGAAGATGGCCGAAAAGCGCGTCAGGCCGCCTTCGGCATAATGTTCGTACACAAGGTCTGCCGCTCCGATGCCCGCCTGGGGGCGCACCAGCGGCGGCGCATTGGATACTTTGGCGATGATCGGGTTGCGCAGCAGGATAGCTGGGTCCTCGACAGGCAGGCCGGTCAGCGGGTTGACGCCCGGCGGGTAGTCCTCCGGCCCGATCATCGTCGTGTCGTCTGCCGGTTGATTCTCAAGGTTTGCTGGCCATGAATTGGCGGTATGATGAATGTCAGATGCTGGGGCTGGCCCCGTCAGCAGCAGCCAGCCAGACAGCAGCAGGAAAAGCATGCGGTGGTGCATCAGGGCAGTTCCTTATAGAATTGACACAATACTGATTGTACTGGCAGGATAGTCGATTTTGTACGGGAAAGTCAGGCTGATTCACTTAAGTTGACTCGCTTATAGGCGCTGGCTATAATCAAAACATCGTTGGTGCACCCAAAATCCGCGATCAGACTGCCTGCACAACCTAATCTATGCGGAGGACCTGTTAGATGCCTTTACAAGGCAATATTCGAGATTTTAGCACGACACAGCTGCTGAATCTGATTAACCTGGCCCGCAAGACTGGGACCCTGACCATATTCGACGGTGTCAGAACCGGCGAGAAGGATGCTATGGGCCAGGACAAGATGGCGCCCGGCGCGGCGCGTGCCAGTGTGTCCTTTAATGCCGGCAAACTCATCTTTGCGGTGATGGATTCGCAGGATGGCAATCTGGTCTCAGTGCTGAACAAAGCGGGCAAACTGACAGATGAGCAGGCGCGGATTATCAAGGAACGGGCAAAGACCGCCACCGACAAAGCCCTGGCGATGCTGTTGATTAATGCCAATTACGTCAGCCAGAACGACATTGTGGCCAGCATCAAGCAGCACACGCTGGATGTGGTGTATAACCTGCTGACGTGGGGCGAAGGGCCGTTTCGCTTTGACGATGGCAAAATGCCCGGCAATGATCGTATCCTGGTCCCTATCGACCTGGAAAATGTTATTATTGAAGGATCGCGGCGCATTAAGGAAGCCGAGAAGCTGGTTGAACATCTGCCTAATCTCGACTATGCGCTGAAATTCCCGGAGAATCCCAGGGAAAAATTCCGGGGGATTCATCTGAGTGTGGAAGAATGGCGGGTGGTTTCCTTCGTCAACCCGAAAAATACGATCCGGCAAATTGCCAAAGCCAACAATATGTCGGATATTGAAATCCGGCGCATTGTCTATGGCCTGGAGCAGGCGGGCCTGGTGGAGATGATCAAGCCACCGGGTATGGAAGCGACTGGCGCGATCCAGTCCCGGCCAAGAACAGCATCCCGCCCGCCGCAGGTTCAGAAGAACGTCGTCAATAAACTTATCGACAAGATCAAGTCTATCTAGTCCAAACTGGAAGAGCGCTTATGCAAACTGTGAAAATGGTGATCACCGGGCCGTTCAGTTCGGGCAAGACGGAATTTATCCGCTCGATCAGCGAAATCGAGGTGGTCTCGACAGAACGGGGCATTACCCCGGATACTGCGGAATCCATCGAAAAGGAACAGACCACAGTCGCGATGGACTTTGGCCGTATCACGGTGGATGATGACCTGGTGCTGTATCTGTTCGGCACGCCGGGGCAGCGCCGCTTCGATTTCATGTGGGAAATTCTGGCCGAAGGGATGCTCGGTTTTGTGGTGATGGTGGACAGCGCCAAGCCCGAAACCTTCCGCGAGGCCAAGAGTATCCTCGAAACGTTCCGTGCCTATGCCAACACGCCTTATGTGGTCGCCGCGAACAAGCAGGATCATCCCGATGCCTGGGCCGCAGACGACCTGCGCATTGCCCTGCGGATCGAGGAGAACGTCAAGCTGCTGCCCTGTGTCGCCAAGGACAAGGAAAGCGTCAAGAATGTCCTGCTTGAACTGCTGTATTCGATTCTCGAGGAAATGGAAAGTTAGCCGCGCCGGCACTTTCATTCTGCTTCGCCTGCACAGGGACTAGAAGATTGTGGCAACGCTGGTAACCGAACAGGGCATTGTCCATTACGAGGCGCATGGCCGCGGACGCCCTGTTCTTTTATTACATGGCTGGCTGGGGTCGTGGGCGTTGTGGCACAGCACCATTCTGGAACTGGGCAAGGAATTCCGTACCTACGCGCTGGATTTCTGGGGTTTTGGCGAATCGGGCGACCAGGGGGCGGATTTTTCGGTGGATAACTTCGTCACCCTGGTGAATCAGTTTATGGACCGCCTGGGCATCCCCAAAGCGCCGCTGGTGGGCCATTCGATGGGCGGCACCGTGTCGCTGGGGACGGGCATCCAGCAGCCAGAAAAAGTGGTCAAGGTCATCGTCGTGGGGTCGCCTATCCAGGGTACCTCGCTCAGCCTGCTGCTCAAAATGGCCAGCTTTGAAGGCTGGGTCGGGCTGTCGAAGTCGATGCCGTTTCTGTTTACGGTCTTTCTGCGGGGCCTGCGCGTGTTTATGCGCGGCTATGCCTATCTGCTGGCCAGCGATGGCCGCAAGCTGGGCCGGATGATGGACGCCGACCTGAAAAATCTGACCGGGAGCGCCTTCTTCGAGAGTATCGGCACACTGCGGCAGACCGACCTGCGCCCGCGCATGCAGGAACTGCAAATGCCGATTCTGGGCATTTATGGCGCGCGCGATCTTATCGTCCACCCCAACCAGTCCAGGCTGCTCAAAAAGACCGCAGCGCACAGCGAGATTGCCTGGTTCGAGCGTTCCGGCCATTTCCCGATGATCGACGAGCCAAAGCGTTTCCATAAAACTGTGCGCGAGTTTCTGAATCATGGTTAATGCCGATGCCTCCTAAACAGAAACCGATTTACCGTTATGTGATTGAAGACGAACGGCATATCCCCCCTTTCAACGAGCCGGCCAGCCATCTGACGATTGGCCTGAAGGAACTCAAGATTCATCATGAAGACCTGTTTTCGGCGCTGTTCCCCCAGGGCATGGTGCTGGGCGAGCCGCTGCACAGCCGCAGCGACATCACGCGCATTCAGGAACCGGCCATCGTCTACTGCGACAGCCTGTGGTTTGACATCGAATTTCTGACGTACTTCTGGGAACGGGCCAAACGCACCAGGCGGGCCTGCCGCGCGGCGCTGCCCGCCGATGACAAGGCGGTCAAGACGTATGTGCTGCCGCTGTCCAGCGTCTTTGAAGAAGCCACCACCCCGGATGGCAGCGACATCTATCTGATGGACCTGTGGTATCTGCCCAACGGCTATGAACCCGACCCGGAACCGATCATCATTCCGTTTGGCGCGCGCGAAAAAGGCTTTTACAGCGTGCCGGATTTTATGACGATGGAACAGGGCGACCTGACCCACTATCTGCCGGCACGGGCGGCGGTATCCATCGAAAGCTGGGTGCATGTGTACTTCGCCAGCATTATCTTTGGCGTGTTCAGCCGGGCCAGCCGCTTTGATGACCGCGTGGACCAGCACAACTTCTTTGCCCTGCGGCTGCTGTGGCAGGCCATGCTGGAAATGAAGCAGGTGCTCAGTTCGTCCGCCGCCGTAAAGGTGGGGCGCGGCACCGTCATTCACCCAACGGCGATTATTACCGGCCCGGCGGAAATTGGCGAGAACTGTACCATCGGGCCGGGCGTGATGATCGACAACTGCACCATCGGCAACAACGTCACGGTGGATGATGGCTGTGTGCTGATGATGAGCACGGTGGCGGATGGCTGTTTTCTGCCGTTCCGGACCGCGCTGTACCTGACCGCCGTGATGGAAAATACCATCATCGCCCAGAATACCTGTCTGCAGATGTGCGTGATTGGCCGCCGCAGCTTTGTCGGCGCGGGCAGCACCTTTACCGATTTCAGCCTGGTGGAACAGAAGCCGATTCGTGCTGTCAACAACCAGGGTGAACTCCAGCCTGTCGGCCAGATCGTGCTGGGCAGCGGCATCGGGCACAATGTCCGCATTGGGTCTGGCATGGTGATGTAC
Organism: uncultured Anaerolineaceae bacterium; assembly: GCA_964593565.1. Taxonomy (GTDB): domain Bacteria; phylum Chloroflexota; class Anaerolineae; order Aggregatilineales; family Phototrophicaceae. The sequence continues at coordinate 13,739 of CAZQIY010000038.1, forward strand.
CCGGGCCGCATGATTGAATCTGATGTGGTGCTGGTGGCCTCGCCAGACCGGCGCGTGATTATGCGCAGCATCCGCTATGACGAAAGCGATCATCACCAGTTTATGGGCGAGCATCTTCGCTTTTACCCCCGTGATCGCCGCCGCGAGAAGGTGGCGGATGAGGACTGGTAATTCGTGCGCCCGGTTCTGCCTGTTCATAATTTGCTGATTCTGTGCCTGCTGGCTGCGCTTTCCGGCGTGCGGCTGGTGGCGGCGCAGCAGTGCGGCGTGGCGGACAGCCTCAGCTACCCGGTGGATACGCAGGTGTTCCGGCTGGCGCAGGATTTCGGCGCGCCCAGCCCGCGCCATCAGGGACGTTATCACACCGGCGAAGACTGGACCGCCGGGCGCGGCGCAGAAAATTATGGCATCGGCCTGCCGGTGATGGCGGCGGGCAGCGGCCGCGTCACCTATTCCTCCGCGACGGGCTGGGGCCGCGATGGCGGCGTGGTCATTGTGGAGCACACCTTCCCGGATGGCAGCCTGCTGTATACGCAGTACGGCCACATGATGGAAACCGAAGCGATCCGGTTCCCGCCGCAGCAGAGTTGTGTGCGGGCTGGCGATGTGATCGGCGCGGTCGGCAATGTGCGCCCGGCCCCGCATGTGCATTTTGAAGTGCGCGCCACCGATGGCACCTCGCCCGGCCCGGGCTATAGCTGGAATGAACCGGTGGTGGATGGCTTTCGGCAGCCAGCCAAAGCGGTGCGCAACGCGCAGGCATGGCTGCATTCGGCTTTCCGCTGGCGGCTCGATCTGGCCGATGAATCCGGGCCTGCTGCCCCGCTGCTGGAACTGGACGATCACAGCCTGCTGTATCTGGATGCCAACCGGCTGGGCCGCGTGACGCCCGATGGCCGTTCGCTGTGGCGCATCAACCTGGAACGCCCGGCGGTGGCCATCAGCCAGCACGAAGGCCGCCCGCTGCTGACCTATGCCGATGGCATCATGCAGTATGTCAACCTTGACGGCACGCTGTCGGATCGCTGGGAAACTGGCGTGGCGCTGGCGGAACCGGTGCTGATCCAGACTGATCTGCTGCTTTTCCGCACACCTCAGAATGCGCTGGTCGCCTTCGGACCGGATCGTCAGGCGGTGCAGTGGCAGCTTGAGGATGTACCGCCGCTGGTGCGGGCACAGGCCGCTGCCCAGGTGATCGGTCTGGTGACGCGCACCAACCAACTGCTGACGATTTCGCCGGCGGGCCAACTGCTGGATGAGGCGCAGCTTCGTGCCCCGGGCAGCCTGGACAGCGCGCCTAATGGCGAACTGCGGGCCTATACCGTCGGTGGGTTGTGGGCGGTGCTGGCGGATGGTTCCTGGGCGCTGGACATGGAAGATGCGCCCGCGATGACGGGCAGCGGCGCGCTGCTGTACACCACAGATAACGAACTGTATCTGTACGACGGGCAGGTGATGCACGCCTATGACCCAAACCGGGCGCTGAAGTGGCAGGTGCAGTTGGGCGAGGATTTTGCCGGGCTGATGGAGCTGGCAGATTATGGCGATGTGCTGCTGCTGACGAGCAATCACGGGCATATCGCGGCGCTGCAAAAGGGCACCGGCGGCGTGTGCGGCATCACACAGATTTTTGGCAGCGACCGGGCACGCGCCTGGCACAGCCTGGGGGCCGATGGCATGCTGCGGGTGGCCGTCAGCGATCAGATCATCGGCCTGGACTGGCGCGCTTTCCTGGGCGGGTGCGCGGGGTAGAATCCAAAACCTACCGCTAAAACCACGCGGCTAACAGCCAGGGCAGGGAAGCTCACAGCGCGAGGCTACAGCAGCGGCTGCTGTTCCTGTTCGGTGGGGGGCGGGCCGGATTTCACGCCTTTTTTGCGGGCGTTCATGGCTTTCTGGACGGCCTGCTTGCGCGTTTCCGATTCTGACAGAATATCGCGGGCGGTCTGGCTGCCACTGTCGCCTGTTGCGCCCAGCATCTCCGCCAGTTCCTCGACCCGCGCCGCTTCCTCCAGCGCGTATACATCGGTTTTGACACGTTCGCCGGTGATGAATTTCTGCACCTTAAAATGCTGGTCGGCAAACCCGGCCAACTGCGCCAGATGCGTCACCACCAGCACCTGATGATTGCTGGTCAGCGACCAGAGCTTTTCGCCCACGACGGCACCCACGCGCCCGCCGATGCCCTGGTCGATTTCATCAAAGATCAGCGTCGGAGTATGATCCGCCTGCGACAGCACCCGCTTGAGAGCCAGCATGATACGGGCGGTTTCGCCGCCGGACGCCACCTTCGCCAGCGGGCGCAGCGGTTCGCCGGGGTTGGCGCTCATCATAAATTCCACCTGGTCGATGCCAGTGGCGGAAAAAGCCACCCGCCGCCCATCCACAAAGCAGCCTTCGGGGTCGTCCTGATAGGTGATATCGACCTCAAAGCGGGTCGCTTCCATGCGCAGGTCGGCCAGTTCCTTGATGACGTGTTCGCTGAGGCGCTGGCCAAACTGCTGGCGGAATTTGCTGATCTTCTGGCCCATCTCGCCGATATACGTCAGCAGCTTGGTTTCCTCGGCGCGCAGTTCTTCCAGCCGTTCCTCGCTGTGTTCGATACTGTCCAGTTCGGCGCGGGCACGCTCACCATATTCGACAACGGCTTCAATCGTGGCGCCATAACGCCGCCGCAGCATGTTGATCGCTTCCAGCCGTTCTTCCACCTCGTCCAGCCGCTGCGGGTTATGCTCCACCGATTCGATATAACTTTCCAGCGTGAGGGCCAGTTCCTGCGCCTGCTGGCTGAGCACGTCAGCCATTTCCGCCTGTTCGTTCATGTCGGTGTCGATGCGGGCCAGCTTGCCCAGCAGCAGCGCGGCGCGCATTAACAGATCCACCGCGCCATCCTGCCCGTCGGCCCGTTCATCGCCCATCAGCAGCATGATGGCCTCGCCGCTGAGGGTGGCCAGTTGTTCGCTGTTGCCCAGGCGGTTGCGTTCTGCGCGCAGTTCGTCATCCTCGCCCGGTTTCAGGTTGGCGGCTTCGATCTCCTCCACTTCATGGCGCAGCCGTTCCGCCCGGCGTTTGAGCGCGTCCTCATCTTCCTGCAGGCGGCGCATTTCGCGGCGGGTGTGGCTGACTCGCTCGACCATCACTTCCATCGCCGCCCGCATTTCCAGCAGGTCAGCATAACGATCCAGCAGGTCGATATGGGTGCCCGCCTTCAGCAGCGACAGGTGCTCGCTCTGGCCGTGCACATCGACCAGAATTTCGCCAATCTCCCGCAGGATTTCCACCCGTACGGTTATGCCGTTGACACGGGCCATCGAGCGCCCGGAATCGCGAATTTCCCGCGTCAGCACGATAAAATCCGCGCTGCCGTCTTCCAGCAGGGATTCGCGTTCGAGGATCGGCAGCAGAATGGCCTGCGCACGCGCATCCAGCGTAAAGACCCCTTCGACCAGTGCGCGATCTGCCCCGGCGCGTACAAAGGCACTGTCACTCTTGCCGCCCAGCAGCAGTTCGAGCGCGTCAATCATGATCGACTTGCCCGCGCCGGTTTCGCCGGTGATGACGTTGAACCCCGGCGCGAACCGCAGATCGAGTTGGTCGATAATGGCGAAGTTTTGAATGCGCAGTTCTTCCAGCATAAGAGAGATAACTCCCGGATCAGCTATAAAGCGTGTTTAGCTTCCATTTTTCAGCGGGGCAGTGCCCCTGTTTATTCTAACCAGCAAAACCTGTTCCCGTTTCCCTAGATTCTCAGGCGGAAGCGACCATAGGCGGTGAAGGCGACAATCCCGGCATAGACCAGCAGCGTCGGGGCCAGAACCAACTGGCCAGCCAGGATAAGGCCGGGTGCGAACGCGCCGACCAGCGCGCCTGCCGCCGCCACATAACCGGAATACCGCCCGCGCCGCCGTCCTGTCAGCCGCAGCGCCGCCTCGCCCACTGCGCCGCCCACCGGGATAGACAGAAAGATGATGAACAGCAGAAAGCGGCCAATGCCGGTCAGACTGAGGCCCAGATAGCCCAGCCCGGTAATAACAGCAGCGACAGCGAACACGATCAGATAATCGACAGTAGTGCCCGTAAAGAATTTATCTTCATGTTCGCGCACACACTGGCGGCAGCGGTAACCGATCGGTGTCGGCACGGCACAATCTGCGCACATGTAGCGGTTGCATTTATTACAGCGAAGGCCGGTTTCGCGGTCCGGGTGCACCTCGCAATAAGTGACTTCTTCAATCATGGATTGTTCTGACATCGGGCTTCCTGTTTTTTAAACGCCAACCTCTCTATTGTGATGCAAAATGATGAGAATCCGGTTATTACCACCGGCGGTCAACGCTTTTTTACGTGTTTCTTTCATTCCATTTTGGGCGGGAAGGCACGGGAATACGCGGCTCCAGCCGGTCCAGCAGCGAACGATAAAAATAATTGCGGCTGCGCATGCGCACAAAGCGGCTGACGTTGTCGCTGGCCTGCACCCGCACCCGGTCCCCGTCGGATAATTCCCACATCATGCGCCCATCCAGGCTGACGACGACATCGCTGCGCCCGTTAATCGGAATGACATCGACGACCGCCCCCTGCGACAGCACAATCGGACGATCCATGCTGAGATGCGGCGCTACCGGCACCACCAGAATATTGAGCAGTTCCGGCGGCAGAATCGGCCCGCCTGTGGCCAGCGCATAGGCAGTTGAGCCGGTGGGCGTGGCGATAATCAGGGCGTCGGCGTTGTAGGTGGTGGCCCAGTCCTGGTCGATGTACATTTCCAGCCGGACGGTGCTGGTCACGGTGCTGCGGCTGATAACCACATCGTTGAGGGCGTCGGCGCTGCGGGCAACATGATTTTCGTTATTGCGCATAAGCTGCGCCTGCACCATCATCCGCGCTTCAATCCAGTAATCGCCCGTCAGCAGGCGGTCAAAATGGGCATCGCCGTTGTGGGGGTCGTCAATTTCCGTCAGAAACCCCAGCAGGCCCATATTAACGCCCAGCACCGGCACATCATAGGGTGCGCACACCCGCGCCGCCCGCAGCATGGCGCCATCGCCGCCAATCGCCACCACCAGATCAGACGATTCGACGCTGCTGCGCACGTCCGCCTCTGTCCATTCTGTCTCTATCCAGGTGGACATACCACGCGCTTGCAGGCGGCTGGCAATCTCCCGCGCAACGGGGGCCGTCTGTGGCCGCAGGGGGTGGGCAAGAACGCCGATGTGTTTAAATGCGGTCAAAGGCACTGCTCCTGAACAGCTCCCATTATAATGCACACCTGCGCTTGTAACCAGCATTATCCTAGCACAAAAGTTCGATTTCGTCTGCTGCTGGCGGCCTCCGGCTTTAACGACATTTTAAAAAGCAGCCCGGTCTTTCTTAACATAGCCACCCGTGTTTATTAACCTTGGCGGGTTAGGATGTCTGCCGGATCGTCTAAACAAGGACGTTTAACTTTTGTCTGAATACAAGGAGCAAGTATGTTTCGTAAGTTGATGGTTCTGGTCTTTATGCTGCTGCTGGTGGCGTCTTTCAGTGCTGTAGGCGCCCAGGAAGGCACCGCTGCTGATGTGATCGCAGGCGATGCCAGCCTTTCGACCCTGGCGGAGCTGCTGCAAACTGCTGGCCTGACAGAAACACTCAGCGGCGAAGGCGCTTATACGGTCTTTGCCCCCACCAACGACGCCTTTGCCACGCTGCCGCCCCCGGTCGTGGATTATCTGAATGCGAATCCGGCTTTTCTGGCGCAGGTGCTTAATTATCATGTGGTGGATGGCGCGCTGATGGCCGCCGATGTGGCCGCAGGCGATGCCACGACGCTGGATATGGATAACACCGTCGCCCTCACCGTTGATGATATGGGCGTGCATGTGAATGACGCGACTGTCGTGGCTGCGGATACGGTCGCCAGCAACGGGGTGGTTCATACCATCGATACCGTGCTGCTGCCGCCAGTCACGCTGCCGGCGGTTGATCCGCTGTCGGTGACTGACAACATCGTGGTGGCGGGCAGCTCGACGGTCTTCCCGGTGACCCAGCGCATCGCGGACCTGTTCAACCAGGATGGCTATGGTGGCACCATCACCGTCGACAGCATCGGCTCCGGCGCCGGGTTCGAGCGCTTCTGTGTGAACGCCGAAACCGACATCTCCAATGCCAGCCGTCCGATCAACCCGGAAGAAGTGGAAGCCTGCCGCACCAACGGCCGCGAACCGCTGGAATTCTACGTTGGCATCGATGCCCTGGCGATTACCGTCAGCAGCCAGAATGACTTTGTGGATGCCCTGACGCTGGAACAGCTTGCCCAGATTTACTCCGGCACCGCCGCCACCTGGGCCGATGTTAACCCGGAATGGCCCGCAGAGCCGATCCAGTTGTTCAGCCCCGGCAGCGACAGCGGCACCTATGATTATTTTGTCGAAGCCATCTTTGACGAAGACGAAACCCCGATCCAGAACGCGCCGGGCATCCAGTTCAGCGAGGATGATAATGTGCTGGTGCAGGGCGTACAGGGCAGCCCCTACGCCATCGCGTACTTCGGCTTCGCCTACTATCAGGAAAATCAGGAGACGCTGCGGGCTGTGCCGGTGGAAGGCGTGGAACCCAACGAGGAAACCGGCGCCAGCGGCGAATATCCGCTCAGCCGCCCGCTGTTTATCTACAGCGCGCCCAGCATCATCCAGGAAAAACCACAGGTTGCGGCGTTCATTAACTACTATCTCCAGAACGTGAACGCGCAGCTTGGCACGGAGGCTGATCAGATCGGTTATATCCCGACCAACGACTACATCCAGCGCCTGAGCGCCCTGTACTGGCTGGCGGGCGCCAACACCGCGCCGGACAGCATGTAGCACCGCCATCTGACAGACTGCCGTTGTGTTTCGGAGCGCGCCATCATGCATGGTGCGCTCCTTTTGCTGCTGCCACTGCTCAACGATCTGGCGCGGGGCGTTATCAGCATCTTAAGGTTGTTAACAGAAACTTAAAAAAAAGGGGACGAGGCTTAACACCACTTCGGCGGTGTTCTGTTATGATTCCAGTGATGATTGATAAAAACCTCACAAACCACACATCCTGGAAGGCTTTATGGCACAAGAACTGAGTCTGGGCGGCGCCCTCGCCGAACAACTGCCCCTGGCAGAGCGTCTTGCTGCTGAGAAGGGACGCAAGGAGGCCGGGCTGACCAAAAAGCCCCGCGTGGGAGAACGAGCCATCAGCGCGTTTCTCTTCCTTTGTGGAGCGCTCTCCATTCTCACCACGGTAGGCTTTACCGTTGTGCTGGGTTCCGAAGCACTCCATTTTTTTGCCACGAAGGAATGGCTCAATGCCAATAAGCAGACTGCCGCCGCTGTTGCTGTGGAAGATACACAGATCAGCGTGGGCACCAGCGGCTCCGCCCTGAAAGTGGGCGATACCCTGCGGCTGGGCATCAACGGCAGCAGCGAGCAGGTGCGCGTGCTGGAAGTCGTGGATGCCGGGACGGTGCTGGTCGAGCGCGGGGTGGATGGCACCCAGCCTGTGGAACACAGCGCCAGCACACCTATTTTTGTGGGCGTTCAGGTGACGCTGGACAAATTCCTGACGGACACCAAATGGGCGCCGCAGATCGGGCGTTTTGGCATTATGGAACTGGTGATCCCGACCATTACCATTACGCTGATTGCCATGATCGTTTCGGTCCCGCTGGGGCTGGGGGCGGCGGTGTATATCAGCGAGTATGCCAGCACGCGGGTGCGCGGCATCCTCAAGCCGATCCTGGAAATTCTGGCAGGCATCCCGACGGTGGTGTATGGCTACTTTGCCCTGACCTTCGTCACGCCGCTTTTGCAGGCCATCTTCGGCCCGCAGGTCAAGGTCTATAACATGGCGTCGGCGGGCATCGTCGTCGGCATTCTGATTATCCCGACCATCAGTTCGATCAGCGAAGATGCGCTGAGCGCGGTGCCGCGTGCCCTGCGCGAAGCCAGCTATGGCCTGGGTGCCACCCGGCTGGAAACGGTGTTTAAGGTGCTGCTGCCTGCCGGGCTGTCCGGCATCATCGCGGCGGTTATTCTGGGTTTTTCGCGCGCGATTGGCGAAACCATGATCGTGCTGATCGCCAGCGGGGCCGGGCCGAACCTGTCCGTCAACCCCTTCGACAGCGCCGAAACGATGGCCGGGCACATCGCCCGCATCAGCACCGGCGATCTTAGCTACGGCTCGATTGACTATAACAGCGTGTTCGCCATCGGCCTGACGCTGTTCATCATGACCCTGCTGCTCAACTTCGCCAGCAACTTTGTGACCCGCCGGTTCCGCGAGGTATACCAGTGATGAGCGAACAGACGGCTTCGCCGCGCATCCTCAGCGAGAAAATCAGCGATCAGACCTTTATCGAACGGCTGCATGCGCGCAACCGGCGCGGCAAGGTGGGGAAGACCTTCTTCTTTGCGGCCAATATCATTGCCCTGCTGGCCCTGCTGACGCTCATCGCCCACATCCTTAACCAGTCAATGGGCCTGGTGGTGGTGCGCAACACGGTGGACCCCGCCACCCTGTCCGATCAGCCGCTGAGCGAGATGAGCGAGGAAGCCCTGGCGGCGCTGCTGGTCGAACAGCTTGGGCCGCGCAACCGTGTCGTCATTCGTGATCGCTTCAGCCAGGTTCCGGCAGACCAGTTTACAACCACGCCGCTGGATCAGGCGCTTACCGCTGTGGTGCCGGCGGAATATGCCGGCCTGACCATCAATGAACTGGATGAGACGGGCTGGGCAGCGATCCTGACCGCCAACCTGAGCCAGGGCGATATGGTCGATGTAGTGACGGAGCAGGTCATCAAACCGACGGTGGTCACAAGCTGGACGCTGCTGGATTCGCTGTTCCAGCGCGGGCAGATTGAAGCCCAGGCCGCCGCCAGCTACCCGCAGGACACGCTGGAATTCCGTTCCTGGATCAGCCTCGATTTTATCACCAGTTCTATCTCCAGTTCGGCCACGACGGCTGGCCTGCGTACCGCGCTGCTGGGATCCTTCTGGATCCTGGCGATCACGGCGGTAACGGCGCTGGTGATTGGCGTGGGGGCGGCCATTTATCTGGAAGAATATGCCACCGGAAACCGGGTGGAACAGATCATCGAAGTGAATATTCGCAATCTGGCGGCCATCCCCTCCAT
>CAZQIY010000038.1:22980-24479 GCA_964593565.1 uncultured Anaerolineaceae bacterium
ATGCCCGGCATCCTGACCGGCATCATCCTGTCGCTGTCGCGGGCCATTGGCGAAACCGCGCCGCTGCTGGTGGTGGGGGCCTCGACCTTTATCGGGATTGACCCCAACGGCCCGTTCTCCAAATTTACCGTTGTCCCGATCCAGATTTTCCAGTGGACGGCAGACCCCAAGTTCGTATTCCGCAATGTGGCCGCCGCCGCCATTATCGTGCTGCTGATCGTCATGATCCTGATGAACGGCACCGCGATCATCCTCCGCAATCGACTGAGCAGGAGATACTGAGCAACGTGAGTAACAACGGAAACAGCAGATACGCCATCGAAGCCAAGAACATCGACGTTTATTACGGCAGCTATCGCGCTGTGCATGATGTCAGCCTGGGCATCGCCCGCAACAAGGTCACGGCGTTTATCGGCCCGTCTGGCTGTGGCAAAAGCACCATGCTGCGGGCCTTCAACCGCATGAACGATCTGGTGCCGGGCGCGCGCGTGGCCGGGGAGATTTTCTACCGGGGGCAGAACCTGTATGGGGACAGCATCGACCCGGTGGAAGTGCGCCGCCGTATCGGCATGGTATTCCAGAAGCCGAACCCCTTCCCCAAGAGCATCTATGACAATGTGGCCTATGGCCCGCGCATTCTGGGCATGCGCGACAGGAAAACGTTGGACGACATTGTCGAAAACAGCCTGAAGCAGGCCGCCCTGTGGGATGAGGTCAGAACCAACCTCAAAAAGAGTGGGCTGGCCCTGTCTGGCGGGCAGCAGCAGCGCCTGTGCATTGCGCGCACGATTGCTGTCGAGCCGGATGTCATCCTGATGGATGAGCCGTGCTCCGCGCTGGACCCGATTGCGACCCAGCGCATCGAGGAACTGATGAAGGACCTGGTGAAGAATTACACCATCATCATCGTGACGCACAATATGCAGCAGGCCATGCGCGTGTCGGATTACACTGCCTTTTTTAACATCCGCAAGCAGGATATGGACGGCGCAGAAATCCGCTGGGGCGAACTGGTGGAATTTGGCCCTACCGCGTCGCTGTTCGAGCAGCCCCAGCACGAAGAAACTGCCGATTACATCTCCGGGCGCTTTGGCTGATCGCCCACGAGCCGCCGGGCCGCCTCAGATGGGCTGGCCGGGCGGATGAAGCTGGGCCGTGACGCCGCCATCGACGTACAGAATCTGCCCGACGATGTAGGACGCATCCGGCGAGATCAGAAAGGCCACCGCCGCCGCCAGTTCCAGCACATCCACCGGGCGGCCAATCGGGATACGGGCGGCCACCTCCGCATACTCCCCCGTGATTTTCGCATCCGCTGCGCGCCATGTGTTGGCCCAGCCCGGCGCCAGCGCGTTCACCCGCACCCCATCCGCGATATACTCCACCGCCAGCGCCCGCGTCATGGCGTCGATGGCGCCTTTGGTAGCATCGTAGGGCAGGCCCGGCAGATGCGCCCGCAGCGCCCCCGGCGTGGTGACGTTGACGATGCTGCCGCGCTT
>CAZQIY010000038.1:24579-35467 GCA_964593565.1 uncultured Anaerolineaceae bacterium
ACCGACGAGGCCGCTGATTAGCCTGTGATTCTGAACGCTGCTCTCAACCTGCTGCAGCCGGCGCGGATCGGCCCGGTGGTGGTGGATCCGCCGCTGCTGCTGGCGCCGATGGCCGGGCAGACCAACCATGCCTTCCGGGCGCTGTGCCGCATGATGGGTGACTGTGGGCTGGTCTGTACGGAACTCATCAGCAGCACGGCGCTGCAAACCAAAGGCTCCCGCCGCAAGACTCTTCAGCGCTTCGACTGGGACGAAGCCGAAAGCCCGTTTGCGGTGCAGTTGTTTGGCAGCGACCCGGCCGTGATGGCCGAAGCGGCGCGCATGGTGGCGGACCTGGGCGCGGACATCGTGGATATTAACATGGGCTGCTGGGTGCCCAAAGTCGCCAAGAAGGGCGGCGGCGCGGCCCTGCTGAAGGACGTGGACAGCGCGGCGGCGGTAGTCGAAGCAGTGGTGCAGGCGGTGGATGTGCCGGTGACGGTGAAGGTGCGCAGCGGCTGGCAGCGCGGCCAGCCAACGGCGGTGACCTTTGCGCGCGCGGCGGAGCAGATCGGGGTGCAGGCGGTGGCGGTGCATGCGCGTTATGCCGACCAGGGCTTTAGCGGCCAGGCGGACTGGGACATCATCCGGCAGGTGAAAGCGGCAGTACGCTCGATTCCGGTGTTTGGCAATGGCGACGTGTTCAGCGCGGCAGATGCCCGCCGCATGATCGAAACCACCGGCTGCGATGGCGTCATGATTGGCCGGGCGGCGCTGGGCAACCCCTGGATTTTCCGGCAGATCGCGCATGAACTGCGCACAGGCGAACCGCTGCCCGCGCCAACGGTTGCGGAACGGGCGCAGGCGGCGCTGATGCAGGCCGAACTGACGCTGCAAACCACAAAGCTCGACCCGGTGGTGGCGATCCGCGAGCTGCGCGGCCAGTTAATTAAGTATGTTGAGGATGTGCCGGAAATCCGCGAGCGCATCGTCCGCGCCGAATCGCTGCGCGAGATTGAGGCGATTCTGCGGCCCTGCCTGCCCTGAACTTATCGACCTTTGTGCTTTGGAATAAAATCCCTGTTTGAAAGGATAATTTGTGATGCCAGATCGTTATCCTCCCATCAGCGTGAAGCTCCCCCATTTTCTGCATGGCGCAGACTACAACCCGGATCAATGGCCGGAGGATGTGTGGCAAGAGGACATGCGCCTGATGAAGCTGGCCCACTGCAACGCTATGTCGGTGGGCATCTTCGCCTGGGTGCGGCTGGAACCGGCGGAGGGCCAGTTTGATTTTGGCTGGCTGGACCGGATCATGGACCTGCTGGCGGAAAACGACGCTTATGCCGTGCTGGCTACCCCCAGCGGCGCTCGCCCGGCCTGGATGTCGCAGAAGTACCCGGAAGTCCTGCGTGTCAGCCCGGAACGGCGGCGCAACCTGCACGGCAAACGTCACAACCACTGCTGGACCTCGCCTGTTTATCGCGAAAAGGTGCGCATCATCAACACCAGGCTGGCAGAACGCTATGGCGACCATCCGGCGCTGCTGATGTGGCACATCTCCAACGAGTACGGCGGCGAATGCCACTGCGACCTGTGTCAGGCGGCCTTTCGTGATTGGCTGCAAACAAAGTATGAGTCGCTGGATGCACTGAATCATGCCTGGTGGACGGCCTTCTGGAGCCATACCTATACTGACTGGTCGCAGATCGAATCGCCCAGCCCCATTGGCGAGAGCTTTGTCCATGGCCACAACCTGGACTGGAAGCGCTTCACAACCGATCAGTGTGTGGATTTTCTGCGCAACGAGATGGTCCCGCTGCGCAACATCACGCCGGGGGTGCCCATTACAACCAACATGATGCGGATGTATCTGCCGCTGAATTACTGGCGGCTGGCGCCCGAAATCGACGTGATTTCGTGGGACAATTACCCCCGCTGGCACCAGACCGGGGATGACGCGGAAATTGCATCGGAGACGGCTTTTAATCATGACGTGTTCCGCAGCTTAAAAGGCGGCCAGCCCTTCATGCTGATGGAAAGCACCCCCAGCATGGTCAACTGGATGCCGGTCAACAAGCTCAAACGGCCCGGCATGCACATTCTGTCCTCGATGCAGGCCGTCGCGCACGGGTCAGATACGGTGCAGTATTTCCAATGGCGCAAGAGCCGCGGCTCCAGCGAGAAACTGCATGGCGCGGTGGTCGATCATGTTGGCCACGAACATAACCGCGTGTTCCGCGAAGTGGCGGAACTAGGCCAGATGCTGGAAAAGCTGGATGATGTGATCGGGACGACGGTGCCGGCCCAGGTGGCGATCATCTACGACTGGGAGAATCACTGGGCGCTGGATGATGCGCAGGGCTGGCGCCAGCAAAAGGATTATCTGCAGGAATGCCAGCGTCATTATCACGCCTTCTGGCAGATGGGCATCCCGGTGGATATTCTGGATATGGAGCAGGACCTGTCGCGCTACCGGCTGGTGATCGCGCCGATGCTGTACATGGTGCGCCCCGGCGTGGCGGAACGCATCGAGGCGTTTGTGCAGGGCGGCGGCACCTTTGTCACCACCTTCCTGACAGGCATCGTCAACGAAACTGATCTGAGCTTTCTGGGCGGCTGGCCCGGCCCGCTGCGGGAGGTGCTGGGCATCTGGGATGAAGAAACCGACGCGCTGATGGACGTGGACCGCAACCAGGCGGCGCCGGTGCCGGGCAACGCGCTGGGACTTGAACACGTGTACCCTGCCCGTGAATTCTGCGCGCTGATCCATGCCGAAAGCGCCGAGGTGCTGGCGACCTATCAGGAAGATTTTTATGCCGGGCGGCCTGCCATCACCGTCAACAGCTATGGCAGCGGCTGGGCCTATTATCTGGCCTTCCGCACGGATGCCGCCGCGCTGGCCGATTTTTATGGCAGGCTGGCGGCGCAGGTGGATTTGCAGCGGACGCTGGCGGTGGACCTGCCAGCAGGTGTATCCGCGCAGGCACGCACCGATGGCGAGCGCGATTTTGTGTTCGTCATGAACTTCACGCCGCACGAACAGACCGTCGCGCTGGATGACCGGCCCTATACCGATCATCTGACAGGCGAGGCGGCGCAGGGCAGCCTGTCGCTGCCGGGTTATGGGCTGGCGATTCTGGCGCGGCCAGCGGCGCGGCGGTAAAAGCCGCTGATGCTGGAAAAACCTGATCTGCCGGATGACGCGATTGCCGCCTGTCTGCGGGAATCGTATGGGCTGCACGCGGCGGCGGTGGAATTTCTGCCGCTGGGCGCCGATGTCAACACAGCGGTGTATCGCGCCGCAGGGCCGGACGGAACGCCGTATTTCGTCAAGCTGCGGCGCGGCCCCTTTGATGAGATCAGCGTGCTGCTGCCGCGCCTGCTGTATGATCAGGGCGTGACACAGGTGATTCCGCCGCTTCCGGCCCGGTCCGGGCAGTTGTGGGCCGGGCTGCGCGAATTTAAGCTGATGGTCTTCCCGTTTGTCGAGGGGCGCAACGGCTACGAGGTCAGCCTGCTGGAACCGCAGTGGGTTGAACTGGGCCGCGTGCTGAAGGCGCTGCACACGGCGCATCTGCCGCCTGCGGTGCGCGAACGCATCCCACAGGAAACCTATTCCGACCAGTGGCGCGCCCGGGTGCGCGATTTCCTGAACCGGGCAATGCGCGACAGCTTTGGCGACCCGGTGGCGGCGGACATGGCGGATTTTCTGCGGGCGAATCATGCGCAGATCAGCGGGCTGGTGCGTCAGGCGGAAACACTGGCGGCGGTGCTGCGGGAACAGCCGCGCCCGTTGGTGGTGTGCCATGCCGATATTCACGCGGGCAACGTGCTGATTCATCCCGGCGGGGTGCTTTACGTGGTGGATTGGGACACGCTCACCCTGGCCTCCCGCGAACGCGACCTGATGTTTGCCGGCGGCGGGTTGTTTGGCGGGTGGCGCCCGCCCCAGGAAGAAGAAACGCTGTTTTATGAGGGCTATGGTCCGGCGGAAGTGGATCTCGTCGCGCTGGCGTATTACCGCTGCGAACGCATCGTGCAGGATGTGGCGGAATACTGCCAGCAGATTCTGATGTCGGACGCTGGCGGGCCGGACCGCCCCAACGGGCTGCAGCAGTTTAAGGGCCAGTTCGGGCCGGGCGCGGTGATCGAGCTGGCGTACCAGACGGCACAGCGCCTGCCGCCGCACCTGCGGCCGGGCTGAAGCGCCGCCTGCTGCGTGAGCATCCTGTTAGACTCCGTGCGTCCGTGCGCAGCCCGATGTTACAATACTGAAAACTGCGCGCCATCATAGATGGAATGGCTTATAGTGTTTTTTGTGATTGTTAAACCAAATTAACCGGAGAATGTCCTATGAGTTGGTCTGATCTGGCACAGATCAGCCAGAGGAGCTGGGCATAATGACTTCAGACGCACAATACGGCGTCAGTCTGCTGTGGCCCCACCCGCTTGACCGGCAGCCGGCGGTGGGCGAGGATGTCTACGCCACTGCTGATCTCAACCTGGACCCCCTGATTGACGTGCTGAGCATTGAAGGCCGTTACCAGCAGCACATCCAGCGCCTGCTGCTGTACCCGCTGATGGATGTTGAGGTGCTCAATTACCGGCTGGATGTGATTGAGGACCTGCTGCGCACGCCGGACCTGGTGACGACGCTGGAAGAAGCACTGCAGATTATCACCACACTGGAAAGTTACATCGTCCAGCCACAGTGGGAACAGAGCGAACTGCGCAAGGTCGCGTGGCGGCTGGGCGAACTGGAACAGTATATCACCTGTATCGACCATCTGTACGCGCATCTGAGCGCGTGCGGCACGGCGCTGCAATCGCGGGCGCTGTGTTCGCTGCGCGATATGGTGGGCAGCATCGCCAGCGAGCCGCTGTTCCACGAACTCAAGGCCGAACTGCCCGCCATGCTGGATCAGATTCGCGGCATCAAGAGCATCACCATTGGCATCAACCTCGACAGCCAGCTTCGACCCACAGAAGCGACTCTGCTGGGCATCCATACCACGCGCTTCAGCGGCGATTCGCTCTCGTTTTTTAACCGTCTGCTGGGCCTGGGTGATGCTGGCAGTTCAACAGAAGGCATCGGCCCGCTGCACAAGGCCCGCTCGCGCAGTTCGGCGCTGGGCGAATACAACGTCCGCCTGCCGCATACGGATAACCCCCTGCTGCACCCGCTGTTCAAGGACCTGGCGGAGATTATGGATCAGGTCTGCCAGCCGATATCGCACGCGCTGCGCCGGTTCGTGCGCATCAACGGCCGCCTGCTGGTCGCGCTGCAGGAGGAAATCGCCTTTTATCTGGGGGCCATCCGCCTGATCCGCCACCTGAACGACTGCGGCCTGGCGATGTCGCGCCCGATCATCGCGCCGCCGGATGAACGTATTGGCGAGATCAGCGGGTTGTACAACCTGAACCTGGCGCTGCGCAGCGCGCCGCTGTACCGCGCCCGCGATCTGTCGCGTGATATTGTCGCCAATGAGGTGCGCTTTGGCGAGGAAGGGCGCATTTTTATCCTGACTGGCCCCAACCGGGGCGGCAAGACCACCTATACGCAGGCTGTCGGGCTGGCGCATATTCTGATGCAGGCCGGGTTGTTTGTGCCTGCGGACAGCGCCCGCATGAGTCCGGTGGATGCGATTTACACGCATTTTGCCTCTGAGGAGCGCCCGGACCTGGAATCCGGGCGGCTGGGCGAGG
Organism: uncultured Anaerolineaceae bacterium; assembly: GCA_964593565.1. GTDB lineage: Bacteria > Chloroflexota > Anaerolineae > Aggregatilineales > Phototrophicaceae. The sequence goes on from CAZQIY010000038.1 coordinate 30,268, forward strand.
AAGCGCGGCGGCTGAGCGAGATTTTTGCGCGGGCCACCCGTCACAGCCTGCTGCTGTTTAACGAATCGCTGGCCAGCACCAGCGCCGGGGAAAGCCTGTATCTGGCGCGGGATATTGTGCGCGTGATGCGTTTGCTGGGGGCCAGGGCTATCTTTGCCACCCACCTGCACGAACTGGCGGCGGGCGCGGACGAGATCAATGCCGATACTGAAGGCGACAGCCGGGTCGTCAGTCTGGTGTCGATGGTGACGATTGAGAAGGGGCAGGAAGGCGAAACCGCCCGCCGCACCTATCGCATCGTGCCCAGCCCACCGATGGGCCGCAGCTATGCCCGCGAAATCGCGCTGCGCTATGGCATCAGCTTTGACCAGCTTAAGGCCAGCCTGCAGGCGCGGCACGAAATCCCACCGGATGCCTCTACCAATCACCGGGGCGCGGAAGAAAACGTGGCTGGCGATTAACGGCGCAGCGTTCAGCCGCCGGGCTGCCGCGTTTTGCCCCAGCCGTTCCAGTAGGTGATTTCCTGGGCCGGGCGGCGCCGGGCCGGTTTGAAATCATCCCCCAGAAAATAGGCTGCTGGCAGCAGCGCCGCCTGGGTAATATGATCCGGGATATCCAGCAGTTGGGCCACTTCGCTTTCATAACGCAGATGCAGCGAGGTCCAGGCCGAACCAATACCGCGCGCCCGCAGCGCCAGCATCAGCGACCATGCCGCCGGCAGAATCGAGCCATAGAAACCGGCCTGCGAACGCGGCGCCGGGTCGCTCACGCGGCCTTCGATGCACGGCAGAATCAGCACCGGGACGCGGTGCATATTTTCGGCCAGGTATTCGGCAGAATCCAGCACGCGGTTGGTCTGCGGGTTGTCCCGGTTGGTTTCGCGCGCCCGCTGCAGGTAATGGTCAAAAAATGAGGTGTGGTAATAGTTGGCGATCTGCTGGCGCTTGTCCTCGTCTGTGATGACCAGAAAATGCCACTGCTGGCGGTTGCTGGCGGTGGGCGCCTGCACCGCGATACGGATACAGGTCTGGATAATCTCCGGCTCGACGGGGCGCGTCAGATCAAGGCGTTTGCGCACGCTGCGCGTGGTGGTTAACAGGTGATCGATGGTTTCTAAATCCATAGGTGCAGCCCTGTATGCTCTACAATAGAGGGTAACGACGTGCAGATTGTACTGCGCAAACCGGGGAAGGACGAATGCGGCCAGCAGGGGGCCGCCGCGCCGCAGGACCGGGCGCCTGCTGCCCGCCAATCCTAAAACGAGTATACTGAAGGGAAGACATCCACACCCGTTCTGGCTGTTCATCGTAAAGAGGGTATTGATTGGTGGTATCGGCAAGTTATCAACTCGAGCATTTTTACTATGGGCCGTTTGTGCGGCAGGGCAAACCGGAAGGCGAGGCGCGTCTGCTGGCCTATTCCGCCGGCATCCGGCAGGAGACGGCTGAGGAAATTGCTGCTCAGGCGGTGGTGCCGCCTTTCGATGGCGTGCCTGATGGTGCCTGGGCCGTGGTGCGCGGCAAGGTAGTTCCGTTTCTGATGATTCAATCGCAGCGGGGCGCCGCCGGGCAGTGGATGCGTCATTATGTGCTGATGACCTCAGATGCGCTGCGCGGCCTGGGCGGGAACCTGGATGTGCTGCAGCAGCTTGTCGAAACGGAGATGCCTGTTTATGACCGCCTGGGCGACCGGCTGCCGCTGCTCAATCTGCCGCAGGCCGGGCCGCCGGATTCTGAAGCGCAGATCGATCATATTCTGGAACTGATGACGATCACCCACAACCGCACCGATGTGATTGAATCGCTGCTGGCGGCGGTTGTGACAGGCGTGCAGGTGGTTGTGCAGGGCGCACCGGCCGCGCTGGAACCGCGTGTGAACTTTATCAAGGGGCTGCTGGCGCTGCTGCCACCCCCGGCCCGCTTTGGCGTCACCTTTGCTACCTACAGCGAGCCGGATACCGACGTGGATGCCCAGATTCGTTTTCTGGCAGAAGGCGACTCGCCCCCGGATACGCTGATTTTCCAGTGGCCAGAGGCGCATGTTTCCGGCAGGACGGTGGAAGATCGTTACAGCCATTTCATCATCAGCCAGCTTCGGCTGGATGCGGAACTGGTGATTAAGGAAACCCAGGCCCTGACTCCAATTGCCGCGTGGCGCATCAAACAGGGCAACACGCTGGCAGAGGCGCTGGCCTATGCGTCGCACCGCAGCGCGCTGGATCAGGCCCTGCGCCAGAATCAGCCGGTGGAAATTGACGATGTGTCCGAAGTGCTGGCGATAGATCGCACGCTGGATGACGACCTGCGCCGCCTGTATGCCCATCACCTGCTGAATTTCTCGCTGGCCCTCAGCGATATGTCGTATGCCGACCCGCTGGCGATGCTGCTGCGGCGCGACAGCGAACTTGAAAGTTTTACCCTGCAGAAGCTGGAAGATGCGCTGCAGGAGGGAAAGTCTGAACTGGTGTATGCCACCCTGTCGCGCTGGCTGGGCCATCCGATGGGGCCGCAGGGTGCGGCATGGCTGGAACTGGCGCACCGGGCGATCCTGGCGCGTATGGACGCGCTGGGCAGCGCCAGCGATGTCGAGGGGGTGAATACCCTGCTGGTGGAAATGCACCAGGCCGACCCTGCCGTCGAGGTCAACCGCGTGGTGCCCCGGCTGGTCGAAATGGCGCTGCCGCTAAGCCTGCGTCACCAGCCCCTGGCAGAAACCATCTTCCTGCTGGCGGTCAATTATCTGGAAACGCTGGTGGTCATGCGCCTGCTGGAAGCGCCGCGTTTTGTTGCTCAACTGCCCGCGCCGGTGGGCCAACTGGTCCCCTATCTGGAAAAGCGTGAATCGCCGCCCGCCCCGGACGGCCTGCTGACCGCCGTTGCGGATTCGTTCGGCGCCCAGTGGCAGCCGCTGGTGCTGCTGCGCATGACGGAGGTGGCGATGGCCAGCCGGCCTGAGCTGCTGGATGGCGCTGTGCTGAACGGGCTGGCGAAGATCACCGGGACGCACTGGGGCAAGCAGTATGCTGACCTGCTGCGCCAGGTGGTGAATATGCTGTCTATGGATGACGTGCTGCCAACGCTGGAGGAGCCGTTCCACCTGTGGCAGATTCTGATGCTGCTTCAGGATTATGGCCCGCTGGCGCAGGAAATGCTGCGGCATTCGCGTGTGCTGTATCCGGGCGACGCGCAGGTCGATTATGCCATGAACGTGCAGCGGCTGTTTGCCACGACGCCCTTACCCGCTGCCACCGCGATGCAGGCGCTTCAGGCCATCGAGGCGCAGGGGATTCGGTCTGTGCCGCTGCTGATGGCGCAGATTGGCGTGATCCAGCGCCACCAGGACCGCGAAGAAGCCGCCGCGCTGGCGGCGCAGGTGGTCGAAACGCTGTTCAAACAGCCGGTGATGCTGGATGCGATGCCGCCCCGGCCCATGCACGACCTGCTGCGCTATTTTCTGCGCCGCCGCGATGTCCCCGGCGCGATGCGGGTGGCCAGCCTGTTCCCGGAAGTGGCGGCGCATCATGGCAGCAATGGCATTATCATGATGATCCGCATGTACAAGATGCTGTACCAGGGCAATGACCGCGACCTTCAGACTGGCGGGCTGGAACTGCTGCGGCGTTATATCCGCCAGTCGGATACCACATCGGCGCGGCGGGCGATCACCCACTTTGGGCGCGAGCTGGGCCTGAATGTGCGCGAAGCCCTGGAAGCCACCTACCAGATCAAGCGCCTGATGAGCGGCGTGGGCTTTTATGAATATGCCCAGTTTCTGCATCTGACCGTCGAACTGCTGGAGAGCACGGCCCGCGCCTATGTGGAACGGGGCAGTATGCCCAGCCTGGGCGCGCTGGTCAATACGGTGCAGAGCGTGGGCGGCGGACTGATGGACGACGAAAGCAACAGCATCGCCCAGTCTGTGCTGGGGATGGGGCGGGCGATTGTCCGCCTGGCCGCAGATGATCGGGCACGGTCGCCAAGAGAGCAGGAAAAGCATATCGAGGACCTGCTGACGGGCAGCGCCCAGCCGCGCAGCGCGCTGGATGTGATCTGGATTATGGGGGCGTACTTTGGCAAGGGCCGGCGCTATCGGGTGCGGCTTCAGCATGCCGGGCACCCGCTGGCGGAACGATCCGCCCTGACGCTGAAGGAAGAAGCCGAGATCAGCCACCAACTGCTGCGCGGCATTTTGCAGGCTTTCCCGCCGGATAAGAAGATGAACATCACCGCAGAAGCCATACGCGGCGAGGTGGAAAGTCTGTGGGGCGGGCTGGATGAAGCCATGCGCCGCGACCGGGTGCGCGATCTGGCGGTGGATTTCCAGCGGTTGGCGCAACTGGTGCCCCTGATTGCCGACAGCGGCGACCCGCGCGCGCTGGAACCGGGGGCGCTGGGCCGCAGGCTGGATGAAGGCAAGACCCAGCCCAAAGGCACGCTGGAGTTTTACCGCTACCTGTACGGCTATTTCAAGACCCCCTGAACCAGCCCCGGTACAAACACATCAGCACAAAAAAACGCGGAGACCATGATGATCTCCGCGTTTGTATTGCTGTAGCAAAACGGGTTCAGGGTATTTGCGGCATCGGCAGGCCAGACAGCCCCTGATTACCGGCGGCAATGGCCAGGTCGCTGATGTTCACCAGCGCATCCCGGTTGAGGTCCACATTTTCCGGCGCAGGCGGCACACTGACCCCGTAGTTGGCGCCAATGAAGGTCACATCAGCGATATCGATGACGGCGTTATCGTCCACATCGCCCGCCACCAGCACCAGCGGTTCAACTTCTACCACCGGGTTATCCGCCGAGGTCGTCACCGGGACGGCCATCAGCAGGTGCTGCGGCGCGCCACCATACAGGGTGTAGCTGTCTGGCGGCAGGCTGGCAAACTCGTAGGTGCCGTCGGCATCCGCCGTGCCGCTGGCCACGATCTGGCCGGCAGAGTTGACCAGCCCCACCATGATGGTGGAATGATCGTCCTGGCCCTGGTAGGTGATGGTGCCGGTGATCGTGGTCAGGCCGGACGCATCCGGGGTCAGGGTTGCTTCCGGGGTTGAAGTCAGGGTCGGCGTGGCGATGATCACTTCTTCCGTCACCGTCGGGACAGGCAGTTCAGTTGTTGGCTGTGGCTGCGTTGTGGCCTCGACAGGCGGCATGGGCGGCACGTCCTCGGTTGCGGTGGGTACGGGTGGCTCATCCGTCGC
>CAZQIY010000038.1:35567-49971 GCA_964593565.1 uncultured Anaerolineaceae bacterium
GGCGGCGCTGCTAAAGCTGCCGTCGATGATTTGCAGCGACAGTTCCTGCCCGTTCTGGTCGACGCCCAGCACATCGCAGGTGATCGGCGTTGTGCCGGTGCCGGTCACATCGTACAGCAGGGTAAAGGCGGTCATGCTGCCAGAGATCGAGGTTTGCGGGCGCATGCGCGCAGCGGCCACCAGCCAGCTTCCATCCGGCTGATAGCCGTTATCCAGGAAGAAGCTGTTCTCGTTGTTGAAGCCTTCGCCACCGACCATGCTGGTGCCTGTCAGGACCTGCGGATCTACCGCACATTCAACTTCCATCCCATACAGGCCATCCACGTTCAGCAGTTCGACCAGCACCGCCACCTGCTCGCCGGGCAGCGCCTCTGATGGCAGCGCGCTGAAGCGGATCGCGGCCCCTGTGACTGCTGTCGGGGGCTGTGTCAGCGTTGGTGGGGGCAGGGTCGCATCTGGTGGCAGCGTGGGCGCTTCTGTCGGGATTTCAGTTGGAACCGCTGTGGGTTCCGGCGGGTTGTTGGGGGCATCCTGGCCGAAGTAACCCACCGCGACTGCCCAGTCCGACGCATGCGGCGCGTTCCAGGTATGGTTGCCCGGTTCCATCATTCCCAGGTCGATTTCGGCATAGGCGCCTCTGGTATCGACGGCAACAGCAGGCAGCGGGCCAGCGGCCGCGCTGATATTCACCTGCACCGCGTTGGTGTCTTCGCGATAGAATACAAAATCCGTGTTGTCTGACCACAGGCACATGCTGTCGGTCAGGAAGTTACAGGGCTGCATATTCATCTGGAATCTGCCGCGGCCCATCCAGAATTCCTGATGTGTGCGCAATTGTTCCTGGTTAGGATAGGGCTGAGGGCCGTTGTCGAAATAGCCGTACCAACTGCCCACCCCACCCGCGATAGCCGTCCACCACAGGCTGCGCCGGGTCAGGTCCATGGACCAGGGCGGCCCGCCATAGAAAGTGCGCTGATAGGTAAAGCGCTCCTCGTAAAAGTGCGTGCGGTTGGGGGCAGAGAGGATATGACCCACCACTTCATCATAGTTTCTGGGGCCGTTGGCCGATGTCTGGACATCGCCTTCAAAGGACCCGGGGCCATTGGATGAATAAGAGATGCCGGACAGCGCCGGATCGTCATAACCACGCGCAAAGATCAGGTGCTGCCAGCCCATATGCTGCTTCAGATTGTTTGCCCAGGCAGCGACCTGGCTTTCGCTGGCCCATTCCTTGACATCAAACCCGTAACTGATCGACCAGCCCGGCAGCGGGCCAAGCCGCGCCGCGATGTACCGCTGTGCGCGTTGGTCCCGCACCCCGTTGATGCCGCCCGCCGGGCCACCTATGGGAGTCCAGTGCCGCTGTTCGTCGCCCCACATCCAGATATGCACCCGGGCGCCGTTTTCGTGGGCGGTGCGGATGATGCGTTCAATGACGGCGAAGGTGCGCGGGTCCGGGTTTTCTGTGCCCAGATTATCGTAATAACCCTGCCCGATCTTGAACCACTGGTTATTGACGCTGAGGAACAGGACTTCAAAGCCGCTTTGCCGCGCATGCTGCAAATAGGCCAGCGTCCGGCTTTCGGCATTGTTTTCCCACTGCAGCAGCGAATCGCCATAGGTGTCGTTGTGCGGGTTGCCGCTGGTGCGGAAATTTTCTTCATCCATGAACACGTTAAACAGATAGGCTTGCGGGTTGCCCTGATGATCCTGAATGACAAATTTGCTGCCCTGTGTGCCCAGAAAGCCTTTAATCTGAGGATTTGACTGTGGGTTGATGGTGACAGTCCCGCTGTGGCCGTTCAGCTCCGGGTCGCTGCTCTGGGTGGTAAAGGTCCACTGGCCGGTCTGGGTGCCGGTGAAGCGGAACTTCCAGGTGGTGCCGCCATCATGAAACATTTCTGTCGTGCGGGTTTCGCCGCTGCCGGCATGCACGAAGGTCACCGTCGCCACCAGATCATAAGGGTTGCCCGATACGGTGGGATTATTTAAACTCCATTCCAGCGGCACCCACAGGGTCCCGGTCTGGTCCAGCGCCCCCTGCGGCGCGACCTTCTGGTGATTAAAGAACAGGGGGAATAACATCAGCAGTGAAAAGAGTAGCAGTCTGTGTTTCATCTTCCGGCTCCTAGGCATGAATGGTGTATCTGTGGCACCAGCCAGGGCTGGACAGCAGTGCAGAATCCCAGAGTCTTCTGCCTGCTGAGCAGATACACATAACGTCGCAACAAATGCTGTAAACACCGCCCCGGCAGGGTGTAAAGCCCGGCGACGGCATCCGGTCAGACATACTGTACCACCGGTTGGCTTCAGGTGGAATGGGACTGAGGGGGGATATGCGCACCAATATTTATTCTTTCTTAATTGTTCGTGCGCCGGCTGCGGCGCTTTTTTCTGTGGGGTGATGACCTGATGCGTTATGCACTTCTGGCAGATATTCATGGCAACAGTATAGGGCTGGATGCTGTGCTGGCCGATATCGAGGCGAAAGGTGGGGTTGATACCTATATTCTGCTGGGCGATTATGCGGTGATCGGCCCGGACCCGGTGGGGGTGCTGGAACGCCTGCACGCCCTGCCGAAGGCGATCTGTATCTGTGGCAACGGCGAAACCTACCTGACGAACCTGCCGTTTGCCGGTCATGTCGAAACCAACACCAGCTTTAGCTGGACGCGCGGCTGTGTCACGCAGGCGGGCTGGTATGAATGGCTGATCTCCCTGCCGCTGGAACAGCGCCTGACCCTGCCGGATGGCACGGCGCTGCTGGCGGTGCATGCCTCGCCGGGCACGAACAATGGCGATGGCCTGTGCCCGCACCACAGCGATGAGGAAGTGATGGCGATGTTCGGGCAGGCGGCGGAATCGCTGATTCTGGTGGGGCACACACATACGCCCCAGCAGCGCCGCATCAACGGCAGGCACATCGTCAATCCCGGCAGCATCGGCAACCCGCTGGGCAAGGATACCCGCGCCTGTTATGGCATCCTCGAAGCGGAGTCCACAGGCTACAGCCTCAGCCTGCACCGTGTCGCCTATGAGGTTGATGCGGTGCTTCGACAGCTTGAATCGGTGCATCATCCGGTCCCGGCCTATATCCAGACCTTCTATCGTGGGGAATATATCCCGCGCTGGGACAGGGAACCCAGCGGCTGAACTGTGCTGGCCTGATGGCGCGTTAATCGCCGTAGCGTTCCTGCGCAACTTCACGCGAGCGCAGGAAAACCTCGATGACGATAAACACCAGCGCCACGAAAAAAGCCACCGGCGCATTGAGCACACGCGGGATCTGAAGCCAGGCGCAGGTGACGATAAACAGGGCGATCCACACGCTCTGGCGCACCAGCACCCCGCCCGGCGGCAGAGGGGCATCCACCGGGGTAAAGCGCACGTTGAGATAGCGCACAAACGGCAGCACCGTGCCGGTGACGGCGATATGCAGCAGCACGAAGAACAACCAGCGCTGCCCGACTCTGGGCAGGGTGGTCGTAATCAGCGTGTACAGCCCGCCCCACCCGGCGACAATCATCACCAGGGCGGCGATCATCACGCCGATATGATCCGGGGGGATTTTGGAGGTGCGTTTTGCCATAAGGCTATTATAGCGCCGGCAGCGCGGGCTGTGCTACCATGAGTCCAGCATTATCAGAGAGGGTGTGTGCTGCTGTGCTGCGTTTCATAGGTCGCCTGGCCGTATATATGCTGGTTGGGCTTGTTTTGCCGGTGGCGATTCTGCTGGCGGTGGGCCAGGGGCGTGCGCTTGCGCCGCCGTCGTATCCTGGCGCTGCGGCATGCGCGCTGCCCTGCTGGGCTGGCATTACCCCGGATCACACCCGTACCGAAGACGCCTATGCGCTGCTGGCGGCGTCACTGTCGCTGGAGGAGGCGGCTTTTACCTTCCGGCAGATCACCAATGAGATTCGATTCGAGACGGCGGCTGAGCAGCCTGTCAGCGGGGTGATTTATGATGATCGTGGGGTGATCGCGGAGGTGCAGCTCATGCTGGAACTGCCGCTGGGGTGGCTGGTCGCAGAACTGGACAGCCCGCAGTGTGCGCGCAGCACCCAGATGCTGGATGGCCGCGATATTGTGCAGTTGTCCTGGGTGACGGAAGATTACTATATCGGCGCTACAACGATTCTGCCACAGACAGAAACTCTGCAGCCCGCCACCCAGACAACCGTGCTGTCGCTTTCGCGGGCTTACCCGATCTGCGAGGCGACGGCGCAGCACCCCTGGCAGGGATTCGCGCCGGCCTGGCGTTATGCCAGCCCTCTGCCCGGCTCTTAACCGCGCATGCTCACCAGATCATAAAGCTGCTGTGTTTCGCGCGATGGCCCGATGCCCAGTGTTTCCTTCAGGATGCGTTCCAGCGTGTGGTACTGCCGCCGGGCGTCCTCGTACATCTCCTGCTTCAGGTAGATGGTCATCACTTCTCTGTGCACGTCCTCGCGTTCCGGAGTTTCCTTTAAGGCGCGTATAAAATAGCCTAAGGCGTGGTCCAGATCATCGCGGCGTTTGTGCAGGCGGGCCATGTTGATCAGCGCCTGGGCATATAACTGCCGCAGTTGGTCGCGCCGTTCCTCGACCCAGGGCATCGATACTGTTTGCAGATAGGGCGCTTTGTAAAGTTCAATAGCTTCGCTTAACAGGGCCTTTTCCTGGTCATCATTCATCGACACCATCGCCCGGTCAATCGCATCCTGAAAATCGGCTACGTCATAATGCCGCACAATTTTTTCGCTGGGGGTATAAAATCCGCCGCCATATTGTGTCAGTTCGTAGCTTTTAGTGTCGCCCACCTTCATGCTGATGCGTTCGCTGATTTTGCGTTTGGTTACGTGAAAGACATTAGTCGCTTCCTTGATAGAAAGCTCTGGCCAGAAGGTGGCAAATATCTCGTCGCGGGTGGTCAGCGGATGATCCATAAAGTAGAAAAAAAGATTACGCGGCAGCGCGCCATCCCAGTTGGTGATCATCTGGCCGTTGACGAGCGCATAGCCCCGGCCCAGCGCATACACCTCAAGCTGTGGGCGCGCCGGGGTTTCGACGGTGAACATGCCGTCATCTTTGCGATTTTCCGTGCCCAGCACGACAGCATCACCCCGGGAAACCATGTTGTACCAGGGTTCGTAGGTCAGACGCCGGGAACTGAAGGCAAACTGTACATTGGGGCTTAACTGGCTGACAGCGGCTTCGATAAATTCGCGGAACCGGCTGTCCAGCGGGGCGCGGTCAAATTCATCGATAAACAGCGCCACGCGGTCATTCTGTGCATACGTCGCCAGATCCGCCGCCAGGGCTTCGCCCATCTTCGCCGCAGAGCCGCTGTCAAGGGCTTCCTTCAGGTTCTGCCCCCAGCCGTCCAGTACCTGGTCCAGTTCTGCGACCATCGAGGACAGCCATTCTTCCAGTGTGGGGTCTTCGCCGACAATCCGATAATACAATAAACCTCGATTTACATCCTGAAGGAAGTGTGTCAGAAACAGTGTCCGGTAGTTCGTCCAGGGGTAAAGTAAAATGACCTTTTTCCCCTCAGCACGCTGCTGAAAGTCTTGTACCGTGACATTGGTAATTCGTTGAGAAATCATACCTCTGCCTTTTCTTGAATCCGATGTAGTACTGTCATGTTGAAAATGCATCCCTTCAGTATGACTGTCAGTCTGCATTGAAGCAAGTTGTGGTATCAGGAGGAAGGCGGATGTTGCGGTGCGCTGGCACTGTCGCGTGCTGCGCCAGATTTCACATGTCGCCGTTTCCTCGGTCCAGAATGTCCCACTTCTAAAAAAAACTTCACCCAGCAAAACTGGTTTTAGTAATATATCTACCAATAATATGCCTGCATTTAGTGTAGTTGACTCTGAAAAACGCGCAACTCAGCCCCTAAAACTCAGGTTACAGTTCACCTTATGATCATCATCTGCTAACTATAGCGCATAATTTTAGGGTGATCAAATCCGATACTTAGCCGTGTCACGTGGTTGTTTTGCCTGCTGGCGGGCGGTGCTGTAGTTAAGCAACTTCCTAAAATTTAAGAAAATATGCTTACAGCCTTTTACTCACATTATAGGCCAGATTAAGCAGCGCGTCAATCTGCGTAGGTTAGAATTTAAGAGATACGCCAGCCCGGGATTTGCTAAAAAGTTGTTAAGTTTTGTATCTGCTAACATTTAACCGGATTATGTGCTATAGTTCATTGGTACTGGTCACCGACGTGTCGTTAACAAAAACTAAACCATTCCTGCTGGTCAGGTTGGTCTTATAATAGATTTAATGATGTTTGTAAGACAGTTTTTCAGAGGGTGTATGAACCCACACCGGGAGCCATAGTGGCAGATTTACTCAGTCTGCTCGTACTGGCTAGCTGCCTGGGCCTGTTTGTGGCGGTGCTTGCCATGAACGCACCCAGAAACGCCCATGTGGAGGCCGGCTACCGCAGCGCGGCGGTTTTGCTGTGCTGGTCGCTGCTGGGGTTCCTGCCTGCCGGGGTTATCCTGCTGCTGGGGGCGGGGGTGGCGCTGTGGGCACGGCCGCAAGCGGAACGCCCGGTGGTGATGCGCCGGGTGCTGGCTTCCGGGCTGGCGCTGCTGGCCGCCGCTGGCCTGCTGATGCTGATAGCCGGCACACCCTCTCCTCTGCAATCGCCCCGCAGTCCCTGGCCAGTCATCAGCGGCGCGCTGCTGGTGGGCTATGTGGCTGGCCGGTTAGCGGAATCGCTGCTGCTGGGGCAGAAGCTGGACCCCCCACAATCCAGAGAAGCGATTCTTGAACTTGTCCTGCTCCTTCTGATTCTGGCGCTGCCGCCGGTGATCGAGTTCAGTAACCCTGCCATGATCCTGCCGGTGATTGGCCTGCTGGGATTACAGGTGCTTTACCTGCGGGACCTGCGCGCCGCGCAGACCGCCCTGCGCCGCCGCACGCAGGAGATCAGCCTGCTCAACAATGTCGGGCAGTTCACGTCGGATAACCTGAACCTGGATGACGTGCTGTGGAACATTTACGAGCATGTGGTCCAGTTGATCGATGTCTCCATTTTTTACATCATGATTCATGACGAAGAACGGGAGATGCTGGAATTCCGGCTGGTGGTGGCGGATGGCAGGCGCCTCAACTGGCACCCGCGAAAAGTGGGCGAAGGCACCGCGACGTATCTGATCCGCCACAAGAAGCCGCTGCATGTCACCGCCAGCGAGCGCGCCCGCAACCCGGAACTCCAGCATTACACTGCCACTGTGCCCTATATGGATTATCTGGGGGTGCCGCTGCTGGTGGGGGCGACGGTGGTGGGCGTCATGGCGGTGATGAGCACGGAACGGGAAGATGCCTTCGGGCCGGAAGAAATCCAGATTTTGCAGACAGTGGCCAATCAGGTCGGGCTGGCGGTGCGTAATGCGCTGCTGTACACCCGGCAGACGGAACTGGTCGATAAACTGTCGCTGATCAACCAGTCGGTGTTTAAGGTGCTGTTTAACACCCACCGTGAAGACGCGCTGGAAGCTGCCTGTCAGACCGCGCTGGATGTTTCCGGGGCGTCGAAGGTGGCGATCTTCCTGGTGGAGGATGCGCAGATGGCGCTGAAGATCGACAGCGGCCTGACCGATGCCCATCGAAGCTGGCTGCAGGCGAATCTGCCCCCGCTGCCGGAACAGGTGCGCATTGTCAGCAATCTGGCCGAAGAAACTGACGCGGCGCTGCGCGAATCCAGCATGCTGGGCGCGTTTCAGACGCTGGCGGAACTGCCGCTGCGATCCGGGCGGATCACGCTGGGGATGCTGGCGGTATATTACGACATGCCGCATTTTTTCCGCAAGCAGGATGTCGACCTGCTGGCGATGCTGGCGAATCAGATTGCGGCCATGCTGGAAAATGTGCAGTTGTTCGAGCTGATGGAACTGTATGCCGACGAGATGAGCCAGCTTGTGCAGCTTCTGCGCATTTCCACCTCCAGCCTCAACCTGAGCACCGTCATGCGCGATATCGCCCAGGCCCTGCGGGAAATGATGGATGTCAGCCGGGTGGCGATCATCGCGCTGGAAGCGGAGGCCAGCCGGGCGCGCCTGCTGGCGACGGTCAATCACACCGTTTCTGAAGCGCCGAATGCCTATCTGCCGCTTTTCCCGGAACTGGCCGACATGGCACAGTCTGCCCCGCCGGTGGTGCGCGCCTATCAGCATACCGATGCCGGGCTTTCGCCGGACCTCGTGCAGCAGATGAAAGCCCATGACGAGCAGACCATCAGCCTGGTGCCGCTGTATGCAGAAAATGAACTGCTGGGGGTGGTGCTGCTGGGCAGCCACGCAACGCGGCATTTTACCGTGCGCGAATGGCACTTTATCGAGATGGTCACCCACCAGATCACCGCCCAGATCAATAACATTCGCCTGCACGATCAGATTCAGCGCGACCTGGACCGGCGGCTGGCGGAAATGGCGGTGATTGAGGATATTGCCCAGCAGGTTTCCAGTTCGCTGGACTTTAATCAGGTGATTAATCATGTGCTGGAAGCGGCCATCAAAGCGACTCAGGCCGATATGGCGGCCCTGGCGCTGGTGACGGATGCTGATCAGGTGTGGGTGATCGAGCAGCGCGTGCTTGACGAACAATCGCACCTGCGCTACCAGTCGCAGAACCGGCAGTTGGGCCTGTTTGGGCAGGTGCTGCGCGAAGGCGGGCCGATCATCGTGCCGGATAACCAGCAGGCGGCTTTTTATTATTCTGACTATCCCGGTGCCTATCACGCGTCGCTGGCGGTGCCGCTGATGAAGGAAGGGGCGATGATCGGCGTACTGAAGGTCGAAAGCGAACAGGCCAACGCCTTCAGCACGGAACATACCAACTTCCTCAGCAGCCTGGCGGGCCACGCCGTGATGAGTATCGAGAATGCGCGTTTTCTGGAAGAACGGCGGAACGAGATTGCCCTGCTGCGAAGCCTGCGCGATCTTTCGCTGTGGCTGGTCAGCGTGGACGATTCGCGCTCTGTCGGGCACGAGATTCTGCGGGCGGCGCTCCAGCTTTTGCAGGGCAAGCAGGCGGCGCTGTATGAATATGAAGCCGACCACGATAACCTGCGGGTGCTGGCGACCCTGTGGCCGGTGGAGCAGGAGGATGCTATCGCCACCGAGGCCCTGCCGGCGGCGCTGGCCCGGGAAGCGGTGCGCAGCGGCGAACTGACGTATCAGGAGGATGTGCGCGTACATCCGGCAGCGCAGGCGGGCGCGGCCTTCGATTATGACAGCGCCGTTGCAGTGCCGCTGAAGCAGGCGCGAGGGGTGCTGTACGTCATGGTGCTGACGTTTGACGGGCGCCGCGCCTTTATGGAGCGTGACCTGAACACGATTGACCTGCTGGCGAGCCAGGCCATCGGGCATCTGAAAAATGCGCGGCTGCACGAACGAATCCGGGCCGGGCGCGATCAGATGCGCGCTATTCTGGATTCCACCCGTTCCGGCATGATTCTGCTGGATCGGGAAGTGTGCCTGATCGAGACCAATCCTTCGGCACACCGGCTGCTGGGCATCGATCTCAGCCCGCACCTGGGCGAATACTTCCCGGATGTGCTGCTGCGGCATATCGAGCAGAATGGGGAAGAAGTCTATACCCGCGACAGAATCGCGCAGTTAGTCGAAACGCTGCGGGCGCGGCCAGATACGGAAACGGCGCGTGAATTTACGCGGCAGGTGGGCAGCCAGCGCCTGTACGTGCAGGAAACCGGGCTGCCGGTGCGCGATGCCCAGGGCGAGATTATCGGGCGGCTGCTGGTGCTGCAGGATATTACGGAGGCGCGCCTGCTGGAAGAACAGCGCGAGGACTTCGCCGATATGCTGGTGCACGACCTGCGCGGGCCGCTGGGGGCGATCCAGAGTTCGATGGAGCTGGTGCTGCCCCGCCTGAGCCAGCCCGAAGACGAAGCCGACAATGCCATCCTCATTAAATCCTCCGCAGAAAGCGCGGCGCGGCTGCTGCGTCTGGTCGAAACCCTGCTGGATATCTCGAAGATGCAGCATGCCGGCCTGGAACTGCGGCGCGAAACGGTGCCCCTGCCGGTGATTGTGGAAACGGCCTTTGCCTCGCTGCGGACGCTGGCGCAGGAAGCCGGAATCACGCTGCGGGTGCGCCTGCCAGCGGACCTGCCGCCGCTGTGTGTTGATCCTGAAAAAGTCGAGCGCGTGCTGATCAACCTGCTGGATAACGCGGTGCGATACAGCCCCGCTGGCGGCGAAATTCGCCTGATGGGCCAGCTTGTGGAGGCCGGGAAGTGGGTGGAGGTGTGCGTGGTCGATGCCGGGCCGGGTATTCCCCCGGAACGCCGCGCCCATATTTTCGAGCGTTTTCGGCGTCTGCCGGGGCAGTTACCTTTGCGGGGGCACAAGGGGCACGGCCTGGGGCTGACGTTTGTCCGGCTGGTGATCGAGCAGCACGGCGGGACGATCCGGGTTGAAGATGATGACGAACTGCCGGGCGCGTGTTTTGTCTTCCGGCTGCCGACTCAGGCCGCAGAGCAGTCCTCCACACCGTGACTGCCTGAAAAGCAGGTGAGAAACAGGTTATAGTGACGAATATTGTTACGGCAGGCCGCGATCATGGCGTAGAATAGAACCTTGACTGCTGGTGAATGCTCTGTGCCGCTGAACATATTCGACGGCATACGTTCCCGGCAGTCAGGATTACAACAGCCTGGGAGAACGTCCATGCGCTACATCGGCCTGTTATTCATCATCGCACTGGCGGGCGTGGCCTGCAACCTGTCTGCCACCGCGCCGACCCTCCCTGCCGAAACAGCCATCATGACCGATGCGCCTGCGGCTGTGACGGTGGTGGATGCGCCGCCGCTGCTGGCGACCATCACCCTGACCGAAGCCGGGGCCGCCGGTGCGGTGCCGACTCTGCTGCCGCTGCCCGGCCTGCCCGTGACCGATGTGCCGCTGACCAGCGTGCCGGCCCTGGGGCAGACCTGCCAGGTGTATCTGACGTATTCCGGCACCAGAGCAGATAACCGCCTGAGCATGCGCGCTGAGCCAGATACGGATTCGCCCCAGATTTATCGCGTGCCGAACAATACCGAAGTGCTGCTGGTGCCCGGTTCGCAGGAAGTGGAGGCGGACGGGTATCATTGGCTGCTGGTGATTTATGAAGAATCGCCCCAGATGCGCATTCAGGGCTGGGTAGCGCGGGATTCGTATGCGGTGGGCGGCGTGCGCGACCCGGCGATTGCCACGCTGCGCCCGGGCGCTGGCCAGCAGCCCTGCTAACCATCCGGGGGAGATGCCTTTGCCGGATATGCTAAACTTTCCCATAACTGACGCTGGCTTAACTAAGGATTCTGAATGACTTCTATAGTCGCACTTGGCGCTGTGACTATTGGGATCGATCTTCCCTCCAGTGATGCGGAAATTCGCGCACTTGGCCTGGCGCCAGGGAGTGATTCCATTATTCCTGTGGAACGCATGGAGGCGATTCGGCTTGCGCTTGCAAAAAGTCATGGGACACTGCCTGAACCCAGCAGCGGCGGCTCGGTTGGGAACACCGCAGACCTTATAGCGCGAGCTGGCATAAGCTGCGGCTTTATGGGGGTGGGGGGTAACGATGCCTTCGGGAGAATTTTTGTCGCAAATTGCGAGAAGGCCTCGCTTGCGTTCCTTTCCCAACTCGAAGATGGGGCGGTTACAGGGTATGACTTCTATCTTTACGGTGATGATGGCACGCGCACTATCATTCTGACTCATGGCGCAAACGCCCTGTTGAGTCCTGATCGAATTGATCTCGAAGCAGTTCAGAACGCAGAGCTTGTGCTGCTTGATGGTATTGCGCTCTCCTTTGGTCCACAATCTGAAGCCGCCATGCTGCGCTGTGTCCAGGCCGCAGAGGCGGCTGAGGTACCATTTGTGCTTGCCCTTGCAGGCACAGGAATCGTGAGTGAGTACCGGGATTTCTTTAATGCCTTTGCGCCCAAAGCGCAGATGGTGGCAGGCAATCTTGAGCAGGCCGCAGTTCTGGTTGGCCTTGAGCCAGAGGCATCGCTCGAAGCGGTGAGAACCCGGCTTGCCAGGGCGCGCATTGATGCGGTTGTTACCCTGGATGCAGAAGGTGCCTTTGCGCGATTCGGTGATGAAGAATTTTTAATGCCGACACAGACGCTTGAAGCGGTGGATTCCACCGGCGCGGGGGATAATTTCCTCGCTGCGTTCCTGGTGGCCAGAAGACAGGGATTGTCTGTGAGTCAGGCACTGGCCGTTGGAAATGTCGTTGCCGGTGAGGTTGTTCAGGTCCGGGGTGCGCGGCTGCCGCTCAGCCTGGATGTGCCCGGGCTGATGCTGGAAGCGATGCAGCATGCAAAAAGCCTTGCCTGAGCCTGCATTTCGTTGCGGAACCTGCTCTCGTTAAACAAAACAGACGCTATAATAACGGCACAGAAAAAACAACCAATATAAAAGGATGCCATGATGGAATCGCAGCCGTTGATCGCAAGTGACGATGCGTTTCTGGGGATATGGGTGCTGGACCCGGCCCGGTCCGATTATGAATTTGGCCAGCCGCCCAAAAGCGGAGTCTATCACATCAGCACCGATGGAGAGCGCTATCGTATGGATATCGCCTGGACGGATCAGGCAGACCAGGAATTTGAGGTCAGTTACGAGGCGATTCCGGATGGCGTGGAATATCCCTATGAAGCTGCCCCGGCGGCAGACCGGGTATCCGTATCCATGACCCGGGTTGATGAACGCACCCTGGATTCGGCGTCGTTTAAGGATGGCAAACAGATCGCCTATGCGCGGCGCGTGCTTTCGGCGGATGGCACCTTTATGACCATCACCCAGTCCGGGCTGGATGGACACGGCCGGGAATACAGCAACCTGTCAGTATATGAGAAGCAGTTTTAGCGCCCCCAGCCACCGCCACCGGGAGTCTCGATAATCACCTGATCGCCGGGGCCGACCTGTGCGGTAAACTTGCCGCTGATGGTGCGCGTTTCGCCGTTCTGCACAAGCTGATTGCGGCCGGATGTGCCCGCTTCGCCCCCGTGCAGGCCATAGGGTGCATAGATGCGGCGCTCGCTGTTGAGCGTGATGGTGGCCGGGGCCAGAAATTCCACCACCCGTCGGATGCCCTCGCCGCCGCGATGCTGGCCTGCGCCGCCGGAATGTTCGCGCAGGCGATACTCATGCACGCGCACCGGCAGGCTGTGTTCGATAGCTTCTACCGGCGTGTTGAGGGTGTTGGTCATGTGGCTGTGCCGCCCGCTGATGCCCGGTCCCAATGGCCCGCCGCCGTGCCCGCCGCCGATAGTCTCGTAATAGACGAACTGCTGGCCGTCGCGCACGCCGCCAAAGGTGAAGTTGTTCATGGTGCCGCTGCTGGCCGCCGGGATGCGATCCGGCAGGGCCTGTGCCAGCGCCCCCAGCACGACATCGGTAACGCGCTGGCCGGTTTCGGTATTGCCCACCGCCACCGCCGCCGGAAAATCCGGGTTGAGCAGGCTGTGCGGCGGCACGATCACCCGCACGGGCTGGAAGCAGCCATGATTCACTGGCACGTCGTCCTCTGCCAGCAGGCGCACACAGTACCACGTGGCGCTGCGGGCGATGGCCTCCACCGCGTTGAGGTTGCCGGCTACCTGCGGCGCGGTCCCGCTGAAATCGACGGTCATCTGCGCACCGCTGACGGTGATGGCAACATGAATGGGGATGCGGAATTCGCGCTGGCCGTCACCTTCGAGCGCGTCCTCAAATTCATAGACGCCCTCGGGAATCGACTCGATCACGGCTTCGGTCATGCGGCGGGAATACTCCTGCAGGGCGTCGGCATGGTCGCGCACGGTGTCGATGCCATGCTCCACCATCAGGTCCCGCAGGCGATTTTCGCCCACGCGATGCGCCGCCAGCTGCGCTTCCAGATCGCCCAGGCGCTCCTGTGGAGCGCGGCTGTTGGCGGTAATCAGCGCCAGCGCCGCCTCGTTGATCCAGCCGCTGTAGATCAGCTTGATGGGGGGGATGATGATGCCTTCCTGATACAGCTCTGTGCTGAGCGGCAGCGACCCCGGCGACATGCCGCCGACATCGGCATGGTGGGCGCGGCTGGCGACGAAGTAGGCGACCTGCCCCCCGGCGAACACCGGCGACACCATCGTGATATCCGGCAGATGCGTGCCGCCGCTGTAGGGGTCGTTCAGCACGACGACATCGCCTTCCTGAAACGACTCGAAGGCGCGGATGGCGGTTTCGACAGAGGCGGGCATGCTGCCCAGATGCACCGGGATATGCGCCGCCTGCGCCACCATGCGCGCCTGAGAATCGAACACGGCGCAGCTAAAATCCAGCCGTTCCTTGATGTTGGGGCTGAAGCTGGCGCGCTTGAGCGTCTCGCCCATTTCCTCCGCGACGGAGGCGAACAGGTGCTTAAACACTTCGAG
>CAZQIY010000039.1:0-2019 GCA_964593565.1 uncultured Anaerolineaceae bacterium
GATTTTGACCAGTTTATCGAGGCGGCGCGCCAGTTGGGTATGTACTGGCTGCTGCTTAACCAGTTACCAAAGAAGAACGCGACAGACTAGGAGAGCAATATGGGTATGGGTATACCTCTGCGTCTGCTGATTCTGGAGGATCGCCCCAGTGACGCCGAGCTGGTGATACATGAACTGCGCCGGTCAGGGTTTGATCCGGATTGGCGCCTGGTAGATACTGAAGAAGAGTATCGCGCCCATCTGAATGAGAATCTGGACGTTATCCTGGCGGATTTTACGCTGCCGCAGTTTGATGCGCCCTATGCGCTGGAAGTTTTGAAGGAACATCGCCTCGATGTGCCCTTTATTCTGGTGACGGGCAGCATCGGCGAAGAGGAGGCGGTGAAATGCATCAAGCAGGGGGCCGCAGATTACCTGCTAAAGGACCGGCTTGCCCGGCTTGGCTCGGCTGTGACCCACGCGCTGCAGGAGCGCAAACTGCGCCAGGCGCGGCGGCGGGCCGAGGCGACGGAAAAACGCCTGAACACGATTATCGAGGCTACGTCGGACCTGATCAGCGTAATGGATACCAACGGGCAGATGGTTTACCTCAACCGGGCGGGGCGGGAAATGCTCGGTTTTGCGGAAAGCGAAGTGATTGAGGGATATACCCTTACAGAGGCTCATCCGCCCCGGGTGCGCCCGCTGATCGTGAACGAGGCGATTCCGCTGGCCATGCGCAACGGCCTGTGGAGCGGTGAAACCTCGCTGCTGCACCGCGATGGGCAGGAGATTCCGGTTTCTCAGGTGATTATGGCGCACAGGGCGCCGGATTCTACGGTGGAGTTTCTATCCACCATCGCCCGCGATATCAGCGAGCGCAAGCGGGCGGAAGAAGCGCTGAAAAATTATGCGGACGAACTGGA
The DNA here is from genome assembly GCA_964593565.1 of uncultured Anaerolineaceae bacterium. GTDB lineage: Bacteria > Chloroflexota > Anaerolineae > Aggregatilineales > Phototrophicaceae. Next base: position 906 of record CAZQIY010000039.1, read on the forward strand.
ACAGCGAGTCGCAGAGCGCACTACTGAACTGCGTCAGGAAAAGGAACGGGTGGAGGCGGTGCTGGATAACAGCAGCGATGCCATCATCCTTGCTGATTCTGAAGGCAAGATCCAGCAGGTGAACCCGGCGTTTACGGCCATGTTTGGCTACCCGGCAGAGCAGGTGGTGGGCCAGTCGCTGGTGACTTTCGCGCAGCCGGATCATGCAGACAGCCTGCAGGATATGCTGCGCCGGGTGGTGGATACCTACCAGCCAGGGCGGATTGAACTGCCCTGCCGCCGCCGTGATGGCAGCCAGTTCGAGACGGATATGGCCCTGACCTCGATTGTAGAGGGGCATCAGGTTGGCAGCATTGTGTGCAGTGTGCGCGATGTGACCGAACGCAAGATGATTGAACAGGAACTGGTGCGCGCCCTGGAGAAGGAAAAGGAGCTGAACGAACTCAAGTCGCGCTTTGTGTCGATGATCTCGCATGAGTTTCGTACCCCGCTGGCTGTTATTCTGGCATCCAGTGGCATCCTGATTCAATACAACGAACGGCTGAACGAAGAGCAGAAAAAAGAGCGCCTGCAGCAGATTCAGGCCAAGGTGCACCAACTGGATACGCTGCTGGATACGGTGCTGAGCATTGGCCGGGCAGAAACTGTCGGCGTGGATTTTCATCCGGAGCCTGTGGACCTGAAGACGTTATGCGAAAGTCTGGTGGACGAAGCCCAACTGACTACCTCGCGCCATCAGATTCATTTTAAATGTGAGGACGAAGGCAGAGCAGTGCTGGTGGATAAAAAACTGATCCAGCAGGCGCTTGTTAACCTGCTGACGAACGCCATTAAATACTCCCCTGGCGGCGGACCGATTCACTTCACCCTGTCCTGCAACCATCAGGAAGTTTCCATCACCGTTCAGGATGAGGGCATCGGCATTCCGCAAGAAGACCAGAAACGCATGTTTGAAATGTTTCATCGTGCACAGAATGTCGGTGTGATTTCCGGCACCGGGTTGGGTCTGTCCATCATCAAGCAGGCAGTTGAAGCGCACAACGGGTCGATCTCGTTCGAGAGCCAGGTTGGGGCAGGCACCACTTTTATCATTGTGTTTCCGGCGCGCTACCCC
>CAZQIY010000039.1:2119-6165 GCA_964593565.1 uncultured Anaerolineaceae bacterium
GGCAGCAGCGGGCCGCTGTCGATGGTGACGCGCGGCACGTTCTCCCAGTCGTCCGTTTCGCCATCCAGCGTGATCTCTATGGGGAAAGGGGCATAATAGGCGACGCCGTCCACGCTGTCCGGCGCAAGCTGGGCCGGGTCGCTCCGGGTCGGTTCGGGAAGCTCGGCCGCGCTGGACTGGGGCTGAAGCAGGGCATCGCGTTCCTCATCGCTGAGGATGGGGGGTTCGCCTGCGCGGCGCGCCAGCAGGTCCAGCAGGGCATGATAGGCCGGCTTGGGCTGGTAATCCGCATCGAAAAGCAGCGGCTCAACATCCGGATTGCTGGAAAACTGCGGGTCGCGCAGCCACGAGAATTTATCTGTCACGCCCCACACAATAAAGGCGGTGCAGTATTCGCTGTCGAGGCAGGTTTCCATCACCCGGTGATAATCCACCGCCTGCCGCCGGTAAATTTCATCGCTGGCCTGGCCCTGGAACCACACATCTATTTCGGTAAGCTGCACTTCCAGGCCCAGTTCGCCCAGCCGCTGCATATTGGCGGCGATGGCCTCCGCGTCGATGCTGTCGAGGCGGAAATGCCCCTGCAGACCGACGCCATGCACCGGGACGCCGCGCTCGATAAAATCCTGCAGCATGGCATAGACGGCGTCAGATTTGGCGTTCATGCCTTCGGCACCATAATCGTTGTAGAAAAGACGCGCTTCCGGGTCGGCTTCGTGCGCGAAGCGGAAGGCCAGTTCGACATAATCATCGCCGATCATCTGTCGCCAGGGGGTATCGCGCAGGCCGGTGCCGCCATCCGCGATAGCTTCGTTGACCACATCCCAGATGGGGATGCGGCCCTTATAGCGCCCGACCACCGTCATGATATGGTCGCGCAGCAGTTGAATCGCTTCATCGCGGCTGAACTGCCCGGACGCCAGCCATTCCGGCATGCACTGGTGCCATAACAGCGTGTGCCCATGAACCACCATGTCATGTTCTTCGGCAAAGGCCACCAGCGTATCCACATTGCGGAAATCGAACTGTGCCTGCGCGGGTTGTACCATACAGGCTTTGGCTTCGTGTTCCGGCGTGAGCATGTTGAACTGCTGGCTGAGCACCTGCTGATGCGCCGGGTCGTCCAGGTGCGACGCATAGACTGCCGCGCCAACGTGGATGCCGTTCTGCTCTGCCAGGTGCCGCAGCGAGACTTCCGCTTCCTGAGCAGACCCCAGGTTCATGCCGAACACCAGCACCGCCGCAAGAACCCAGAATACCCGTCTGCCATCTGCCATGTGCCTGCTCCTAAATCTGTTTATCAGGGGTCATAGGTCACGGTGGGGTTTTTATGATGCACCAGCACATCCACCGTCAGCGCCAGCGCCGCGCTGCGCACCGCATGCTGGACCGCGCCTTTGATCGCAGGGGCGACATCAAAAATGCCCGCCTCCATAACCGGCACAAGCTCGCCGGTGCGCACATCCAGCCCACAGCCCTGCCCGGCCAGGCGTGCCCGGGCGACTGCGGCTTCGTCATAGCCGGCATTCTGGCAGATGACGTGCAGCGGCATTTCCAGCGCGTCGTGCAGAATGCGATAGGCGGCCCGCTGGTCACTGTCCTGTATGCCGGTCATCGCTTCGGATACGGCCTGCTGGCAGGCCAGCAAGGCGACCCCCGCGCCGGGAATGATGCCATCGCGCACGGCATGGCGCAGCACCCGGGCGGTCTGTTCCGCCATTTCCTTGCGGGTTTTGACCTCTGTTTCTGTGGCCCCGCCGATATACAGCGTGGCGAATCCGCCTGCCAGCCGGGCGATGCGGGCCTGGAGGATTTCGCGCACCTTTTTATCGGTCGCGCTCTCCAGCCGAATCTGCAGCGCCTTCTGATGGGCGCGCACGGTTTGGGGGCTGCCTTCGCCAGAGACAATGCCAAACATGGTTCTGTCTACCCACACCCGGCGCGCATGCCCCAGATGATCGAGCGTGATTGAGCGGAGGGTATCGCCCGCGGCTTTGAGAAGCGGCCTGCCGCCAGTCAGCACCGCGATATCCTCCAGCGTTGCGACCTGATCGGCTGGCATCGCCCCGGGTGTTTTGACCGCCAGCACCCGGAACTGCTCATTGCGCTTGTTGGCCACCAGAAAATTCAGCACAGGTTCTGAAAACTGGCTGCCCATGATCAGCAGGGACTGCACGCCCACTTTCATCAGGCCGCCCAGCAGCGCCACCAGCACGCTGACATCCTCAAATTCCAGATCGCTGATCAGGATGGCGGCATCTGGCAGCAGGAAATAGCCGGGTTCATCGCCACCGGCCAGCAGCCCACGCGCCGCCGCGCCTTCCTTCCAGTAAGCGCCTTCCATAAACTGGTGACCGACCTGATGCTTGTAGCTGGTGCGGATATCCAACTGGCCATGTTCGCCAATCACATCAAAAATATCCCCCAGCGCAGCGGCCAGCGGAGGATCATGACAGACGGATTCGGCCAGATGCGTAAGCTGCTGCACGTTTGCGACGGGCTGAGTCACCTCATTCAGAGTCGCGCTGATCAGATCCAGTGTCTGCATCAGATGATTGCGCAGTTTCATGGCGTTGCCGCCGGCAGCGATATACTTCAGGCCGCCGTTGTAGATTGCCTGAAAGAGCACGGCGGCTGTGGCTGTGCCATCGCCAACTTCTTCGTACAGATGCCAGAGCATGTGGCGAATGTACATCGCCCCCATGTCGCTGTCGCGTTCTGGCAGGTTGGTGATGCGGCGCGCGATAAGCCCGCCCTTGTCCAGCAGTTCGGGCGGCTTGGTTTCAAAGACATCACTGATGGCGACGGTGCGGGCCACTGGCCCCAGGGTGGGGCGTATGGCATCGACCACCTGATTGATGCCATAACGCATGCCCTGGTGCGCGTCTGGCTCGAACACCAGCCGCCGCAGTGGTTTTGATGGATTGGTTCTTTGTTTCGTCATCCTCACCCGCGAATAGCTCCCCGGGTAAGCCCGGCAATGATGTGGCGCTGCAGCAGCAGGAAAACGATCACAATGGGCAGGGTGCTTAAAAAGGCCGCCGCCATTGTGGTGCCGATTTCAATATCGTACGGATCGTTCATCGTGGCGATACCAATCGCCAGCAGGTATTTCTTCGAATCGTTCAGCACGATCAGCGGCCACAGGTAGTCGTTCCAGGTGCCCACAAACGAGAGTGTAGCGACCACCGCCAGACCCGGACGGATCAGCGGCAGAATCAGCCGGTTGTAGATGGAAATTTCGGATGCGCCGTCGATGCGGGCGGCATCCAGCAGTTCATCCGGGACCGCTTCGATATACTGCTTGAGCAGGAAAATATTGAAAGCCCCCACCAGCCCGGGAATGATGATCGGCAGGTAGGTATTGATCCACCCGAAATTCACCATCAGGATGAACAGCGGGATCAGCAGAATATGGAAGGGCAGGGTCAGCGTGGCCAGCACCAGGAAAAACAGCGGCTGTTTGAAGCGGAACGTGAATTTGGCAAAGGCATAACCCGCCAGCCCGGACAGATACACGGAAAGCACCGTGCGGATTACCGCCGTGACGATGGTGTTGCGATACCAGATCAGGTAATCCGTGTTTTCGAACAGCGTGATGTAGTTGTTCCAGGTAAATTCCCTGGGGAACAGCGAAATCGGAATCTGGTAAAGCTCTGTCTGTGGGCGAACACTGGCGCTAATCATATACAGGTAAGGGATCGCGGTCAGTAGTACGCCGACGAGAACCAGCAGGTTTAATCCAACAGTTGATAACCGTCTGCTAAGCATGATTGCTGCGCCCCTTACTCAGTTTTCCAGAAGCGGAACACAAACAGTTGAACCGCCGTGACAATAAGGATAATCACCATCAGGATAAAACCGATGGCCGAAGCATAGCCCAGGCGAGTATTGCGGAAGCCCATCTGGTAAAGATACATCAGCGGGAACAAGGCTGAATCGCCCTGGCCGCCGTTGGCACCAAACAGGAGATAGGGCTGGGCAAACAGGTTAAAGGACCCCATGATGCCGGTGACAAAGACAAACAGAACCACAGGTCGCAGCAG
>CAZQIY010000039.1:6265-49575 GCA_964593565.1 uncultured Anaerolineaceae bacterium
TAAAGGACCCCATGATGCCGGTGACAAAGACAAACAGAACCACAGGTCGCAGCAGGGGGATGGTGACCCGCAGGAAAATCTGGAATTCATTGGCCCCATCGATCCGTGCCGCCTCTATCAGTTCATCCGGGATGTTCTGCAGGCCGGCCAGAAAAAAGAGCGAGTTATAACCAACCCAGGTCCACAGCCCCAGGATAATCAGGGCGGACATGGCCAGGTCCTTATCGCGAAGCCAGTTCAGCGGCTCCATTCCAAACATCATCAGAAAGCCGTTTAGCAGGCCGTATCGCTCATTAAACACCTGCCCGAATAATATGGCCACCACCACTGCGGAGGTGACAAATGGCGTAAAGAAGGCTAATCGGGCCACGGTGCGGAACAGGACGCGGGGAGAATTGAGCGCCATCGCCACCAGCAGCGCCAGCGGCAGCTGGATAAGAATCGTTCCTGCTGCAAATTCCGCCCCGTTCGCCAGCGCAGCGCCCATGCGGGCATCCTGGAACAGCAGCCGTTCATAATTGGCCAGCCCCACATATTCCCGTTCTGTCAGCGACCGTGTGCGGTGGAAGCTGAGCGTGAGGGCATCGATGAGGGGGCCGAGCGTGAAGATGATAAACAGGATCACAAATGGCGCGATAAAGATGTAAGGGGCGATTTTGCGCTGATTGATCGACCAGTTAAATCGCGAAGTCGGTGCCGCAAGGGCGGGCGCTGCGGCGCCCTGGGTATTGGGGGGGGGTAGTGTGCTCACAACAAAAACACTCCATAATCCAGAAACAACCGGTTATTACATCTAATTTGTGTGAAACAGCAGGGACACTCATTGCTGAGTATCCCCACTGTGTTGGTCCTGAGATTGCCCGATGGTTTACTTGGAGAATTCGAATTCGTCCACCACGGCATTCAGCGATTCTGCCGGGTCGGCGCCTTCCAGCAGGACCGGCCCAATCGCCAGACGGGTAACGATACCGGTCAGCAGGCTGAAGTACGGATCCAGGTTGGTGGAGCCCATGGTTTCGGCTGCGGCGGCGATGTATTCTGCCGGGGTCTGGCCGGAGAAGTAATCGTCGGTACGATACAGGTCTTCTTCTTCCCAGGTCGGGATGTAGCTGGGGAAGAGGTTCAGACGGCGGAAGCCGAGCATGCAGCCATCGACGGTCAGGTTACAAACGCGGATGAATTCCCAGGCCGCATCTGCGTTGGGGCTCTGGTTGGTGATACCCATACCCGTGCCACCGCGCGAAGCCGTGCCCACGCCACCTTCGTCCCACAGCGGCATCAGACGCATGCGCCACAGGCCTTCCTGTTCCGGCATGTTCTGCTTCATGAAGCCCTGGAACCAGGGGGCGCCGTTCAGCGTGATGTAGCCATCTTCAAGCAGCACCGGCCACTGCGGGTTGGGCTGGTCGATGAAGTTCTGCTGGTTGCGCAGCTGATCCTGCTGCCAGGAGAGCACCTCAACCGCCAGGTCGCTGTTGACGGTGACGTTGCCTTCAGCATCGAAGAAGTCGCCGCCGGCCTGGGTAAGCTGGACGAAGAAGGTTTCCCAGCCATCCACCGGAAGCGCGCCCAGTTCGTAGCCACCTTCCTTGACGGCAGGCGCCAGGGCAGCCAGTTCGTCCCAGGTGGCCGGGGCTTCAAAGTCGATGCCCAGTTCGTCGGCGATATCGCCACGATAGTAGAACAGCACGGGGTTTACTTCGTTGCCAATCCCGTAGATGTTGCCGGCCTTGGTCCAGGGGGCGGTAGCGGCCGCCTCGACCAGGTTTTCCATTTCGTCGCCGATATGGTCGTTGAGCGCCACGAAGGGCACATCGTCGCCGGTGGCGTACTGGCCCCACTGCGAAACTTCCAGTTCAACGATGTCGGGTGCACCCGTGCCAGCCACGAACACGGTCTGCAGCTTGGTCCAGATTTCTTCCCAGGGAAGGTTCTGAATATCGAAGGTGACATCCGGGTTGTCCCACAGTTCTGCGATGACTTCCCGCTGCCATTCAGCGCGGTTATCTGCAAAAGCCCATTCGGTCAGGACGATAGCTTCGCCCTGGGCGCGGGGCGCGGCGGCGGCAGCGCCGGTCAGGGTTCCGACTGCGGCAGCGGCAGTTGCGCCGGCAGATGCGCGCAGAAAATCACGACGGCTCATTTTTTTGCTAGACATGTACAACCTTCTCCTTAAATAAATTACCTAACTAAACTGGTCGGATAAAAAGCTTTCGTTCTGGCACACCTCCTTTAAGGGATGATCCTGAGATTGGCGGGCCTAAGCGGGCCTCCATCCAGATTGCGAACAGAGTCGCGCATTATCATTCGCTCTGCGGTCAGTATGTGCTGAGGCAGGCGATCCGGGTTGGCAATTCTATCTTTTAGAAGCTGGATCGCGATGCGTCCCAGGTCGTAACGGGACACGCGAACCGTCGTGAGGGCAGGGGTCACCAGGGTGGTGGCATTGACATCATCATGCCCAATGATGGACACATCTTCCGGCACACGCAGGCCAGCGGCCTGCAGCGCCCGCATCGCCCCAAAGGCGCTTTCGTCATTGCAGCACACCACTGCTGTAAACGGCGTTTTGCGATCCAGAATTTGCTGCATGCTGTGCTCGCCGCCATTCGGGTTCAGGTAACCGCAGGCCACCAGATCCGGGTCGTAGGGGATGCCGGCCTGCTGCAGCGCGTGACGATAGGCAACGCGGCGCATATTGACCCAGTAATACTGGTAATCTGACAGGGCATCCACCAGGGCGATGCGGCGATGGCCGTTGTCGATCAGATGGTGCATGGCCATCAGCGTGCCGCTGAAGGAATCTGAATTGACACTGTCCACCGGCAGCCAGGGGAAATAACTGTTGAGCAGCACACAGGGAATATCAAAGCTGAGCAGGGTTTCGATCACTTCCGGGTTGAGAATATACAGCAGAACCATGCTGTCTATCGTGCCCTGCTCGATCACCCGCTGGACTTCTTTCAGCGCGTCTGGCCTGGCCCCGTGCGACATCAGCATCAGGTTAATGCCCTGTTCGCTGCATTCTTCCTGCACGCTTTCGATGATGGCAGGAAAGTAATGGCCGGAAAGCTGGAGTTCACTGGAAAGATAGGAGGTGCCCAGGCACAGCACAGTATTGGAAACTTCTCTGGCTTTGGCCCGTTTGCGGGGCGTATAGCCAAGCTGTTTGACCGCAGCGAGAACCGCCTCACGGTTGCTGGAGCTCACACCGGGGGTGTTGTTGAGTACCCGGGATACCGTCGCCTCGCTGACCTGTGCCATATTAGCAACATCACTCATAGTAATTTTATTATTGCCGTCTTGCATATCCGACTTTCCAGGCGGCCAATAATGACAAACACCATAAGTATAAAAACAGCGTTAAAAGCCATTGTTCAATAGAGGCCTAACGCTATACTACTGAAAAGTTTCAGAAAGAGCAAGAAAATTACTGTCTATTTGCAGAAATTTGCAAAAATGGTCAAAACACCTCCCTTTTTCGCTGTGTTTGTCAGTCAAAACCCGCCGGAGGTTGAAAAATCAGGCTGTTTTTCATACTTTTCTGCTGTGGGCTGAAGCTGCGCGGCTAATGGAGGATTCAAAGAATGCCACAAGGACCGGGGCGTTTGCGGTCGAATTTATTCGGCGGCACCAACGGTTCTATGCCCGCAAACACAGGCGGGCGAATTGATTGACAAGCCTGCGCAGGCGGCTTAGACTCTGCGCTGATTCGTGCCCTGACTCTAAGGAAGGCTGTTTTGAAGCATATTTGTGAAGAGGGAAACTGATCGATGAAAATACTTTCACGTCGCACATTTCTCCGGTCTGGTCTGCTGCTGGGGGCAGGGGTCGGGATGAACCTGCCGCGTCTGGCGCGCATGCAGGACCAGACCGCCACCCCGGACGCGCCAGCGGGGGAGGATGAGGACATGCATCTTGAACTGGCGGGCAATCTGCGGCACGTGCATGACCCGGTGATTATCAGGGGCGAGGACGCCTATTATCTGTTCAGTACCGGGGCGGGCATTCCGGTGCGCCGGTCGGAGGATATGCTCAACTGGAAAATTTCGTTTCCGCCAAAGGTGTTTGCCTCTTCCCCGCCAGACTGGGCGCAGGAAATGGTGCCCGGTTCCACCGACCTGTGGGCGCCGGATATTTCCTACTTCAACGACAAATATCATCTGTATTATTCGGTCTCTACCTTTGGCAGAAATCGCTCTGTAATCGGCCTGGCGACCAACACTACGCTGGATTTTGAGTCGGATGATTTCCAGTGGGTCGATGAAGGGCTGGTGATCGGCTCTATGCCGTCCGATAACTACAACTGCATTGATCCGAACCTGATTATCGACGCGGATGGTGTGCCCTGGCTGTCCTTTGGCAGCTTCTGGAGCGGCATCAAAATGCACCGGCTCGATTATGACACCGGCAAACTTTCCACAGAGGACGACACGCTCTACTCGCTGGCCCGGCGCAATGTCAATTCCGGCGCGGTGGAAGCGCCGTTTATGATCCGCAAGGACGACTTTTATTACCTGTTCGTCTCGTTTGATTTTTGCTGCAGGGGGACAGACAGCACCTATCATGTGCGGGTCGGGCGGTCAGAGACTATCACCGGCCCCTATGTGGACCGCGACGGCGTCGAGATGATGCGGGGCGGCGGCACCCCGGTAACTGCCCCGACAGACCGCTGGCGCGGGCCGGGCCACAATGCGATCCTGCAGGAAGATGGTACCGAATACATTGTCTACCATTCTTACGATGCGGAAAGCCAGGGCGTGCCCACGCTGCGCATCGCCCCGCTGAGCTGGGATGCCGATGGCTGGCCGTCGGTCAGCCCGCAGGCGTGACCCGCCCTGATGATGAATTACTTTATGCTGATAGAAAGGCACGTTTAAGCATGATCGACCTTCATGATTTTGAAATCTGGTTTCTGACCGGAAGCCAGCATCTGTATGGCCCGGAAACGCTGGAACAGGTGGCACAGCATTCTGAGGAAATTGTGCGCGCCCTCAACGCTGCGGATGTGATCCCGACGCAGATTGTGTTTAAGCCGGTGCTGACCACGCCGGAGGAAATCCACAGCATCTGTATGCAGGCCAATGCCGCGCCCAACTGTGTTGGCGTCATCACGTGGATGCATACCTTTTCGCCCTCGCGCAACTGGATTGCCGGGCTGGCGGCGCTGCAAAAACCGCTGGCGCACCTGCATACGCAGTACAACCGGGATATCCCCTGGTCAGAGATCGACATGGACTTTATGAACCTGAACCAGGCCGCGCATGGTGACCGCGAGTTCGGCTTTATGATGAGCCGGATGCGCCTGAATCGCAAGGTGATTGTGGGCCACTGGCAGGACCCGGAGGCACAGGCGCGGCTGGCGGCCTGGGCGCGGGCGGCCTGTGCCTGGCACGATGCGCAGGGGGCGAAGCTGGCGCGTTTTGGCGATAACATGCGCTCGGTGGCTGTCACCGAAGGCGACAAGGTGGAAGCCCAGATGCGGCTGGGATATGCCGTGCATGGCTATGGCGTGGGCGATCTGGCGCAGTTGGTGCAGCAGGTCAGCGATGCCGATATTGACCAGCTTGTGCAGGCCTATGAGGATGAATATCACCTGGCGCAGGACCTGCGCGCTGGTGGCGAACGGCATGATTCTGTGCGCGAGGCGGCCCGGATCGAGCTTGGCCTGCGCCAGTTCCTGACAGAAGGCGGCTTCAAGGCGTTTACGACCACCTTTGAGGACCTGCATGGGCTGGTACAGCTCCCTGGGCTGGCGGTGCAGCGCCTGATGGCCGATGGCTACGGCTTTGGCGCAGAAGGTGACTGGAAAACCTCTGCGCTGCTGCGCGCCATGAAGGTCATGAGCGTCGGGCTGGAAGGCGGCACCTCGTTTATGGAGGACTACACCTACCACATGGACCCCGACGGCATGAAGGTGCTGGGGGCGCATATGCTGGAAATCTGCCCCACGATTGCGGAGGGGCAGATCAGCCTCGAAGTGCACCCGCTGGGGATTGGCGGCAAGGCGGACCCGGCCCGGCTGGTGTTTAACTCGCAGACCGGCCCGGCGATCAACGTATCGCTGATGGACATGGGCAACCGCTTCCGCATGGTCGTCAACGATGTGGATGTGATCGCGCCGGATGCGCCGCTGCCGAAGCTGCCGGTGGCGCGCGCGCTGTGGGTGCCGCGTCCCAGCTTCAAGGACGCGCTGGCGGCCTGGATTTATGCGGGCGGCGCACATCATACCGGCTTCAGCCTGTCGCTGACGGCGGAACACATGGAAGACTTCGCCACCATGGCCGGCGTCGAGTTCCTGCGGATTGATGAGCACACCCGGCTGTATGAGTTCAGGAACGAATTACGCTGGAACGATGCCGCCTATCTGCTGTCAACACGGTTGTAAACAGCGGCAGCATAGCTGAAAAATGGAGGTTGGGGGCAGGCGGACTGTCCCCAACCTGATCTGACGTGGTGTTCTATTCCTCGCGGGTTTCGTGTTCCTCAAGGAAGGTCGCATCAGCCCGCGCCGTCTCCGTCGTGATGGTATCCAGCGGGACCAGGGCCGTGACGCCAAAACGCTCGCCGATGTAGTGGTCTGGCTGGCTGTAGGATTCCAGCGAAATCCAGTCACTGTCTGCCAGGCCGGGGCGAATCCACCAGGTGGCATCAGCCGGGAAGCTGTCAGAGCCATCATCGGCGCTGAGGACGATGACGTTGTTCTGATGCCGCAGGAAGTAGCCGGGCGGGCTGATGGACTGGATCGAAATGGCGTCCGGGTCTGCCAGGCCGGGCACGATCATAAAATGCGAGTTGACCGGCGCATCGGTGGAGAAATCCACCCGCAGCAGGCCATCGACATGGCGCAGATAGGCTCCCTCGCGGCCCAGCGACTGAAAGCGCGTGATCGCCAGATCAAAGACCGGCAGCGGGTCGACGCCGGTATCGCCCGCAGGCGCGGCGATGATTTCCTCTGTCGAAACCGGCACGCCGAAGTTGGGGGTGCCATCCTCGTTCCAGGTGAATTTCTGCACGCGGGTGGTGCGGCCATCGTCGCAGGCGCCGCTGGCGGAGTCGTTGGCGTGGTAGACGATCCAGTCCTCGGTGCCATCCGGTGACTTGAAAAAGCCGTTGTGGCCGGGGCCAAAGACGCCGTTTTCGTCGGAGCGTTCAAAGACCGGTTCAGGGTGCTTCACCCACGAATCGCGGCTGAGCGGGTCGCCGCCAGTGTAGCGCAGCAGGCCCAGCTTGTAATCCGGCGTGACGCAGTAGCTGGCGGAATAGATGATGAAGGTATCGCCGTTGTGGTGCAGCGCCACCGGCCCCTCGTTGACATTGAGGCCGGACCTCTCCCAGTCATATTCCGGTTCAGAGATCAGCACGCGGCTGCCGCTGAGGGTCCAGGGGTCGCTCATGGGGGCGATAAACATGGACTGGTTGCTGCCCACCCAGGACGAAAAGAGGAAATAGAGCGCGCCGTCCAGTTCCAGAATGCTGCCATCAATGGCCCAGGTGTCGTTCTGCGGGTCGAAGATGCGGGCCTTGTAGGTGTAGGGACCCATCGGATCGGTCCCGGCGCTTTCCAGCACGTGGGTATGCTGGTTATCCAGCGTGCCGGAGGTGCCGGCTGTGTAGTAGAAATACCAGCGCGGGCCGTTGGGGCCATCCAGCAGGTAAAATTCCGGCGCCCACATATTACAGCAGCGCGAGGGGTCGGTTTCGGCATAGATCTGTACCGGGCGCGCTGTTTTCAGCCCGGCCAGCGTGGGCGACTGCCGCATTACCAGTTCGGAGGTGCCGGTGGTGGTGGCCAGGTAATAGCTGCCTTCGTAATACACCAGCCAGGGGTCCGGGCCGTGCGATGGATTGAGCGGGTTGCGCAGCGTGCCGGCTTCGCCTGCGTCGTCCTGCCCATAAACGATCACCCCGGCAGCAAGCAGCACACAGATGGTCAGAAACAGCTTCGCTGGCAGGCGGAACGAATGACTCATGTTTCCCTCCATTTCCCTCTATGGGCCAGAACCACACAGGCCACGTGAACGATGTCGCGCGGCCTGTGTGTATGTGGTCAGTATGTCATCAGAATGTATGCGCCGGCCCTACATGCCCAGCTCGATGGCGGTGAACGAAAGCGGCGGCAGCATGAGGGTGGCGGTGTTATCGCTGAGGGTGGGGGCCTCTACCTGTGCGGCCATCACCTGATTCGGATTATCGAAGCTGTTGGCGGCTTTGGGGTCGGTACCTGTCAGTTGGTAGACTGACCGGATGCTCTGCGGTGCGCGATCCTGCCAGATCAGGTCGGCAGGCAGGCTGTCGGTCTGGCTGCGGTTGACGATGAAAATCGCCCCGGTGTTGTTTTCCTCATCATAGGAGGCGGATACATCCAGCAGCGGCATATCGCCAAAGCGGGCTGTTTCGTACATCGGCGCCTTGACTTCCACATCCAGCGCCTGCCCGGCGGCCAGTCTGCTGAACAGCATGAACGGGTAGTAAATCGACTGTTTGAGGAGCGCGTCGCGGGTGGTCAGGATGGGGGCGATGACGTTAACGATCTGGGCCAGGCACGCGATTTTGATCACGTCGGATTTGCGCAGGAAGACGTTCATCCACTGGGCGACGACCAGCGCATCTTCGAGGTTGTAGACTTCCTCGATCAGGTGCGGCGCTTCTGTCCAGTCGCCCTGGGTGTGTTCTGGCCCCCGCGCCTTGTACCAGACATTCCACTCATCCCAGGTCAGGTAGACATCATGTTTAGAGCGTTTTTTGGCCTTGACGTAGCGCAGCACCCCGGTGAGGGTATCGACAAAGGATTCGAATTCCGCGCTGTACGCCAGATAGCTGGCGGTGTCGTTGTCGTGGTTGTGGGCGTAATAATGCATGGAGTGGTAATCGACCTGATCCCAGCAGAATTCCAGCGCGACACGATCCCATTCCGGGTAGGTGGGCATGTTCGAATTTGAGGAGCCGCACAGGACCAGTTGAATGGAGGGGTCGTGCCAGCGCATCATCTTGGCCGCCTCGCGTGCCTTGGCGCCGTATTCATCCGCCTCCAGGTGGCCGATCTGCCAGGGGCCATCCATTTCGTTGCCCAGGCACCAGTATTTCACCCCGTGTGGATCGCGGTAGCCATGCGCGGCGCGCAGGTCGGCAAATTTGGTGCCCACAGGCGCGTTGCAGTATTCCACCAGGTCGGCCGCTTCCTGGATGGTGCCGGTGCCCATGTTGACGGCCAGCATCGGCTCTGTATTAATGTCCTTGCAGAACTCGATAAACTCATTGGTGCCAAACTGATTGGTTTCTATGGACTGCCAGGCCAGATCGCGGCGGCGCGGGCGTTCTTCGCGCGGGCCAACGCCATCCAGCCAGCGATACCCGCTCAGAAAATTGCCGCCAGGATAGCGCATGGAGCGGAAATTCAGTTCCTTCAGGGCGGCCAGCACATCCTTACGCAGGCCGCGTTCGTCGGCATGTGGAGACGCCGGCTCGTAGATTCCTTCGTAGATGGCACGGCCCATATGCTCTGCAAACCCGCTGAACACCAGCGGCGAGATGGCGCTGATGGCGCGGTTGGTATCTACATAGATACGGGCTTTTGATGATGTAGAAGCAGACATCCAGTTTACCTCATGCAATTGTGTAAGCTAAAGACAGTGTATTATGATCCGGCTGCGCATTTTGGCCAGAACCGGCAGATTTCCCTTCCTCAACGCGCAGCCTGCACATGCTGTTAAGCAGCCCAACCGGGAACCATGCCCGCTGGGCTGCTGTTTATTGCATCGTGGCCCCGGCTCAGATTAGGGCCACGATGCGGTTGAATTGCTGCGTCACCGGGGTTTAGCGCCCGCCCATCCCGGTCAGTGTCACGCCCCGGATAATCCGGCGCTGGAAGAGGATGTACACAATCAGAATCGGGAGGGTGGAAAGCACAGCCCCGGACAGCACCATCGGGCGATACTGACCGGCATAGGACGAGTTCAGGATCGTCAGCCCAACAGGCAGAGTGCGGGTTTCCAGGCTGTTGGTGACGATAAACGGCCAGAACAGGTCGTTGTAATGGCCCAGGAAGACGAAGATCGCCAGCGCGGTCAGGGCGTTGGTGGACAGCGGCAAAATCACACGCCAGAAGCGCCCGAAATAGCTGGCGCCATCCAGCACGGCGGCTTCCTCCAGTTCCTGCGGGATCTGCATAAAGAACTGGCGCAGCAGAAAGACGCCAAAGACATTGGCGGCCCCCGGAAAGATAAGCGCGTTAAACGTATCCAGCCAGCTCAGATCACGCATCAGCAGGTAGTTTGGAATCAGCGTGACCTGCGACGGAATCATGATCGTCACCAGCAGGAAGGCGAACAATACCTTGTTGCCAGGGAAACGCAGCCGGGCGAAGGCATAGGCCGCTGGCGCACAGATGATCAGTACGGCAAAGGTGTAACCCGTCGCGGCAATCAGGCTGTTGCGCAGCCACAGGTCCAGCCGCAAATCCTGCTGAGTCAGCACGCTGCGGAAGTTATCCAGCGTCGGCTCGGTCGGGATAATCTGGGGTGGCCAGCGGTTGACGGCCTGGTTGGTCATAAAGGACTGCGAAATCGCCACCATCATGGGCAGCAGCACGAACGCAGACAACAGAATGAGGAAGAAATAGGCCCCGAAATGCTGAAACAGGGAAGTTCTTCTCAGATTCATGGCTCAATGCTCCCTAATATTCCACACGGCGGCTGATAAACAGGAACTGGACGGTGGTCAGCACGGCCATGATGGCTGCCAGCGCCACCGCAACCGCAGCGCCATATCCCATGCGGAAGGCAGTCCATGCAATCTGGTACAGATAGAAGATGACCGAGTAGGACGATCGTCCCGGCCCTCCGTTGGTCATAATAAATGGCTGCCCGTATACCTGGAAATGGGCGATGACGCCGGTCACTGTTACAAACAGCAGGGTGGGGCGCAGCAGCGGGAGGGTAATGCGGAAGAAGATCTGCCAGCTGCTGGCGCCATCAATTCTGGCGGCTTCGTAAAACTGCTCCGGGATGCCCTGCAGCCCGGCGATAAAGATCAGCATCGGGAAGCCGAAGCCCCACCAGATAGTCGTCAGGCTGAGTGCTGGCAGGACCAGGTTGGGGTCCCCCAGCCAGTTGACCGGACGGACGCCGAAAAAGCTGAGGCCATAGTTGATGATGCCAAACTGTGTATTAAGCAGCCATACCCAGATGAGACCGACAGCGCCCACGGAAAACAGGGAGGGCATGTACAGCAGCACGCGGAAAAACCCCTGCCCGCGTATCTGTCTGGTGACCGCGACAGCCGCCGCCAGGGCCACAACCGTAGTGCCGGTCACGGTCATGACTGTAAAAATCAGTGTATTGCGCAGGGCAATCCACCAGACATCATCGTTAAACAATTCGACATAATTCTCAAGGCCAATATAAGGACGCACCGGGCGCAGGATCTGCCAGTCGTAGAAACTCATCTGGACGGCCGCGACCACCGCGCGCACCACAAAGACTAAAAAGAAGATCAGAAAAGGAGTCAGGAAAATATAGGCCGCAATAACTTCCTGAGTTTTAAGATTGGGCGCAAATGGCAGCATCAGCCGTCTTGGTTTCGCTGGCGCGGCTGCCATTTCATTGTTCTGAGCCATACGCTAACTATCCTCTGCTGAAGTATCCAGCAATCTCTTTGATACAGAATGATGCAGGGCCTGTTACAGAAACACGCTGCAAGCGAACATAATCTCAGGAATGATGTGGGGCAGATCGTGGACCTACCCCACACACACTATCAAGAAGCGTTATCCGCCGTGTTTCTAGCCTGCACGATCCAGAACCTGCTGCATACGTGCCGCAGCATCGTTGAGTGCTTCTTCCGGTGTCTTCAGGCCGTTGAGCGCGGCATCCAGTTCAGGATCAAGCGCTGAGTACATTTCCTGAATGGCGACGCTGGGATAATCCAGGATGCCATATTCGGAGAAGGTCTGCCCCAGCAGGATATTGGAAGGATAGTTCTCAGGATCGAGCGCTTCCTGTGCGGAAAGGCGCGCCGGCACCTGCCCGGAGGCGGCCCACAGTACCTGATTTTCGCTGATCCACTGGATCATGTCCTGAACCGCAGCCAGCTTTTCGCCTTCCAGGTTGACCGGCACCATGAAGGTGTGCGCGCCGAACCAGGTCGCGGGCTGATCGCCCCACTGGACCTGCGGCCATGCCGCCCAGTTGATGTCGGACTGGTCTACCGCGAAGTTACGGAACCAGGAACCCGTCGGCAGCACGGCCACCGCGCCACCTGCAAAACTCTGCCAGGCATCGAAGCCGGCCGGGGGTGCAGAAACATTGTATTCATAGATCAGGTCATATGTCTGCTGAAGCGCCGTCAGGCCTTCGGGCGAATTGACGGTCACGGTCGTGCCATCTTCGCTGACCAGGCTGCCGCCATGCTGCGCCAGCACGCCCAGGAAGTTCACACGCGGCCATTCCTGCACGGTGTAACCCCACTGTACGACGTTTTCGGGGTCAAAATCCGGCGAGGCGGCGTTGTTGCCGTTGGCATCCAGCGTAAGCTGCTGGAACAGTTCCACCCAGCCTTCGTAGGTGGTCGGGGCGGCGCTCGGGTCCGGGTCCAGGCCGGCAGCTTCAAACATATCAACGTTGATCCACAGGCCGCGGCCGTGATTGTCCAGCGGAATGCCGTAGGTCACGCCTTCGTACTGCATACCGTTCATGGTGATGTCTGACAGGTCTTCATCCGGGAACCAGCCACCGCCAGAGGTGTACCAGCCGCTCAGGTCCTTCAGCACGCCGTAGCTGGCGAACTGGGGAACCTCGGAGGCATGAAGCAGGAACACATCCGGGGGCTGGTTGGCCACAAAGGCCGCCTGCAGCTTCGCATACAGCGTATCCCAGGGGATGATTTCTGTTGTGATGGCAACCTCGGAGTTTTCCTGGGTGTACTGGGCCAGCATGTCATTCATGGTCACGCCATCAGACCCGGTAAGCCCGTTCCAGAAGGAAATCTGCATGCTGCCGGTGCCGAGCTGCTCCACAATTGGGGTCGGCTCTGCTTCTTCTTCCTGGGCCAGGGTGCTGCCCATCGACATCGACAACACCATCGCGAGGATGAATATCATTGAAAAACCGATCATGAACGATCGCTTGAACATATTTTGCTCCTTTTACAAGAACGCTAAACGAAATTTTCTGTGCAGTGCCGGGTTTGTCGCCTGCGTGAAACCATTCCCTATTGAGGCGTGGCGGGAATAACCCCGGTACAGACCGGGTGTGCGCCTTTCTCAATTCAAATGGCTTCTGCCTTGGTCTGCCTCACCTCCTTTCTGTGGCTGGCCTTGCCAGGGCAGGAAATCGTGGCATGAAACAAACAGGCCAGCACCCGTGCCGCACGAAGCAGTCGGTCTGCTGGCCTGTGGGAAACAGCAATCTGTAGTATTCGGGATTGGGATGGTGGCGCTGGCAGAGAGACAGCAGGCAGAGGCCCGGTTGACTGCGACAGGCGCCGCAGTGCAGGTCCCTGATTTATGAAAATTGCCACTAACAACCAACGTGTACCCCATTTGTCGTCAATCAAATTTATGCTGTTAAAAACTGCTTTTAACTTCGTTTCCTACACTATATATTGTATACACAGGCCAATATACTAACAAGCACTGCCATCATTGTCAAGCAATTGACACTGAATAATTACTGAATACAGGTGAAAAATCCACTGTGTTTATTGAATAACAGTCCATTTACTTACGCGCTCTGGGTGGTTTGGCGATGCCGGGCGAAATTTTACGGTTGCGAATGGTGGTCTGCTTCAGCGCCTGCAGGACCTGTTGGGATTTGTTGCTGGGCACATCCACCAGCGTAAAGTGGTCGTACAGTTCAATCGCGCCGATGGAGCGCCCGGGAATATCCGCCTCATTGGCAATCGCGCCGACAATATCCGCAGGCCGCACGCCGTCCTCGCGGCCTATATCGATATACAACCGGGTCATGCCGCGTTCTGGCCCGAACTGCTCGCCTGTCCGTTCCCGGCGCCTGCGGGGTCCCTTTTTGCCGTCTTTTTCGTACCCGGGCGCGGTTTCGGCTTCTGCCAGCCTGTCTTCGGTTTCGTCTGGCGGTGGTCCCAGCAGCAGCTTAAAGGCCGCCGCGGCCAGTTCAGTCGGGCTGTATTCCTCGCCCATATTTTCGGCCATGATGAGGTAGGGTTCCAGGTCCCCCTGCGCCAGGGTATCGCGCAGGGTTTCCTTAAACACCTCGCGCCGCCGCCCGACCACATCTGCGATGGTGGGCACCTGCATCCGCTGGATGGAAGCACCGGTCACCCGCTGGATCACCTGCCACAACCGCCGTTCGCGCGGGGTCACCAGCGTGATGGCGCAGCCTTCGCGCCCGGCGCGGCCCGTGCGCCCGATGCGATGCACATAACTTTCCGGGTCCTGGGGGATATCGTAATTAATCACATGCGAAACATGCTCGATATCCAGCCCGCGCGCGGCGACATCGGTGGCGATTAACAGTTCTACCTGCTCTGTACGAAAACGCCCCATAACGCGGTCACGCTGGGCCTGGCTGAGATCGCCATGCAGGGTTTCTGCCGGGTACGCCCGCGCGATCAGGCGCTCGCCCAGTTCGTCTACGTCGCGTTTGGTGCGGCAGAAGACAATGGCCGAGGCGGGTTTTTCGTAATCGAGGATGCGCCCCAGCACTTCAAATTTGTCACGCCGGCCCACTTCGTAATAGGTCTGGCGGATCTGCGGCACCGTCATCTGCTCGTCTTCCACCGTCACGCGCTGAGGGGACCGCATGTACTTGCGGCCCAGGTCTACGATGGCGCGCGGCATGGTGGCGGAAAACAGCGCCGTCTGATGATCTTCCGGGATGTGGCTTAATACGGCTTCGATATCTTCCTTAAAGCCCATATCCAGCATTTCATCGGCTTCATCCAGTACGACGGTGCGTATCTGATCCAGTTTGAGGGTGCGCCGCCGGATATGATCGTTGAGGCGGCCCGGCGTGCCCACCACCACCTGCACGCCCCGGCTGAGTGCGCGTAACTGGCGTTCGATGGGCTGGCCACCGTATACCGGCAGGACGGAGGTGCGATGATGTTTGCTGTAAGAATGAAAGGCCTCTGCCACCTGTATGGCCAGTTCGCGCGTTGGCGTGAGCACCAGCGCCTGAGGTGACATGAGGGATGTATCCAGATTTTCGATGATGGGCAGGGCAAAGGCGGCAGTCTTGCCGGTGCCGGTCTGGGCCTGGGCAATTACATCTGCGCCTTCAAGCATCAGGTGAATGGTGCGGGCCTGGATTGGGGTGGGTTCCTCGTACCCCAGGTCGGTGATTGCCCGAAGGGTGGCATCGCTTAAACCGAGTTCCTCGAATGTCGCTGCCATAAAGCCTGCCTTCTCTGGTCAACAGAATGTCTACACAGCATAGCGCAGATTACATCTGAAGTTTCTAAAATTTGTAGGAAGTGACGAATTTTCTGGTGAATTTGTGAGCCTGCGCGGGCTGTTTCACCCAACCTACTGATGACGGGATAGGCCAGTTAACCAGTAAAAGTTAGGCCACCTGCCCACTGTGGAAGTTATTCTTCGACAATAAAATTATTGACTAAACCTTTCTATAACCTTTGCTCCTTAACCCGTCATTATGCGCTGTCTGGCTGAGTGTATTTTCGCAGATGGCCCTGCCAGGCAGGGGAGACACACACTGTAATTTGTCATCAAAGGGTGCTGTCGATGAGGTTCTCAGCAGGTGTTTTACTATTCATGCTGTTTGTGGGGCTGATGCTGACCGCCTGTACCGGCACAGGCGAGGATGCAGCAGAGGCGGCCTCGAACCCGCGCGATGTGCCGGAGGGGGACGCGGCGCAGGGGCGCGAACTGATTGCGAATTATGGCTGCGGCGCGTGCCATACCATCGCCGGGGTGCCGGGGGCGGATTCTCAGGTTGGGCCGCCGCTGACTAATTTTCACCAGCGGGCCTATATCGCAGGCACCCTGGCAAATAACTGGCAGAACCTTGTGACGTGGATTCAGTTACCGCAAAGTGTCGAACCCGGTACGGCCATGCCGAACCTGGGAGTCAGCGAAAGTGAGGCGCGTGACATGGCCGCTTATCTGTATAACCAGCCCGCCGCGTCGCTGTTTAGCTTTAATTCAGGCAGTCCATAAACGATGGGAGAAACCGGTCTGATGCCTTATCAACCACAGACCCGAAATGTACCTTCCCCGCTGCTTCGTCGTGTTTCTGCGATTCTCCTTTTCCTCCTGACCACCACATTCCTGAGCGCCTGCGAACCTGTCTCCTTCAGTCCAACAGGCGCGCCATCCGTGCTGGACCCCAGAGGGCCGGGGGCGGCACGCATTGCCGACCTGTGGTGGGTGATGCTGGTGCTGGCGCTGCTGGTGTTTGCGCTGGTACTGGGCATTCTGCTGACGATTTTGCGGCGGCCTCAGATATCAGACGCTGCAGCGACTACAGACTCAGTCATGATGGCGGATGGGGGCACCGGCAGGCGATGGATTATCTGGGGCGGTATTGTGCTGCCGGTCATCATTCTGGCGATTGTGTTCGGTTTTACCATGTACACCCATGCCGCGATTGATGCTTCGCAGACATCCCCCGCCGTTACCATCGATGTGACCGGGCGGCGCTGGTGGTGGGAGGTGGAGTATATGGAGCAGGGGGTGACCACAGCCAACGAGCTGCGCATCCCGATAGGCGTGCCCGTCCAGATCAACCTGGAATCCGCCGATGTGATTCACAGCTTCTGGGTGCCGCAGCTTCACGGCAAGATGGACGCGATACCGGGCAGCACCAACCGCATCGTGATACAGGCAGACGAAGCCGGGGTGTATCGCGGGGAATGCGCGGAGTTCTGTGGGCTTCAGCATGCGCACATGGGCTTTATGGTCGTGGCGGAAAGCCAGGAGGCGTTTGAGACCTGGATCGCGGAACAGCAGCAGCCTGCCGCCGCGCCCTCAGAGGATTTAGCCATGCGCGGGCAGGAGGTGTTTCTGGAGGCGGGCTGTGCGTACTGCCACATGGTTCGTGGGCTGGATGACAGCCATATCGACGCCAGCGACATTGATCTTGGCCCGGACCTGACCCATCTCAACAGCCGCCTGACGATTGCGGGGGCCACCCTGACGAATAATCGCGGCAACCTGGCCGGGTGGATTGTCGACCCGCAGCATATCAAGCCGGGTGTGCTGATGCCCGTGAACCGGATTGAATCGCAGGACCTGCAGGCCCTGCTCGCTTATTTAGAGTCTTTGAACTGATCGAGGCGCACTGTGGCAACCGCAAATTCGACTTACGAAACAACCGAAGCACTCAGGCGCATCTGGCAGCCGCCGCCGGGGATTGTTGGATTTTTTACCGCCGTTAATCATCGCACCGTCGGGCTGCGCTATATCGTCACCGGGCTGATATTTTTCGTGCTGGCGGGCGTGGCGGCGCTGCTGATGCGTATCCAACTGCTGTATCCGCAAAACACCTTCCTCAACGCAGACCTGTACAACCAGCTTTTTACCATGCACGGCGCGACTATGATGTTCCTGTTCGCCGTGCCGATCATGGAAGGGGTGGGTATCTATCTTGTGCCGCTGATGATCGGGGCGCGCGATATGGCCTTCCCTCGCATGAATGCCTTTGGGTATTTCGTCTATCTGATCGCGGGGCTGGGTATCTGGGGCAGCCTGTTGTTTGGCACCGCGCCGGATGGTGGCTGGTTCGCCTATGTGCCGCTGACCGGGCCGCGCTACTCACCCGGCCTGAACATGGATTTTTATGCCACCCTCATCACCTTTCTGGAAGTGGCGGCGCTGGTGGCGGCGGTGGAACTGATCGTGACGATCTTTAAGCTGCGGGCACCGGGCATGTCCTTCAACCGACTACCGCTGTTTGTGTGGGCGATTTTGGTGATGGCGTTCATGATCGTGTTCGCCATGCCGCCGCTGATCACCGCGAGCGTGGAACTGGCGCTGGATCGCACGCTGGGCACTCAGTTTTTTAACCCGGAACTGGGAGGTGACCCGCTGCTGTGGCAGCATCTGTTCTGGTTTTTTGGTCATCCGGAAGTGTACATCATCTTTGTGCCCGCGCTGGGCATTATCTCGGCGGTTCTGCCGACTTTCGCGCGCCGTCCGATTGTTGGCTATCCCTTTCTGGTGCTGTCCTTTGTCGCTATTGGCGTCATCAGCTTTGGGCTGTGGGTGCATCATATGTTTACCACCGGCCTGCCGATCCTCGGCCTCAGCTTTTTCACCATCGCCAGCATGATGATCGCCATCCCCAGTGGTATCCAGATATTTTCATCGCTGGCGACGCTGTGGCACGGGCGGCTGAACCTGAAAACGCCGCTGCTGTACGCGCTGGGCTTCATCGTCAACTTCGTGATTGGCGGCATTACCGGCGTGATGGTCGCGGCGGTGCCCTTCGATATGCAGGTACACGATACCTATTTTGTCGTGGCGCATTTCCATTACGTGCTGATCGGTGGGGCGGTCTTCCCGCTGTTCGCCGGGCTGCATTACTGGTTCCCCAAGGTGCTGGGGCGCATGCTGGATGAAGGGCTGGGGCGCTGGTCGTTCTGGCTGGTGTTTATCGGCTTTAATGTCACCTTCTTTCCGATGCATCTCACCGGGTTTCTGGGTATGCCCAGGCGAGTCTATACCTATCTGCCGGGGCTTGGCTGGGAGGGCCTCAACATTATTTCGACCATTGGGGCGTTTGTTCTGGCGGTGGGGGTGCTGCTGTTTGTCATCAACGCTATCCGCAGCCTGGTATCTGGCGAAAGAGCGCCGGATAACCCCTGGGGCGCGGGCACGCTGGAATGGGCGACGACTTCGCCACCGCAGCCCTATAACTTCGCCACAATCCCTG
This sequence comes from uncultured Anaerolineaceae bacterium, assembly GCA_964593565.1. Lineage (GTDB taxonomy): Bacteria > Chloroflexota > Anaerolineae > Aggregatilineales > Phototrophicaceae. Next base: position 25,135 of record CAZQIY010000039.1, read on the forward strand.
TCGTCAACAGCCGCTATCCGCTGTGGGAGGAACCCGCTGGCGAGGTGGAGGGGCGCGACTTTTACTTTAACATGGACCGGCGCGAAACCCTGGGCACCACCGTGCTGGATGCGGTGCCGGAGCAGCGGGTGGAACTGCCCAGCCCGACGATTATTCCCTTCCTGACCGCGCTGGCGGTGGCGTTTACGTTCGTTGGCCTGATGATCCATCTGATTCTGGTGCCTATCGGGGCAGTGCTGATCACGATTGCGCTGACAGTGTGGCACTGGCCGCCCCGCAGGAACCGCGATATGGCCTATGTCAAGGCGGGGCCGGAGGATGCCTTACCTTCAAGTACCATTGTCAGCAATCATGGGAGCCAGCCGCCGTACTGGTGGGGGCTGATCTTTCTGATTGTGATTGAGGCGGTGGTGTTTGCCTCGCTGATCGCCACCTATTTTTATCTGCGTGCAGGCGCGAGCGAATGGCCGCCGGGCAATGTGGAACCCCCGGAGCTGCTGCTGCCGACGATCAATACGCTCATACTGCTGGCCAGCAGCATTCCGGTGTACTGGGCGGATACAGGCATCCAAAAGGGCGATGAACGCCGCCTGAAGATCGGGTGGGTGGTCGCGTTTGTGCTGGGCGCGCTGTTCCTGATCATCAAATTTTACGAATATGCCAGCCTGAGCTATGCGCACGGTTGGGAACGGAGCGCCTATAACTCCATCAACTGGACGATTATCGGCTATCACAGCGCCCACGTGATCGCGCTGCTGTTAAAGACGCTGGTGGTCGGGGTGCTGGCATTCCAGGGCTATTTTAATGAGGAGCGCAATTCGGCAGTCCAGGTCAACGGGCTGTACTGGCATTTTGTCGTGATCGTCTGGCTGCCGTTATATGCCACTCTGTATCTCGCGCCCCATCTGCTGGGCAGCGGCGGTTAAAAGGAACTGATCATGACGATGGAACCGGAACGACGCGAATTTGCAGAAGTGCGCCACTGGCAGCTCTGGTTCAGCCTGGCCGCCGGGATCGTAGTCTGGGCGCTGCATCTGATGATTGTCTATCCCATCACCTCGCTGACGTGTGAGTGGGGCTGGTTTCCTTCCACGATCCTGGGGCTGAGTGGGCTGAAGTTTGTGCAGCTCGTTGTCACGATTGTGGCGGCGCTGCTGGTGGGGTTCGCGCTGGTGCTGGCGCTGAACAACTGGCGCAGCCTGCGCGCCGCCGTGCCGGATGATCAGCCGGAAGCGGCACGCCTGCCCTTCATGGCCTATATGGGCGTGCTGCTGAACATTGTGTTTCTGGCGTCCATTCTGCTGGCGATTGTGCCGATTCTTGTGCTGGAGCCGTGCGGAGTCGTATGAAACGCGACCTGAGGCGTGGGCGTCTGTGCTCAGGTGTGATCCTGGTGCTGGCGGGCTGGCCGGTGGTGGTGCTGGCGCAGGAAAGGGCGGGCGTGCCGCCAGCACTGGCCTGGAACTGGAATCCGCTGATCGGGCTGGCGATGGGGTTTACGGCGTGGCGCTATATGGATGGTGTGTGGTCGCTGTGGCGGCGGGCCGGGGCAGTGCGCGGGGTCATGCGCTGGCAGGTGGCGGCGTTCTGGGGCGGTTGGGTGACGCTTTTTATCGCGCTGGTATCGCCGCTGGATGCGCTGGGGGAGCAGTTGTTTGTGGCGCACATGATCCAGCATCTGCTGCTGATGCTGGTGGCGGCGCCGCTGCTGGCACTGAGCATGCCCCCGGCGGCGCTGGCATGGGCGGTGCCCCGGCGCTGGCGGCGCGGGCTGGCGCAGTGGTGGCACCCGCAGACGGGGCTGCAGGCCGCCTGGCGTATGATCACCAGCCCGGTGGTGACGTGGTCCGTCTTTGCGCTTGTGCTGTGGGTGTGGCATCTGCCGGCTTTGTATCAGGCCGCGCTGCGCGATGTTACGGTGCATATCATCGAGCATCTATCGTTTTTAGGGGCGGCGCTGCTGTTCTGGTGGGTGCTGCCGCTGCATGGCAGAGAGCACCGGCTCAGTTATGGCGCGGGCATTCTGTATCTGTTTACGACGGCGCTGCACAGCAGCCTGCTGGGGGTGCTGCTGACCTTTTCCAACAGCGTCTGGTATGTCGATTATGTGTCATCTGCCCCGGCCTGGGGGCTGACGCCGCTGGAAGATCAGCAGCTTGCCGGGCTGGTGATGTGGATCCCCTCCGGCATTCTGTATCTTGCTGCTGTGCTGGTGCTGATGGCCGGATGGTTCCATGCGATGGAGCAGCAGCCTGAACTGACGACCAATCCGATGAGGAGGTAAACCATGTCCAAATCTGCTGCCTGCCGGTTTGCCCTTGCCCTGATCGGCATGATTATGCTGGCCGCCTGTGGGACAAGATTCGACCAGGAAGGGTTTGAACAGCAGTTGATTGAGGAAGGCGAGAATATCTACCTGGAAAACTGCGCCAGATGTCACCAGCTTGATGGGCTGGGGTTTGTGGGGCTTTACCCGAACCTGGCCGGGAATCCCATCGTGACGCTGCACGACCCGGTGCCCATTATTGAAACCGTGCTGCACGGGCAGGGGTCGATGCCGCCTTTCAGAAGCGATCTCAACGATGAAGAGACTGCTGCGGTCCTTTCCTATATTCGTAATGCATGGGGCAATCGCGCCTCGGTGGTCTATCCAAAACAGACACGTTAGCCGGGAGGCAAAGATGAGGCTGAAGATAAAGTTTACGGGTCTGGCACTGATCCTGACCCTGTTTGTCATATTCAGTGTGGGGGTCAGCGCTTTTCAGCAGGACGACGAAGCACCTGCCGGACAGTTCAGCATTCCACCGGAGATTGAACAGGCGGCGGCGGAATGGCCGATGGCAAACAGAGATTATGCCAACACACGCGCCGTATTCGATTCAGCGATCGATTCTTCCACAATTGATCAGCTTGAAGTGGCGTGGACGGTGGAAATTGAAGGCGTCGGGCCGTGGGGCGCGGCGGCCTCCAATCCGATCATCCTTAACGGGGTGGTTTACCTGCAGGATTTAGCGAGTAATGTGTATGCCATTGATTTTGAAACTGGCGACGTGTTATGGATGCACGAATATGACAACCCCGTGGTTGGCCCCAACGGCCCGGGGGCAGGTTATGGCATGGTATTCGCCGTCAGCGGCGTGGATACCATTGCCGCGCTGGATATGGAAACCGGTGCGGAAGTCTGGTCAAAAGCCACCAGCACTGAACGCCCCACAGGGGCGCTGCAGCCGTATGTCTTTGATAATATCGTGTATGCCGCCACACAGGCCGGCATCGGTGGTGAAGGGGAAATGCAGTATCAGGGATATGCTGGCGGCCTGAGTGGCTATGTGCTCGCCCTGGAACCGGAAACGGGCGAAACGCTGTGGGAATTCCAGGTGGTGGAGGAAGGTTTCTGGGGCAACCCCGAAATTAACAGCGGCGGCGGCCTGTGGTACCCACCCGGCATTGATACAGAAACAGGCGTCACCTACTGGGGCACGGGTAATCCTGCGCCATTCCCCGGCACGGTGGAATACCCAAGCGGCACCAGCCGCCCCGGCCCTAACCTGTACACCAACTCGATGCTGGCCTTTGATCATTCCTCTGGTGAACTGCTGTGGTACAACCAGGTGCGGCCTCATGATCTGTTCGACCTCGATTTCCAGATATCGCCTGTGCTGGCGACTGTTGGCGAGGGAGAAGAGCAGCGCGATATCGCGATTGGATCAGGCAAGCTGGGAGTGGTGTATGCCCTTGATCGATCCAACGGCGACATTGTCTGGGAAAGGCCTGTCGGGCTGCATCAGAACGACGATCTGCAGGAAATCCCGCCCAATGAGGTGATCGTTGTCTATCCGGGGCAGTTAGGCGGGGTAGAGACTCCCATCGCGTATGCAGATAACACGGTTTATGTGCTGGTAGGCAATGCAGGCACCCCCTTTACATCGACAGGGTGGGGGTCAGAAATTGGCCCGGAAACTGTGCCGCGCCAGGAAGGGCGGATGAGCCTGCGCGACGGCACCAGCGAGGTGGTGGCTATTGATGCCAGTACAGGGGAAATTCAGTGGCTCACCGAGTTTGACACCATTGGCTTTGGCGGCGCAACCGTGATCAATGATCTGGTGCTTACTGCGCTGTATGATGGCACCATCGTCGCGCTGTCGCGGGAGGATGGCAGCGTGGTCTGGGAATATAACGCGCCAGGTGGAATCAATGCCTGGCCAGCGGTGACCGGGGATACCATCATCTTCCCGATAGGGATCGGCAGTAACCCGGTTCTGCTGGCATTACGATTGGGCGGCGAGGGCGCTGTACCCACGCCAGAGCAGCAGCGCACACCGGTTTCATCCGGCGAGGATTAATACAGGAATAAGGAATACCGGCAGCGGGGCGGGCAGGATGAACCCGCCCTTTTATATGAGGAAACGCAGAGGTTTATGACCCAGCCAGAGGTTAATCACGAACCGCAGAGTCCATCCCGTTCCACATTCTGGGTGGCTTCCTGGTGGAAAGCTGTCCTTGTGATCGCCGCCGGGTTGTTTATCGGCCTTGGTGCGCTGGCGGCGATCAACCTGCTGGCGCGCCCACTGGCGATTCTGATCATCGCGGCCAGCATCGCCGCTGCGCTGTCGCCGCTGGTGAACGGGCTGGCGCGCCATATCCCGCGCGGGCTGGCGGTGGTGGCATTGTACCTGGGGGTGGTGCTGGTGCTGGCGATTATCGGGGCGGCCACGGTGCCTTCGCTCATCCGGCAGTTTGATGAGTTCAGCGACCAGGTCCCGGCGATGGTTGACCGCATTGAAACGCTGGTGGATCAGGCCGGGCTGTCCAATTCGCTGATCGAAACGCTGGTTTCCGGCATCGGGCAGATTGGCCAGCGGCTGCTTGCTGTGCCGGTGACGGTGGTATCCTTCGTGTTTGATGCCGTGCTGGTGGTCATTCTGTCGCTGTATCTGCTGCTGGAAGCCCCACAGATACGGCAGTTTTTCCTCTCGCTGTTTAGCGGTTCCCGGCGCGCACGGGCGGAACAGGTCAGCAGCAGTATGATGCAGGCGGCAGGTGGTTTTGTGCGGGGGACAGGCATTAATATGGTCGTGGTCGGGCTGGTGACTGCCGGCGGACTCACGCTGATTGGGGTGCCGTTCGCGCTGGTGCTGGGCTTCATTTCCGGCTTGTTCGAGGTGATTCCTATTCTGGGGCCGTGGCTGTCAGGCATCTTTATCCTGCTGGCGGCGCTGCTGGAATCGCCCACCACGGCCCTGATTGCCGCTGTTTTTGTGATTATTCTGCAGCAGTTGGAAGGCAATATCCTGGTTCCGGTGGTCATGCGCGGGCAGGCCAAAATCTCTTCGGCCATGGCGCTGCTGGCGATTCTGGCAGGCGGGGTGGTTGGTGGGGTGCTGGGCGCGCTGGTGGCTGTGCCGGTGGCGGCCATGCTGCGGGTGTTTGTCGCCCAGGTGATTGCGCCCTTTATACGCCGGCAGACAGGCGCCAGCGACTCCGCCGTCCAGACGGAGGAAGCCGGAGAGGCGGACGAGGGAAATTAAACTGTGGCGCCTGCCGCCCAGACCAGCGCGATACAGACGCCACAGCGCATATTACAGATAGCTGAACGAACCGGCTTTTACAGCACCGGCGCGTGCGGCTGGCGGGCGATATACTGCCCCTGGCCGTTCTGGCCGTGCCAGGTGTCGCCATCCACCAGCAGCTTGCCGCGCTGATAGACCTGCACCGGCTTGCCTTTGATGGTCATGCCTTCGTAGACATTGTAATCAACCCGCATGTGATGGGTGGCGGCGCTGATGGTGTGCGACAGTTCCGGGTCCCATACCAGCAGGTCGGCATCCGCACCGACGGCGATGGTGCCCTTGCGCGGGTACATGCCAAAGATTTTGGCCGGGTTGGTGCAGTTCAGTTCGACAAAGCGCATCGGGCTGATTCTGCCGCCGTTGACTCCGGCATCCCACATGACCAGCATACGATCTTCCAGCCCGGGCATGCCGTTCGGAATTTTGGCGAAATTGCCCTGGCCCAGTTCCTTGCCGGGGCGACGGTAGGACGGGTCCTGCTTCTCATAGCCAACCCAGTCGCCACCATGTTTTTCCTGCCATTCCTGCCAGGGGCCGATTCCGCCTTCGTACCAGAAATCGCAGTGATCCGTGCTGACGACCTGCAGGGTGCCATCGCGCACCGCCTGCCACAGCACGCCATGATCGTGGCTGGAGCGAATCGGTGGGGAACAGACATACTTGGCGCCTTCAAACCCCGGCTGCGCCAGATGATCGTCGACAGTCAGGAAGAAGTACTGGACGCAGGTTTCGCCCATCACCGGGTAGCCCAGGGCGCGCCCGCGTCGCAGCGCCTCGACTGCTGGTTCGCAGGTCATGTGGACGACGTACAGCGGGCAGCCTGTCAGGCCGGACATGACCACAGCGCGATTAGTCGCCTCGCCTTCAATTTCCGGCGGGCGCGATGCGGCGTGATATTTGGGGTCGGTGCTGCCTTCCGCCAGCAGCGCCGGGGTCAGGGTGGCTTCGACATCGCCGTTTTCTGCATGGACCATGACAATCATGCCATGATCTGCGGCCACCTTCATCGCTTTGAACAGGGTGGCGTCATCTACCTGAAAGACGTTCTTGTAGGCCATGAACAGCTTCAGGCTGGTGATGCCTTCGTCGACCATGGACGGAATTTCTTCCATGACAGCGTCGGTCAGATCGGTGATCGCCATGTGGAAGGCGTAATCGATCTGGGCGGGTTCGGCTTTTTTGCGCCACGTTTCCAGGCCATCGCGCAGCGTGCCGCCTTTGGGCTGGATAGCAAAATCAATGTGGCAGGTGGTGCCGCCAAAAGCCGCGGCTTTGTGGCCCACATCAAAATCATCGTTGCTGTAGGTGCCGCCAAACGGCAGGTCGAGATGTGTGTGTACATCAATGCCGCCCGGCATCAGATACTTACCGGTGCAGTCCACCACCTCATGCCCGGTGGGGTCAATATCCTGACCGATCAGGCGAATCGTTTCGCCTTCGACCAGCACATCCGCCGGGGTCATATCGCTGGCGGTAATGACGGTGCCATTTTTAAATAAGATGCCCATAGATCACTTCCTTGTATTGATGTGTTTATTGAAAATGTGGCAGCACATGTTCGGCATATTCCGCGACAATGCGCTCTTCCTCGCCGCACATCAGATAAATATTAAACTGGGTCACGCCCGCCGCTTCGAGTTCCTTCAGCTTGCGGACATGTTCTTCTACCGGGCCAAGCACGCCAAAGCCATCCACAATATCATCAGAGATGAACCCCAGATGATCCGCGTCCTTGTCGGCATGGTGGCGGTAATCGTAGCCTTTGCGCCCTTCGATGTAGGCTGTCAGGCTTTGCGGGATATCCGGCGAATCCTGGCCATATTTCTCGACAATATCCGCGACATGGTTGCCCACCATCGCCGGGAACCAGCGGGTTTGCTCGCGCCCTTTGTCAAAGTCGCCCACCCACACCGGCGCCGCCGCCATTACCTGATAGCCGGACATATCGCGCCCGGCGGCCTTGCCTGCGGCGATGGCCTGCTCGCTGAACCACTTCACCAGCCCCGGCTCCGCCAGTTGAATCACCAGCCCATCCCCGGCCTGGCCCGCGCCTGCCAGCGCCTTGGGGCCATAGGCGGCAATCCACATCGGGATTTCATAACCGTCTGCCCAGGGAAGCTGGGTTTCCACGCCGTCATACGAGACGGCATCGCCGCGCACCATCCCTTTGATGGCGTTGACGAATTCAATCATGTTGGCGATATTCATCGGGCGTTTGCCCAGCACCCGCCGCGAACTGTCGCCGCGCCCCACGCCAATATCCAGGCGGCCGCCGCTTTGTATGGCCAGCGTGGCGAACAGGCTGGCGGCCACGGACCATTCCCGCACGCCGGGGTTGGTCACCAGCGGGCCGAACCGCAGCGAGTCGGTATGTTCCATGCACATGGCCATCGTGACATAACATTCGCGCCACAGCACATGCGAATCAAAAAACCAGGCATATCTGAACCCGGCGACCTCGGCCTGCTGGCACAGCGCCACCGTGCGCCGGGGGCTGATATCCCCTTTAAACGTGATTGCAAAATCCATAAGTATGAAGTCTCCTCAACAAAAACAGACCATAGCGAAAGCGGGTGACCCTGTGCTCACCCGAAATCATGCCCAGTGCTTCTTTTACGTGCCAGATAAAATTTTCACAAAAGCCCTCACTGCAATGTCTGGCATTTCCACCAATTCAAAAACAGCCGCTGCAGGATATGCTTGATGCTACACAGTTTTACCACTAGCGCAGCGTTCTGACGAATCCTGCATGGGGCTGTCTGATCATCAGAATTTGGGGCATACGTATCCACATGCTAAAATCAGCACTGGTCGATGTTCTTAATTCAAAATATGGTTCGATTAGTTTTAGCACAAATGACTGATACCCTGGAACGTCCCTATTCCGGCTCGCAAACCTTAAAACTACCTGCTTCGTGGGCACGCACGGGCATCCTGGCGCTGCTGACACTGGCCGCCGGGGTGGTCGCGTTGGCCATTGGGCTGAACTTCCGCAGCCTGCCGGCAGATGCCCCATTGGTGGCGGATTCGACAGTGGGGGAACTGGCGGCGTGGATGGCGCAGCAGGCCACCGGTGAAGAAACACCCCCGGCCCTGCTGGCTGCGCTGGTAAAGCCGCGCCTGCCCACTGCTGATGATGAGGATGCCAATACAGAAGCGCTGGTCACGTGGATGCAGTCTGTGGTGGCGGTGTGGTGTATCGTCGTGGCGGTGGCGGCGGCTGTTGGCATTGTGGGGCTGGTGCGGCGCGCAGGCTGGGCGCGGGCCGTGCTGATTGTGGCGCTGCTGGGCGTGGATATGCTGCTGTTTCTGATCCCGCCGCTGGAGGGCGAAAGCGCCTTCGGGCTGGCGCTGGCAGCGGTGCTGCTGCTGCTGGTAGCGCTCATGTTTGCGCCGGGGCGAGCCACCCGTGTGATTGGTTTTTTTGTCGCTATTTCCACAATTCTGGTGCTGTGGGAAGGCGTTAAGGCCGGGGCGGAGTCGATTGGGTACGCCATCACGGTGCCGCAAAGCGCGTGGCAGCAAACCGCTTACCCGACCCTCGAGGACGCGCTGGATGCCCTGCAGAACGGCGAAACCGCCGCTGTTTTTGCGGATCGTAAGGACCTGGAAACGCTGATGCCTGCGGGCGGCGCGGCGGCGGACGGACAGGCTTACCCGGCGCTGCGTTACATCAGCCTGGATACGCGAGAGCAGGTGTTTATCTTCCCGGTGAACCCCGCGCTGCCGGGCCGGTTGAATATCGCGGTGCGGCAGGAAGACGCCAGCCTGTACCGCCAGCCCTCGCAGCTTGCAGATCAGCCGGTGGGGGCGGCGGAAGGCAGCTTCGCGGCGGATCGTTATCTGGCGCTGCCGCGCTCTGTGACTCTGCTGGATTTGCAGATCTTCAACGACCTGAACCTGCCGCACCTGCAATCCATTGCCGAAGCCTTTTTGCAGCCGGCGCGGCGCAACGGTGACCTGCTGCTGGTGCGCATTTTAGGCGAGGCCGGGCTGTACACATGGCAGGAGGCCGGGCTGGGTTTCCTGATCGGCGTGGTGCTGGGGTTGTTCCTGGGGGTGGTGTTCGCTCATTCGCGCCTGATGGAGCGTGCCCTGCTGCCGTATGTGGTCGCTTCGCAGACGGTGCCGATTCTGGCGATTGCGCCGATGGTGGTTATCTGGATGGGGTCCGGGCCGACAGCGGTGGCGGTGATCGCGGCCTATATTACGTTCTTTCCGGTGACGATCAACACCCTGCGCGGCCTGCTTTCGCCTTCGCCCACAGCGGTTGAACTGATGAATTCCTATGCGGCCAGCCGCTGGACGATCCTGTGGAAGCTGCGCTTCCCGGCGGCCATGCCCTATATCTTCGCGGCGCTGAAGGTATCTGCGACTGCCAGCGTAGTCGGGGCGATTATTGGCGAGCTGCCTTCCAGCATTGGTGATGGCCTGGGCCGAGCCATCCTTGACTTTAGCTCAGATTACAGCCTGATCTCGACGCCCAAGCTGTGGGCCGCGATTGTGACGGCGGCGTCTGTGGGGGTTATTTTCTTCATCCTTGTCAGTATCATCGAGCGCGTGATGCTGCGGCGTTACGTGCGGAGCGTTTGACGCATGACTCAGACAGCAGAACGAACGGTGATTTCAGTCGCCAACGTCAACAAGACCTTTGCCTCTGGCAACAGCGACCCGGTGATCGCGCTGCAGAATATCAACCTGGATGTGCGCGCCGGGGAATTTATCTCGCTGATTGGCCCGTCCGGCTGTGGCAAATCGACGCTGCTGCGGCTGATCGCGGACCTGATCCAGCCGACACAGGGCGAACTGAAGGTCAACAACAAAGCGCCGCATCAGGCCCGTATAGATCGCGATTATGGCATGGTGTTCCAGGCGGCAACGCTGTATGAATGGCGCAGTGTCAGCAAAAATGTGCAGCTTCCGCTGGAAATCATGGGTTATTCCCGCACAGAGCGCGAACAGCGGGCGCGGGAAATGCTGGAACTGGTGGAACTGGGCCGGTTTGGCAATCATTACCCCTGGCAGCTTTCCGGCGGGATGCAGCAGCGGGTGGCGATTGCGCGCGCGCTGGCCTTCGAGCCTTCGCTGCTGCTGATGGATGAGCCGTTCGGGGCGCTGGATGAATTCACCCGCGAGCGCATGAACATGGAACTGCTGCGCATCTGGGAGCGCACCGGCATCACGGTAATCTTTGTGACTCACAGCATTGCCGAAGCGGTGTTTCTGTCCAACCGTATTGTGGTGATGTCGCCGCGTCCGGGGCGCATCATGCAGGTGGTAGACAACGACCTGCCGTACCCGCGTGTGTTTGAAACCCGCGAGACGCCGCGTTTCTTTGACAAGGTGACCGAAGTGCGCGAACTGCTGCGCGATGCGCATGAAGGGTAAGGAAGGGTAAAGGAACGTGGCCACAGAAAGCATCAGCGGAGAGAATTTCGCGGCGGGGCCGGCCCCGCGCTGGCGCGAACGGCTGCGTTATTATGTGCCGACGCTGCTGACGGCGGTTTCTGTGCTGGCGGTGTGGGAACTGGTGGTGGTGGTGTTTAATATCCAGCAGTTTCTGCTGCCCCGGCCCTCGATGATTATCAGCGAATTCTGGAAGGAAGTGCAGCTTTTCCTCGCGCCGGATACCAAGTCGATCCTGTTTGAAGCGGCCGGGGCGACGCTTTGGGAAGCCGTCGGGGGGTATGTGCTGGGGTGCGGCATGGGCATGCTGGTGGCGTTTATCACCGCCCGCTGGACGATTATCAATGAAGCGCTGATGCCGTTTGCGATTGCGGCCAATTCCGTCCCGATTATCGCCTTCGCGCCGATCATGAATAACTGGTTCGGCCTGACCAACCCCGGCTCCAAAATGGCGATTGTGGCGATTATTGTCTTCTTCCCTACGATGATTAACACGGTACGCGGGCTGACTCTGGTGGATCCGATGCAGCTTGAGCTGATGCAGTCGTATGCCGCAAAACCACTGAAAATCCTGATGGCGCTGCGTATCCCGAATGCGCTGCCCTATATCTTCAGCGCGCTGCGGGTGGCCAGTTCGCTCAGCGTGATCGGGGCGGTGGTGTCTGAATTCTTTGGCGGGCCGCGTGCTACTCTGGGCGTGTTCATCACACAGGAGGCCGCAGGCTTTAATTTTGCCCGTGCCTGGGCCGCCATTGTGATGGCCTCGCTGATCGGCATTTCGTTTTATCTGATTGTGCTGCTGGTAGAGCGCCGGCTGATGCCCTGGCATGCTTCGATGCGTGACAGCGGCTAGACGGTCAGGCGCGGCGGGAGAGGGGGGATCATCACGAAAAAAACAGGTTGCACTGCTGTACATTCGCGAGTTGGCTGAAGGAGGAATACAGGATGAAAACAGGGAGTCGTCTGCTGCTGATTGTGCTGCTGGTCGGGCTGGTATCCGGCGTGATGGTGCAGGCACAGGAAGAACTGACGCCGGTGCGCTTGCAGCTTCAATGGGTGGCGCAGTCGCAGTTCGCAGGGTATTTTGCGGCCAAGGACCTGGGCTTTTACGAGGATGAAGGGCTGGACCTGACAATCCTGGAAGGCGCGGTGGAAATTGTGCCGCAGCAGGTGGTGGCCTCTGGCGGGGCGGAATTCGGCATCGCGTGGGTGCCAAAAGTGCTGGAATCGAACGAACAGGGCGTGAACCTGATCAACATTGCCCAGGTGTTCCAGCGCAGCGGCACGCTGGAAGTCGCGTTTGTGGATTCCGGCATCGAAACGGTGGAGGATTTCCGGGGGATGCGCATTGGCACGTGGGGCTTTGGCAACGAGCATGAACTGTTTGCGGCCATGCGCGCGGCGGGTATCGACCCGGATAACCCGGATGACGTAACCATCGTGCAGCAGCCGTTTGATATGTCGCTGCTGGTCAATGGCGAAGTGGATGCCGCCGAAGCCATGACCTATAACGAATATGCGCAGGTGCTGGAGCAGATCAACCCGGCCACTGGCGAACTGTACCAGCCGGAAGACCTGAACGTGATTGACTTTAACGAAGTTGGCACCGCCATGCTGCAGGATCATATCTTCACCAATGCCGACTGGCTGGCGGAAGAAGGCAGCGAGGAAATCGCGGTGAAATTCCTCAAGGCGTCGTTCCGGGGCTGGATTCACTGCCGCGACAACTTCGACGAATGCGTCGAGATCGTGCTGGATAACGGCACCACGCTGGGCGAGAGCCACCAGGCGTGGCAGTTGAACGAAGTTAACAAGCTGATCTGGCCGTCGCCGGAAGGGATCGGCATGATGGACGCCGCCCTGTGGGATCAGACAGTACAGGTGGCGCTTGAAGGCGAAGTGCTGACGGAAGAACCGGCAGAGGGAGCGTATCGCACAGACCTGGCGGAGCAGGCACTGGCGGAACTGGCAGAAGAATACCCTGATCTTGACCTGACAGGGGACAGCTTTGAGCCGGTGACTGTCGAGCTGCGCGAGGGTGGCGAATAGTCAGGCAGATGGTTGGCTGTGGTGGGTTGGTTGGTGTTTCCAGCCTCCACCACAGCAGTTTGCCAGCCAGTCTCAGGCTTCTGTGGCCCCGCACGACTGGCGGACGATCAGATCGCTGTAGACGATGGTTTTGACCGGGACCGTATCGCTGCCCTGGATCAGGCGGTGGAGCTTTTGCAGTGCCAGCACCCCCATTTCAAACTTGGGGATGTGGACAGTGGTCAGCGGCGGGCGGGTATAGGCGCTTTCGACAGTGTTGTCGATGCCGGCGATAGCGATATCCTGCGGGATGCGCAGGCCGACCTCGCGGATCGCTTCCATCGCACCGAAGGCGGTCTTATCGCTGATGGCAATGACGGCTGTGGGGTAGTCCGGCAGTTCCAGAATTTCCTTCATCTGGACATAACCCTTCAGCGGATGGCCGGATACCGGCTGCGGCATCCATTCCGGCGGAGGCAGCAGACCAGCTTCGGCCAGCGCCGCCATGCTGCCCCGCAGACGATCCACCAGGCTGCTGTATTTGGTCGGGCCTTTCAGAATCGCGATTTTGCGATGTCCCATGTTGAGCAGATGCCGTGTCACCTGGTAGCCTGCCATAAAATTATCACCCAGCACACAGGGCAGGCGGTGGTCATCGATATGGTTTTCAATCAGCACAATCGGGATGCCGGGGCTTTCGAGCTGCATCACCATTTCCGGGGTAATATCGCCGTCGTTGGCCACCACAAAACCGGAGACTTTTTGCGCAAAACCTTTTTTCAGAATATCCAGGCTGCCGGTGGCGCGGTCAAACATGGACAGCACCACCTGATACCCCTGGCGCTCTGCTTCAGATTGAAAACCGCGAATAATTTCGCCATAAAACATATCGCTGATGGCGGGAATAGAATATTGTTCAATCAACAGACCGACAGCGGCCTGTGTATGACCATTACTGTTTGATTTGACGCTGTAACCCAGTTCATTGATCGTCGCCCAGACGCGCTGGGCAGTTTCCGGGGCGATTCCGGGCTTATGGTGGATCACCATCCACACCGTGGTGGGCGAAACATTCGCTGCCCGCGCAACATCTCGCATATTCGGTTTTGTTTTTGCCAACGTGAATTACCCCTTCTTTGTTTACTAAACAAAGTTTATTGTATTCCATATATGATTGGTTGACAAGGGTGGCCGGGCCTGTCCTGTGCAGGTGCTTACCAACACAGGCTAAAGTGCCTGCCATCCCTGCCAGCACATGCCAGATTCCAGGCGCCGCCGCTGCCCGATTTTGTGTCCACTTATCCAGTTATTTATGCGCCATATGGCTCATGCCTGTGCTGCCAAAGCTGATTAGACTTTGTTCGATAATCAGGCAGATCGGAGTATCATGAGCATATACACAGCCAGCAGCAATGAACACTATTGCGCCATCAAGGGTGAGCGCCGATGATGCCCACCATAACCCCCGGCGCACACCTGACGGATGACGGACAGTGTCATTTTTTCGTCTGGGCACCATCGGCTATCTCGCTTGAACTGGTGCTGCTGGGGCCGGAACCCCGCGCTTTGGCGATGGAGCCAGTCGACAACAGGGGTCATTACCAGCGCATCGTGCCCGGCGTTCAGGCCGGTGATCTGTACATTTATCGCGTGAATGGCGACCGGGAAGTGCCGGACCCGGCTTCGCGCTATCTGCCGGAAGGGGTGCACGGGCCGTCGCAGGTGATGTCGTCACATTTTGACTGGCAGGCGACCACATGGCGCAATCTGGCCCTGCGCGACTACATCTTTTACGAACTGCATGTCGGGACGTTTACGCAGGAAGGCACCTTCGAGGCCATCATCCCGCACCTGCCGGACCTGAAGGCGCTGGGAATCACCGCCATAGAACTGATGCCGGTGGCGCAGTTTGCCGGGACGCGCAACTGGGGCTATGACGGGGTGCAGCCCTACGCCGTGCAGAACACTTACGGCGGGCCGGAAGGGCTTAAAAAGCTGGTGGATGCCTGTCATCAGCAAGGGCTGGCGGTGGTGCTGGATGTGGTTTACAACCATCTTGGCCCGGAAGGCAACTATCTGGACCTGTTTGGCCCCTACTTTACCGACCGCTACCGCACCCCCTGGGGGTCCAGCCTGAATTTCGACGGCCCACAGAGCGACGAGGTCCGCCGCTATTTTATCCAGAATGCCATTTACTGGCTGGACGAATTTCGGATTGATGCGCTGCGGCTGGATGCGGTCCACGCTATTTATGACTTTTCCGCCGTGATGTTCATCGAGGAGCTGGCCAGTACGGTGCAGGCATGGTCCGAAAAGCACGGGCGGCGCGTGTATCTGATTGCGGAAAGTGACCGCAGCGATGCGAAGCTGGTGCAGCCGCAGGAGGCCAACGGCGCCGGGATGGATGGGCAGTGGCTGGATGACCTGCACCACTGCCTGCATGTTCACCTGACCGGGCAGCGCACCGGCTATTATTCGGATTATGCCGACAGGACGCTGGCGATGCTGGTCAAGTGCCTGCGCGATGGCTTTGTGTTTTCGGGCGATTATTCGCCGTTTCGCCGGCGGCGGCACGGCACGTCGTCGCGCGGCATCCCCGGAGATCGTTATGTCGTCTGCACCCAGAATCATGATCAGGTGGGCAATCGCGTTTTGGGGGAACGCCTGAGCGTGCTGACAGACACGGACGGGCTGAAGCTGGCGGCGGGGATCGTCATTTTTTCATCTTACCTGCCGCTGCTGTTTATGGGCGAGGAATATGGCGAAACAGCGCCGTTTCTGTTCTTCACGGATTATGGCGATGAAGCCCTGATTGAGGCGATGCGCAAGGGCCGCATTGAGGAATTTTCCTACTTTGCCGGGACAGAGGAGCTTTACGACCCGCAGGACGAGGCCATCTTTGCGCAGTGCATAATGAATCGTGATCTGCGCCAGCAGGAACCGCACCAGGGGCTGTATGAGTTTTACAGAACGCTGCTGCATCTGCGCCGGACGATCCCGGCGCTGAACAACCCGGACAAGAACGATCTGGATGTGCTGTGGTACGACCATCTGCTGATCCTGCAGCGCCGGGCGCATGACAGCGCCGCTGTGGTGGTGTTCAACCTGCATCTGGATCATCTTATCAGCCAGGATGTGGCCCTGCCACCCGGGCAGTGGCGCACGGTCTTTCAATCTGCGGAGGCGATTCAGGCGCCGGAAACCTGCGCGGGCGATACGCGCATCCACCTGGACCTGCCCGCCAAATCATTTGTATTGTTTGTTCACGAATCCTGATCGCATCTGATCCCTGGTTTGACTTCAACAGGCCAGGCAGCTAAACGGAGTTTCTGGTGAACCCTATCGAAGACACCCGAACCACGCTGGAAGCAGAGACGCTGCTGCGCGAGATTCTGACACAGCGCCATCTGCCGGGGGCCACCTACCGCGTGCAGTTCAGCCCGGATTTTACGTTTCAGGATGCCTCCGATCTGGTGCCGTACCTGCACGATCTGGGCATTACGGACCTTTACGCCTCGCCGCTGTTCCGGCCCCGTCAGGGCAGCACGCACGGCTATGACGTGGTGGACTACAGCCAGCTCAACCCGGCGCTGGGGGATGAAGCGGATTTCGAGCGCCTGATTGAACAGCTTGAGGCGCACCGTATGGGCCTCATCCTTGATATTGTGCCCAACCATATGGGCATCGGCATGGATAACCACTGGTGGATGGATGTACTGGAACACGGGCCAAGTTCACCTTATGCGCAGTATTTTGATATTAACTGGCTGCCGACCAAACGCGCGCTGGAAAACAAGGTGCTGCTGCCCATTCTGGAAGATCATTATGGGCGGGTGCTGGAAGATGGCAAATTCCAGCTTGTCTATGACGGCCAGAAATTTGGCCTGCGCTATGGCGAGATGGTTCTGCCGGTGACGGTGAGCGCCTGCATCATTATTTTGCAGTGCTGCCTGGAACATCTGCCGGCAGATGGTGATGTCGCGATGGAACTGGAGAGTCTTCTGCGGGCGGTGCGCTATCTGCCGCCGCTGGTCGATTTTATGCCGGCGCAGGTGCAGGCCCGCCAGCGCGAGGAAAAGGTGATTCTGCGGCGGCTGGCGGCGCTGCATGTGGCCAGCCCACAGGTACAGGTGGCGCTGCAATCGACCCTGGCGAGAATCAACGGGCAGGCGGAGGTAGGGGGAAATGCCGACACTCCCTATGACCTGCTGGACCGGGTGATCGCCCAGCAGTCTTATTATCCGGCCTTCTGGCGGGTGGCCGCCGATGAAATCAATTACCGCCGCTTTTTTGACATCAACGACATGGCGGCGCTCAATGTGCAGATTCCGGAAGTGTTCGACGCGGTGCACGATTACGCCTTTCGCCTGCTGGGGCGCGGCGTCGTGACCGGGCTGCGGATCGACCACCCGGACGGCCTGTGGAACCCAACGACCTATTTTCGCCAGCTTCAGGAAGGGTATGTGAATGCGCGCCTGCGCCATGCGCTGGAAGACGCCGGGCTGCCCTCAACTGTGAGTATGGATATTTCCAGCCGGTTGGCCCAGGCAGACCACATGAAAGCCTCCTGGCCGCTGTATGTGGTGGCGGAAAAAATCCTGTCGGAAATTGAACCCCTGCCGGAAAACTGGGCGGTGTATGGCACCACCGGCTATGATTTTGTGATCGCTGTTAACGATATTTTCGTCAATCGCGATCATGTCCACGCCTTTGATGAACTGTATGGCCGGTTTATCGGCCAGCAGATGGATTACCGGGAACTGATTTACCAGTCCAAGAAGCAGATTATGGAGTTTTCGCTCGCCAGCGAGATCAGTGCGCGCAGCCAGCAGTTGGCCCGCATTGTAGAGCACAACCGTTATTTTCGCGGCTTTACGCTCAACAGCCTGCGCTTCGCCCTCAGCGAACTGATGGCCTGTATGGCGATCTACCGGACCTACATCACCGGCCCGGGCGATATTTCAGAGCGTGACCGGCATTATCTGGAAGAAGCGGTGGCAGAAGCCAAACGGCGCAACCCGCGTGTGCCCTGGTCCACCTTTGATTTTGTGCGCGACCTGCTGCTGCTGGAAAACCTGACCCAGTTTGAGGAAGCGCAGCGCCCGGATGTCATCGAATTTGTGATGCGCTTCCAGCAGATCACCGGCCCGGTGATGGCGAAAAGCGTGGAGGACACAGCGTTTTACATCTACAACCGGCTGGCATCGCTGAATGAGGTGGGCGGCAACCCGGAGCAGTTCGGCATCGGCCTGGAGGATTTTCACGGGCACAATATCTGGCATTTGCAGCACTGGCCGCATACGATGCTGGGGGCTTCTACCCACGACACCAAACGCAGCGAGGATGTGCGGGCGCGGCTGAATGTGCTTTCGGAAATGCCGCAGCAGTGGGAAGCGGCCATCTGGCGCTGGTCAGAGATGAACGCAGCGGGCAAAACAGTGGTGCAGGATCAGACATGGCCGGACCGCAACACCGAATATCTGCTTTACCAGTCGCTGCTGGGGGCGTGGCCAAACGAATTGCAGTCGCTGGATGACCGCGACGGGCTGGCCGCTTTTGAGGCGCGCATTGTCAACTACATGCAGAAGGCGGTCAAGGAAGCCAAGGTGCATACCAGTTGGGTGCTGCCGGATGAGGCTTATGACGCGGCGCTGCAAAATTTTATCCGCCATCTGTTCGCGCACCGGGAATTTCTGGCAGATTTTCAGGGGTTGCAGCAGTACGTGGCCTATCTGGGGCACTTCAACAGCCTGGCGCAGACCCTGCTGCGGCTGACCGCGCCCGGCCTGCCGGATGTTTACCAGGGCACCGAACTGTGGGATTTCAGCCTGGTGGACCCGGACAACCGCCGCCCGGTGGATTATGAACAGCGGCGGGCACTACTGGCCGAACTGCGCCAGCGCGCACAGGACAGCCGTCTGGAACTGGCGCAGGAACTGCTGCGGACGATGCCCGATGGTCGAATCAAGCTGTATGTGCTCAGCCAGACGCTCAACTTCCGGCGGCAGCAGCGCGATCTGTTTGAAGAAGGCGGCTATACCCCGCTGTATGCGCAGGGCAGCAGGGCCGGGCATGTGTGCGCCTTCCAGCGCGCCTGGCAGGATCAGGCCTGCATGGTGGTGGTGCCGGTGCTGGTGGCCGGGCTGACGCAGCACCAGCAGCGCCCGCCGCTGGGGGGTGATATCTGGCAGGATACGCGCATTTACCCACCTGAAGGCCAGCATACGGCCTATCGCAGCCTGTTCACGGGCGAGGTGGTCCCGGTGGATGCCGACGGCGCGCTGCCCCTGGCGGCGGTGCTGGCGGATTTTCCGGTAGCGCTGCTGGTCCCGGCGGAAACAGCGCAGGCCTGACGCCGCTTACAGGCGCGGCGGCCCCTGCCGGATGCGCTCATTCATCCTGTCGTGGGCTTCCGGCGTCATCAAATCCTGCCAGGGCAGGCCAAAGCGCCAGGGGTCGATATTTTCCACCCACCACATCAGGCCCATATCCGCAAACGGCGCGACTATTTCTGCGGCGCGGGCCGGGTCGTCGCCGGGGGTGGTGCCGCCCTGCACCAGATCAAACGGCGCGCTGCTGGTGCGGTGCCGTTCCACCCGGTTGATGATGCCGCGCCATTCGTCCACGCTCAGGGTGTGCCGCCACTTCAGCGGGAAAAAGCCATCCCAGCGGGCGGCGCGGCGGGCCGCTGCCGGGGTGTTCCACCCGCCGCCAATCCAGACCGGAATGCGCGGCGATTGTACCGGCCGGGGCAGAAACTGCACCTCGTGCACCTGATAATGCTGGCCGTGAAAGCTGAACGGCTCGCCGGTCCACAGGCCATCCAGAATCGCCAGCCCTTCATCCATCTTCTGGGCGCGGATTTTGTCGTCAGTGGGTTCGCCAAACGAACCAAAATCCAGCGATGGGGGCGACCCCAGACCGACTCCCATTATCAGCCGCCCGCCAGAAAGCAGATCGAGCGAGGCTGTTTCGCGGGCCACTTTCCAGGGCCGCCGCCGCGCCAGCGAGGTAATCATGGGGCCGATGCGCATTCGGCGCGTTTTAAGGGCGATGGCGGCCAGGGCGATCCAGGGATCGACAAACGGATGCATCGGCACGCGGGGTTCATACGGGCTGAAGTAGATGGTGTGATCCCACAGGAAGAAACCATCCCAGCCGGCCTGTTCTGCCTCGGCGGCCATGTCTGACAGGTGATTGGGGTCGCTGTACGGGCCGATGGGCGGCATGGACAGGGCAAATTTCATGAGTCTGCTCCTTGTATACGGCGGATAAGGCATCTGGTGCTAATTAAAACAGGACAGTGCGCCGGT
Source organism: uncultured Anaerolineaceae bacterium (assembly GCA_964593565.1). Classification (GTDB taxonomy): domain Bacteria; phylum Chloroflexota; class Anaerolineae; order Aggregatilineales; family Phototrophicaceae. Next base: position 45,452 of record CAZQIY010000039.1, read on the forward strand.
GCCCACTGTCCTGTCTGGTGAATTAAGATGCTGCCTGCGCAGCCCGTGCTATCAGCCCGCGTCTGTGTCGTGCAGGCTCAGGTTCTGTGCCAGATTGTGCGCGATATCGAGATCAGCAGACAGGCTGGATTCCTGTGGTGCCGGGCAGGCGGAGATGTTACCCGCAAACTGCCCGGTTTCCAGCGAGAGATCCGGTTCTGTCAGCGAGACATCCGGCCGGAGGAAGTCGGTCTGGCCGCCCAGGCCTTCCGCCACGTCGGGCAGACGACCTTCGCGGCTGGCGTTTTCCTCTGTCGGCGCGCCTTCGGGGTAGATATCGTCGTGCAGGTCGAAGGTGCGCTGGTCGGCTTCGTCGTCAACGGCGATGGCGGGCGCTTCGATCGGCAGCGCGTCGGCATCGAAGATGTCCGGGTTGCCGGTGATATCTGAAGTGAACAGCAAGCGGGTCGTGGCACACTGCCAGGTGGGCGCATAGTCCGCGATGTCGTTGTCCGTCAGCTTGCGGGTCACGCCGCTGCGCACATCGTAGACGTAGATATCCAGATCGCCATCAAGATTGGACTGATAGGCGATGAGGGTATCATCCGGCGACCACGAATGCTCGGAGGCATTGCCATTGGGGTCCGAAATGGCCCGGACGCCGCTGCCATCAGCGTTCATCAGATAGAGCACGCTGTTCTGCCCGTCGCGGTAGGACCGGAAGGCGATCTGATCGCCGCTGCTGCTGTACTGCGCATCAAGGTCTGTGCCCTGGCCGTCGCTCAGGCGGGTGATTTCGCCCGTCTCCAGCACCAGTTCATAGAGCTGCCACTGGCCGCTGCGGTTGCTCTGGAACAGCAGCTTGCTGCCATCCGGCGACCAGAAGGCGTTGATGTCGCTGGCCGGGTCGTCGGTGAGCTGGCGGGTGGCGCCGCTGGTCATATCCAGCAGGTACAGGTCCCAGTTGCCGTTGCGGGTCGTCTCGAACACGACGTACTGGTTCGGCCCCCACACCGGGTCGGTATCAATGGCGATGGTGTTGTAGGTCAGCCGCTGAATCTGGCTGCTGTCGCCGTTGGCGGGCGCCAGGTACAGCTCCCAGTTGCCATCGCGGTTGCTGCTGAACACGATCCATTCCGCATTGGACGAACGGGTCGGGGCCATATCATCAGCGCCCTCGCCCTGCGACAGATTGATGCTGTCAGCCTCGCCGGACGGCCCCAGCCGGAAGATTTCCCAGTCACCGGTCTGGTTGGTGTGGTAAAGCACCCAATCCACACAGGCGGCCTGGCACATGGCCGGGGTGGCACCCACAGGCGCTGGCGGCGCATAGCCAAAGTCCACTACGTCGATATGCTCCCCGGCGCTTAGCGCGACGGTGGTGATCGAATCCAGCGTGCCATCCAGGTCGTAGGTCGCTTCCAGGCCCGCAGGCAGGGTGCTGATCTCCACGGTTACGGTGTAGCTGCCGGGCGGCAGGGCATCGAACAGGTACAGGCCATCATCGCCAGTGACGGTGGTCTGCTGGGTGCCATCCGGCAGATCGAGCCGCAGGGTAACGCCCTCAATGCCTGCTTCGCCGGCATCCTGCGCGCCGTTGCGGTTGCGATCCAGCCAGACGCGATCTCCCAGCGACCCCAGCCGCACGATCCCGGCGTCCCAGGTCAGGTTGGTCTGGCCCCAGCCCAGCGGGATGATATCGGTCTGGCCGGTGTCGATGTTGGCATCGCTGTCTGCGGCATCATCGCTGCCGGCGTTCTGCGGGCTGAAGCCGTAGCCATCCGGCAGGGTGAACCCAACCCGGTATTCGCCGGAACGCAGGTGGATGAACAGATATTCACCGCTGCTGTCGGTGGTAGTCGTGGTGATGACACTGCCATCCGCGCCATACAGGGTGACGGTCACACCGGGGACGCCCGGCTCGCCAGCATCCTGCAGGCCGTTGTAGTTCAGGTCTTCCCAGACTTTATCACCCAGCGCGCCCAGCACCAGCAGGCCAGCATCCCAGGTCAGGTCTACCTGATTGGAGATCAGCGTGATGGGTGGGGTTCGGCCGGTGTCGGTATCGGCGTCGCTGTCGAGCGTGCTGCCGCCCGCCTGCTGCTCGGTAAAGGCGTAGCCTTCCGGTAGTTCAAACGCGACGGTGTAGACGCCGGGCACCAGATTCTCGAACAGATACAGCCCGTTGGCATCCGTGATGGTTTCCGCGATGCGGGCGCCGGTGCTGTCGAACAGCGTCACGACGATATCCGGCATGGGGTCTTCCCCGGCATCCTGCAGGCCGTTGGCGTTTTCGTCAATCCAGACGAAATCGCCCAGGCTGGCCAGCCGATACAGACCAGCATCCCAGGTCAGGTCGCTCTGGTTGGAGATCAGCGTGATGGCGGCGGTGCGGCCTGTGGTCAGATCGGCATCGCTGTCTGCGGCCTCATCGCTGCCGGCGTCCTGCGGGCTGAACAGATAGGTCGGCGGCAGTTCAAACTCGACGGTGTAGCTGCCCGGCACAAGCCCGGTGAACAGATAGTTACCGTCGCCGTCGGTGATGGTGCTGTCGATCAGCGTGTTGGTGTCATCGTACAGATTCACGACGACATCCGGGATTCCGGGTTCGCCCACATCCTGCACGCCATTGGCGTTCAGGTCTTCCCAGACGAGGTCGCCCAGGCGGGTTGTGCGGTAGAGGCCAGCATCCCAGTCCGTGTCATCCTGCCCGGAGGTCAGGGTGATGGTGCCCGTCTGGCCGGTGGCCGGGTTGGCGTCGCTGTTGGTGGCTGGCGTGCCCCCACCCTGCACGGTAAACAGGTAGTCATCGCGCAGGCCAAAGACCACGTAGTAATCCCCAGGGATCAGGTCCGTGAACTCGTACGACCCATCCGCGTCTGTAACCGTAGTGGCTACTTCGTCCCCGTTCGTATGGTACAGGGTGACGGAGATGCCGGAGACGCCCGGTTCGCCCGTGTCCTGCACGCCGTCATAGTTCAGGTCTTCCCAGACGGTATCGCCCAGGCTGGCATACTGGTACAGGCCTGCATCCCAGGTGGGGTCATTCTCGCCCGGCAGCAGGTTGATGATGCTTGTCTGCCCGGTGGTCGGGTCAGCGTCGCTGTCGTTGGCTGTGCCAGCACCCAGCGGGCTGAACAGATAGTCCGCTGGCAGGGTGAAGACGAGATAGTAGTTGCCGGGGCGCAGATCGGTAAAGCTGTAGCTGCCACTGGCTGCGGTGGTTGTGGTGGTCGTATCGCCATTTTCATCGTACAGCGTGACGGTCACATCCTCTATACCGGTACCGGATTCGCTCGCATCCTGCACGCCGTTGGCATTCAGATCGAGCCAGACAAAATCGCCGACAGAGGCCACGCGCATGATGCCTGCGTCCCAGGTGTCATCGTGCTGGCCCGGGGCGAGGGTGAAGGTGATTGTCTGGCCGCTGCCGAGATCGGCGTCGCTGTCGGTGGTGTCGTTGGCGTTGCTGTTGATATCCTGACGGCTGAAAACATGGTCCGCCGGTGGGGTGAACACGAGATAGTAGCTGCCGGGGGTGAGGCCCGCGAACAGGTACTCGCCATCATCCGTAACGACAGTATCGTCCACATAGTCCCCGTCTTCCTCATACAGAGTGACGGTGATGTTTACACCGGAGAAGTCGGGTGTGCCATCATCCTGCAGGCCGTTGTCGTTGGCATCGTACCAGACGAAATCGCCGACAGACGCCACCTGCATAACGCCCGCGTCCCAGGTATCGTCGTGCTGATCCGGCGCGAGGGTGAAGGTGGCGGTTCTGCCAGTATCACGGGCCGGGTCGCTGTCGATGGCGTCGCTCGTGTTGCTGTTGACATCCTGACGGCTGAAGACATGGCCGTTCGGCAGCGTGAACACGAGGTAGTAGCTGCCGGGGACGAGGTCCGCGAACAGGTATTCGCCATTCCCATCAGTGACGACATCATCGCCTGCTGAGGTGCCGTTTTCGTGATACAGGCTGACAGTCACACCGGAGACACCAGAGTCTTCAGGATCGCCATCATCCTGCAGGCCATTGTCGTTGGCATCGTACCAGACAAAATCGCCCACAGACGCCAGCGGCACCAGACCTGCATCCCAGGTGAGGTCGTTCTCGCCCGGCAGCAGGGTAGTGGTGGCCGTCTGCC
>CAZQIY010000040.1:0-14698 GCA_964593565.1 uncultured Anaerolineaceae bacterium
ACGATCCTGCTGGTGGATGACGAACAGCATATCGTGGACCTGGCCCGCATGTATATCGAGCAGGAAGGCTTCCGCGTGGACAGCGCGACGGATGGCCGCATCGCGCTGCAAAAGATTCTGGACGCGCCGCCTGCCCTGGTGGTGCTGGACCTGATGCTGCCGGGCGTCGATGGCTGGGAAATCTGCCGTCGGGTGCGCACTCTGTCCGATGTCCCTATCATCATGCTGACCGCGCGTGACGATGACATTGATAAGATTGTCGGCCTGGAACTGGGCGCGGATGATTACCTGACCAAGCCGTTCAACCCGCGTGAGCTGGTGGCGCGCATCCGGGCCATCCTGCGCCGCAGCCATGCGCCAAAGGCCAAAGGCAGCACACCGCAGATTACGCTTCAGAATCTGACAATTTACCCGGAACAGCGGCAGGTGCGGGTCGATGGCCGCCCGGTCAGCCTGCGCATGAAGGAATTTGACCTGCTGCTGACTCTGGCGGAAAATCCCGGCGTGGTCTTCAGCCGCGAAAAGCTGCTGGACCTGGTATGGGGCTATGATTTTGCCGGGGAGACGCGCACGGTAGATGTCCATATCGCTCATCTGCGGCATAAGCTGGCCGGCCTGCAGCCTGTCATCGAAACTGTGTGGGGCGTGGGCTACAGGCTGGCGGTGGATTAATCGCCTATGAAGCTGCACACCCGGATGCTGCTGTCCTATGTGGTGGTGATGGCGGTCACCCTGGGGGTGATTGTGGTCGCACTGCTGCTGTTTCTCAATGCCCGGCCCGCGCCGCCCCAGCGCCTGTACCAGCAGCTTGGGGTGGTGGCCCAGGCACATCTGCGCCAGCTTCTGCGCCCCCGCATGCAGCTTTTGCAGCCAGATGCCTTCCTCAACCAGATTGAACTGCTGTCTACCGAAAGCGGCGTCCGCACCCTGATTCTGGATACTGCCACCGGCGGCGTGTTGTTCGACAGCAGCGAAGTGCTGACAGAGCGCGTGCTGGCAGTGCAGTTGGAAGACAGCAACTTCAGCATTCTGCCGGCCGGCCTGCGCATGAGCGCCGAAACCAGCCGCCTTGATGTGGCGATGGGCCGGTTTGAAAACCCCGACGGTGAGGAATGGGTGTTTGTGGGGGTCGTGGCTCCGCGCCAGGCCAGGGGCAGTGCGATGCTGATGTATGCGCTGCCGCAGCCTGTGCAATCGCTGCGGGCGGCGCTGGAAGAATTTGGCAGTGCCCTGGCCCGCCCGGTCATTCAGGCCGCCTTTATGGGGCTGGTGGTTGCCGTCATCATGGCGGTGGTCGTCAGCCGCACGATTGCGCGCCCGCTGCTGCATATTGCCGCTGGCGCGCGCGCTGTCGCCGCTGGCAGCTTCGAGCAGCAGGTGCCCGTCACCGGACCGCCAGAGGTGCGCACGGTGGCCGAAGCCTTTAACCAGATGACCCGCGAAGTGAAGGCCGCCCAGAAAACGCAGCAGGATTTCATGGTCAACGTCTCGCACGACCTGAAAACGCCGCTGACCTCGATTCAGGGTTATTCGCAGGCGATTATGGACGGCGCCACGCCGGACCCGATACAGGCCGCCGCGGTCATTCATGAAGAAGCCGCCCGGCTGACACGGATGGTGGCCGAAATCACCGACCTGGCCCGCCTGCAGGATGGACAGCTTGCGCTGAAGATCGTCGCGCTGGACATCAGCCAGATTGTCCGCGCGGTGGGGCAGCGGCTGGCGATTGTGGCCGAAAACAAGGCCGTTGACTTACAGATAGAGGCTGACCCAATGCCGGACATCCGGGGCGATGGTGACCGCCTGGCCCAGGTGATCACCAACCTCGTCAGCAACGCCATCAACTATACGCCACACGGCGGCAGGGTGCAGGTCAGAACGCGGGCCAGCAGCGGCGGGGTGGAAATCGTGGTGCAGGATACCGGCATGGGCATCGTGCCGGAGGACCTGCCGCGTATCTTCGAGCGTTTTTATCAGGCGGATAAAACACGCGGCCCCCGGCGCGGCACCGGGCTGGGGCTGGCGATTGCACGCGAGATTGTCCAGGCGCATGGCGGCAGTATCAGCGTCACCAGCGCGGGCGAAAACCAGGGCAGCACCTTCACCGTCTGGCTGCCATCCAACCACGCCAGCAGTTAAACTTCGCACGTAAACAGGGTATCTCCGGGACGAGACGATCTGCCCGCCCCGGAGATGGTGTTACAAGAACCGCTAATCAACCGGAAGCTGTGGGATCGTCACTTCGGGTTGTTCCCCCACCAGCGATTCCAGGAACGCAACGATGTAAAAGACTTCTTCATCAGTCAACTGGCGGTTAAGCTGCACGCTGCTCATGGTATGGACTGCGTCTTCCAGCGTAAGCGCGCTGCCGTCGTGGAAGTATGGCGCCGTCAGCGAGACATTGCGCAGCGTAGCCACACGGAAGAGATGATCGTCTGCCGGGTCGCCCGTGACGGACATACGGCCCGGATCATCGCCATGCTGGAACGGCATCAGCGTGCCAATCGACAGCAAGGGGCCGTTGTGGCAGGCCACACAGCCGATCTGCACGAAGATTTCCATGCCGCGTTTGGCATCATCCGACAGGGCATCCTCGTCACCGCGCAGATACCGGTCCAGGCCGTCGTCCGGGGTGATCAGAGTCCGTTCAAACGACGCGATGGCTTTGGTGATGTTCTCAAAGGTGATCGGGTCTTCCTCGCCCGGAAAAGCGGCTTCGAAGTAGGGCTGGTAACCTTCAATATTTTTGAAAGTCTCAATCGCGAGTTCAATCGGCATCGCCATCTCGACCCCGGCCTGAATTGGCCCTTCGGCCTGTTCTTCCAGCCCGGTCGCGCGGCCATCCCAGAACTGCTCGTTAAAGAAAGCGGCGTTAAGCACCGTCGGCGCATTACGCCCGCCCGTCAGGAAATCGTGACCGAGCGATGTCGGCAGGCGGTCCGTGCCGCCCAGACTGAGGTTATGGCAGGTGTGACACGAGATAATCCCGCTGACGGAAAGCCGCGGCTCGAAATACAGCATCTTGCCAAGCTCGATCTTCTCCGGCGTCATCGGGTTATCTTCCGGAACGGGCGGCACATCCGGCAGGGTCGCAAAAAGCCCCTGAACGACCTGTTCCCGTTCGCTTTCCTGTGCATAAAGCACCCCTACTGCCAGAGACAACACGATTCCGAGGATGAGAGGTACAACAATGAAAACTTTCCGCATTTATCTATCCCCTTGTCCATGCGAAATATGCAAAGACCTGTTTTGCTCCTATCCTTAAGGTAGCGAACCTGAGGCCCTTGCAATACTGATGACTGTCAGAAACCGGGGATGATAAACGGCACAAAAACTGACGATTTAACCGTTATGACGCACCCTGCTAGCGAGACCCCACCCACGTCTGCAGCTCGTCCAGGCTGTCAAAGCAGATCGTCAGGCCGAACGGCATGCCGACGCGCGCCAGGGTGCGGCCAATGACGCCCGGCGACTGGTGGAGGGTGCAGTGCAGGGTGTTCTGCCGGCCTGTCATTTCGCTGTGCGATACCCACCTGCCGTTATACATCAGGTGCGGGTTGCGCAGGTGATGCGCGCCCACCACAATCAGGCTCAGCAGCAGCAGCACGATCAGAATGCTGACGACGACCCAGGCCGTGGAAATCGTGGGCAGTGGGGAGGATGGGCGGTGTGTTCCGAAAAAATGGGACATGTGTCCGTACTCCTGCTTTCGGTGCCATTATACAATAAGCCTGCAGAACGGAGGCAGACACGATGTACGAAACCATACTGGTTCCACTGGACGGTTCAGAACGCGCAGAGGTGATTTTGCCGCATGTCGAAGACCTGGCCCGGCGGCTGGGGTCGCGGCTGGTGCTGCTGCGGGTGGTAGACCCTGCGGCCTCGATTTCCGGCATGGAGGGCCTGCCGATGGAAGTCGCGCGCGACCTGGTGCAGCAGGAAACGGAAGAATCCACCCGTTATCTGGAAGCCAGACAGGCCGACCTGAGCGCGCGCAGTATCCAGGCGACGATCAGCGTGTTGTATGGCCCGGTGGTGCATACCATCATTGATGCGGCGGAAAAAGAGGGGGCGGATCTGATCGCCATTGCCAGCCACGGCCGCACCGGGCTGGCGCGCATGTTTTATGGCAGTGTGGCCTCCGGCGTACTCAACCGGGTAGATCGCCCGCTGCTGCTGATCCGTGCGGGCGACAGCTAGCCGATATAACGCACGCGCCACACGTGGCCATAGATAAAATCCGCCACCACCAGCGACCCATCCGGCGCAAGGGTAATATCAATAGGGCGGATCAGCCCGGTGATGAAAGGCTCGCCTGTGGCCAGTTCATCGCCTTCCTGGGCGCGGGCCAGGTTGAGCGGCGTAAACAGCATCACACGCTGCGCCTCCTCTGTCCCGTTCCATAACACCACAAACAGGCTGTCAAACAGATTCTGCGGGAACTGGGTGCCGGTATAGGCCACAATGCCGCGCGGGATGCTGTACGGCATAAACACCGCCGCATCCGGCACCACATCCAGCCCGGCAGGCCTGGGGGGGCAGTCCGCACAGCCGCGCGTGCGCCAGTAGGGCCAGCCATGATGCCGCCCCGATTCCAGCCGCAGCAGCCGGTCCCCCTGCCCGCTGACCAGCCCCTGATCTGTGGCATAAAACTGCCCTTCCGAATCAAATGTGATGTCGTAAGGGTTGCGCAGCCCCCGGGCAAACGGCTCCACCTCGCCGGTATGCGGCTGGATACGCAGCACCGCTGCTTCCAATGCCTCCACTTCGGCATAGGGTTCATGGGCAGGATTAAGGGATTCGGCGTGATCGGTCAGCGCGCCGACCCCCATATACAGATAACCATCCGGGCCAAAGACCAGCCCATTAGGCTGGTTGTCGATCAGGCTGTAGCAGCACGGCAGATCATCGAGCACCAGTTCCGGGTCGCCGCCGGGAACCACCCGCCACAGCGCGCCGCCCTCGTCCGGGGTCAGGCGGCTGCTGATATACAGCACATCCGCGCCCGGCTGGAACGCCAGCCCAATCGGCGAGAAGAAATCCCCGGCATACCGTTCGCTGGTGCCATCCTCGCGCATGGCATACACCGCGCCGGATCGTGTCGCGCCGTCTTCCAGCACAGTGGCATACAACCGCCCATCCGGCCCGTAGGTGATCTGCATGGGCTGGCCGGGGAACTGGCCCACATGTTCCAGTTGGAAGCCCTGCGGCACGCGGATGCGGCGCATAAACCCGTCGATGTCGTCTTCGCAGGGGAAATCATCACAGCTCCAGCCGGTGGTGGCGGCGGGCTGCGGCGGGTGATGCAGGGCGGCACGGGGCGCGCCCTCTCGCGATGGCGGCGTCAGAGTCCGCAGCGCGGTGGTGGGCGTGGGCGACGGCGTGGGCGTCAGCGTCAGGGTGGGCGTAGGCGTCAGTGTGGGGGTGCTGGTCGGCGTGAGCGTGGCCGTCAGCGTCGGCGTGTGCGTCGGGGTCAGCGACGGCGTGGGGCTGTAGACCGGTGCGCCCGCCTCAGGGTCCAGCGACACGACTGTCGCCTGAAAGGTGGTTTGCTGTGGGGCACAGGCCGCCACCAGCACAGCCAGGATCACAACCGGGATAAAAGCGAATGGGTCTCGAAGAGTCAAGATAACCTGCGGCGTCAAACGGATAAAGCGACTGCCGATTATACAGGCCGATGCTCAAAGAGGGTATGGCAAAGCCCGTGATCGCGCTCAGGCACGCAGCGGATACACCGCCTCGCGGGTATAACGTGCGCCCTCTGGCCGCAGCACGCTGGAAAACAGCACGAATTCATGAACGGGGATGGCTTCTATGTGGAAGGCGCGATGATCCTGCAAAAAAGCATCGACCGCAGGCCGGGGGACACGATCCCCCAGCCGCGCCAGCGTCACATGCGGGCTGAAGGGCCGCGATTCTGCGGTAAACCCCAGGCCCACCAGCGCAGCCGTCACCTGCTGGTGCAGCCGTGCCAGCGCGGGCTGCTCCTGAATGCCGGCCCACAGGACCGTCGGCGGCCGCCGGGGGTTCTGCGGGAAGCGTCCCACGCCCGCTAGCGTCAGTTCAAAGGGGGCGACCTGCAGCGCGGCCAGCGCAGCGCCAATTTCCTGCATTCGGTCTGTTTCGCCCAGGAAAAACAGAGTCAGGTGCATCTGCTGGCGCGTCGTCCAGCGGGCCGCCGGGATGCCGCCCTGCAGTTGCACAAGCTGATCCTTGACAGCGGCGGGCAGATCAATGCCCACAAACAGGCGCATACAGACCTTCCATCAGCATACAGGGTCAGGCGGCGGGGATGCCCCACAGATAAACCGACCCGGTGGCCCCAAACAGCGCCATCAGCAGGCCGTCCGGCGTCCAGTCCGCGCTGTAGATCAGCGTACCGGACAGGTCCAGGTCTGCGCGGTTGACGGTATTTTCGGTGATGGTCGTCATGTTCCACAGCGACACCGCGCCGCCCAGTTCGGTCGTCAACAGCAGATCGCCACCCGGCGCAAAGGCCGCCGCCAGACGATCCCCGCCTACTTCTGGCAGGCGCGCCACTAAACTGCCATCCTGCGGGTTCCACACCTGCATATCCGGCGTCTCGCCCCCGTTGATGAGATAGCGGCCATCTGGCGAAAACATCATGATTTCAATAGCGCCCGGCCCGGTATCGAGGGTGTGTAGTAACGCAGAATCCGCCAGCGACCACACCTGCATCGAATCGCGCAGGCCCACCGCCAGCAGGTCCGCCTCCCGCGCCAGTGCCAGCGCCAGCGCGGGCTGCCCGGCCTGAACTTCCGCAGTCGTGGCCCTGCTTTCCCAGTCCCAGACCCGCACTTCGCCGGAAGTATCGGCGGTGGCCAGTTGGGTTCCATCGGCTGAAAAGATCAGGCGGGTGACCCCCCGGCTGTGCGCCGGGATTGTGGTCAGGGCGCGGCGTTCCAGCGGGTCCCAGATGCGCACGTCGCCCCGGTCATTGGCAAATGCCAGCCAGCCATCATCCGGATAATAGGCGATCACCCCGGTATACTGCTCGATGCCCAGAAAAGTCGTATTCAGGCGGCCGGTTTCAGCATCATGAACCGATACGGTGCCGTTCAGTTCGACAGCGTAAACCTCGGTTTTGTCCGGCGAGAAGAAGACGCGGGTGACTTCTTCCTGGCGACCAGTGCTAAAGACCTCCTCGCCACTGATCAGGTCCCAGACCGTGATCTGCCGCGAATCCAGCCCGGCCAGCCGCGTACTGTCCGGCGCGATAGCATGATCAAAGATTGTGCTGAGGGAACCGGGGTTGTCCAGCCGCCCAAGCAGCGCAATACGCGGCACCGTTTCCAGGGTAATGACTTCTACCGGGGCGACCCATGCCGGCGGCGGCACCGTCGGCGCGTCGCGGGGCTGGTCCAGAATGGAGGGGCCGCGCGGTTCTTCCTGACCGCAGGCCGCCAGCATGAACAGGCACACCAGCACAGCGCGTTTAAGCATCGGCGCCCGCACTTTCATGCAGTTCGATCACCGCCGCCAGCACCCCGAAGGTTTCGATCTGCCGCAGGCTGCATTCACCCTCGAAGGGGTCCACCCGGCCGTTGCCGTCAAAATCCGTGCCTTCAATCAGAATATCTGCCTGCTGGACGGATTCCGCCAGGTCATCTTCAATCGCGCTCATTTCTTCCCCTGCCAGCACCGCATTCTGGATCGTCAGCATGTTATCCGTAAACAGCCGGGCATTGATAACACACACGCGCATCAGTTCCGCTTCGTTCTGCACCGCCACCGGCACATTGTCTGCGGCAACAGCCTCATCAAGCTGCGCCTCGATCTGATCCAGAAAATGGCCGACGCCCAGTTTCTGCGGGCTGGGATTTTCGCCCCGGTCATTGCCATTGTAATCGTCCTCTGTGCCCAGCAGGATATTGATGGTGTGTTCGACATGCAGGCGCACCCCGGCCACGTTGGAAGACTGCGCCGCAAGGTTGGCATGCTGGCGGGCAAAATCCGCTTCGCTTAACGCGCCCTGCGCCAGCCCGGTGCCATCGCCAGAATCTACCAGAATGGCCGTCAGCGCCTGGGCGATTTCCACAGGATAGCTGCCGGTATAAACCACCTCGTCAGATGGTGTATCCGCCGCTTCCGCCTCTCTGGTGATGATGACGGCGTTAAACAGGCCGGGCAGAAAACGGCCTTCCGCGTCGGTGTATGTCAGTGTGCCGCTGCCCAGGGCGTTGATCGGCAGCGCGCCCACCCGCAGCACGTCATCGGTGCCGGTATTCTGCAGCCAGGCGACGTAACTTTGGCCAGCGCCCAAAGAGGGCAGATCGCTGGCCTGCAGCGTGAGGGTATCGCCCATCGTGCTGGCCGTGCCAAAGCTGACTCTGCCAAAAGATTGTGCAGCGACAGCCGTCGGCGGCACCTGAACGATGGATTCCGCCAGAGTGGCGGTAGCGGCGGCCGTCGGGTCGGTGGCCGGGTCCGGCGTGGGATTGTTGTTCAGCGAAAAAACGAACAGCGCCACCACCGCCACAATAAACAGAGCGATAATGGTAAACCCGCCCAGAATCAGCAGGGTGTTGCCGGACTGCGGCTGCCGCTCCCTGACAGCCGTTTGAGTCGAGCCAGCGGCGGTGGCATCTGTGCCCGGCAGGTGCAGGGTTTCAGATGCATCTGTAAGGACTGCGGTGTCCTTCAGGCTGGTACCCGGGCTGGTAAGTGGGGGGGACTGTATGCGCTGGCCGCTGATGGCCCGGCTGAAATCCTCCGCAAAGGCGGCCGCTGTCGGATACCGGTCTTCGGGCTGTTTGGCCAGCGCCCGCAGCAGGACATTTTCCACAGCCAGCGGCACATCGGTCACGACTTCGGAAATATGCGGCACCGGGTCTGTGATGTGCTTCATCATGACATGCAGGGGCGTATCGGCGGTGTAGGGCTGGCGGCCGGTAATCATCTCGTAAACCACCACGCCCAGCGAATAAATATCTGATGCCGGGCCGACTTCTCCGCCCTGGGCCTGTTCCGGGGCCATGTACGCCGGTGTCCCGATCAGCCCGCCTGTCGCCGTCAGGTTAGAATCGCTGGACAGCAGCTTGACGATGCCAAAATCTCCCAGCAGGCTGTAACCTTCGCTGTTGATGAGGATGTTATCCGGCTTGACATCGCGGTGGACAATGCCCTGACGATGAGCATAATCAAGCGCAGAGGCGATTTCGCGCAGATAGGTTTCGACAGTGCTCAGCGGCATCGGTCCACTGTCGATTCGATCTCCCAGCGCCCCGCCTTCGATATAGGCCGTCGCCAGATAGGCCACATCGCCCTCAGTCCCATAATCGTACACTGGCAGAATGTGCGGGTGCTGCAGCCGGGCCACCGTGCGCGCTTCCAGCAGGAAACGCTGCGCAAATTCCGCATCCTGCCCCGGGTGCGGCGGCAGCACCTTGATGGCGACGTAGCGGTCTATCTGCTCCTGGTACCCTTTATAGACGGTCGCCATGCCGCCCTTGCCCAGCAGTTGGACAATTTTATATTTGTTGCCGAGTGTCTGGCCGATCAGTGAAGCACTCACATTCGCACCCACCCTTTCACTTCCGCACGGTCCACCTGCCGCATGGAACCGTTGTTATGCATTATAACGAATGCCGCGCCAGCGTGCAGGCAGAGATTAATTATCTGTTATTTTAATGTGCCAGCTTAACAGACTACGACGTTACAGCTAATCTTACGAGAGGTATTCAAATCTGCATAAAAAACTGCCCCGGTCTGTGAGGCCGAAGCAGCATACGGAAATTTGGAGTTGAGCATCGAACTGCTCCCGTTGTAAAGGCGAATCCCGTTAAATTATGTGAAGGCGTAGGCGGCTTCCAGCTCCTCACGCAGGTGCAGATAACTTTTGTAGCGGCTGCGGCTGATCTGGCCCGCCTCGACGGCCTGCCGCACAGCACACCCGGGTTCGTTGGCATGCGTACAATCGCCAAAACGGCACTGCTCGACATAAGGTGCAATGTCGATAAAGTACGCATCCAGTTCTTCCGGCTCCACATCCCACAGACTGAGGGTGCGAATGCCGGGGGTATCCGCAATATAGCCGCCTGTGTCCAGCTTGATCAGTGCGCTGTCGCGGGTGGTGTGGATGCCTTCATCCCGCGACCCGACGGTTTTAACGGCTCGTCCCAGGCCCGGCTGAATCGCGTTGAGCAGGCTGGTCTTGCCGACGCCGGAAGGCCCGGTAAACACCGAGATGTTCCCCGCCAGCGTATCGCGCAGCGCATCCACCCCGATGCCTTCCAGCGCACAGGTGTACAGCACGCGGTAGCCCATCTGCTCGTAGATAGCAAAGCTGGCGCGAATATCTGTCGGGTCTTCCAGGTCGATCTTGTTCACCACCAGGACAAGCTTTTCGATTTCCGATTTTTCTCCGGCAACGAGAAAACGATCCAGCGTTTTGAAGTTAGGGGCCGGGCTGGCAGCGGCAAAGACAAACAGGGCCTGATCGGCGTTGGCGATAATCACCTGTTCGCGTTCGGACTGTCCTGCCCCGCGATTGCCCTCTGTACGCACCGCGCGCGAAAGTGCACTGGTCCGTTCTTCCACTTCTTCAATAATGCCGGTTTCCTCATCCACAATCTGAAACTTCACCCGGTCCCCAATCGTTGCAATATCGGATGACTGGGCCTCCTCCATGAGCTTTCCGCGCAGACGACAGACGTATGTTTGGCCGTTTTCCACCTCCACCCAGAAAAATCCGCTCTGGTCCTTAATGACCAGGCCTTCCAGAAGTTCAGTCAAAGGCAACCTCCTCTATGCACTCTCGCTCTCTCAAAATTTTAACGTGATGAACGTCACTTTTATATTAAACGATTATGACAACCTGAACAAACCCCGCTGCAACCTGTGGTATGCTAAAGTGATTGGTGTGTGCAAGGAACAATCTACGTGGATATGGAAAAAGAGTATCAGGAAGCCCCTGCGGCGGCAGGGCCGGACACCGCGCCCGCCCGCGAGGACGACGCCTATATTGCGGAGCCATCCGCTGGCAGGCCGGCGCGCGAAGACGCGTCTCCGGTGGTGGTGATCGCCCGCACCACCCTCAACTATATTGTTATTGCGGTGGTGTTTCTGCTGCTGGGGGTGTTTATCGGGGCTTTTGCCGCTTACCGGGTAGAGCGAGACCGGCGTTCGTGGGTCAGCGACGCTATTGCCGCAGCGATGGCTGATCAGGCGGATACCTTTGCCGGGCTGGCTGCGGCGGCGGCTCCACCAAGCCTGGAAAACCCCAACAGCCGCTTTACGCTTTCCAGCACCAGCGATCACGCGCTGGGCGCAGACGATGCGCCGATCACCATGATCGAATTTGGCGATTTTAACTGCGGCTTCTGCGGCCGCTTCCACAGCGAGACTTTCCCCCAGATTCAGGAAACCTATGGCGACCAGATCCGCTTTATCTACCGGGATTATCCCATCCTGGCTGAATCGTCGGTGACGGCGGCGGTGGCGGCGCGCTGTGCCGGGGAACAGGGCGTGTTCTGGGATTACCACGACCTGCTGTATGAAAATCAGGGGCAGTTTAACCAGAGCGGCGGCTTTGCGGCGCTGGCGCAGGAACTCGACCTCGATATCGACACCTTCAACACCTGTGTTGAGGAACAGCGTTATCTCAGCAGCGTGATTGAGGATTACCAGGAAGGGCAGACGCTGGGGATACGGGGCACGCCCGCCTTCTTTATCAACGGCCGTCCTATCAGCGGCGCCCAGCCCTTTGAAGTCTTTGCCGCGATGATCGAGGAAGAACTGGCCGCCAGTGAAGACACAGCCGAAGACACCACCGCCAGCTAATCTGTAATTACCGGACCTGATCCATAAACAAAGAGCGCAGCCCATTTGCTGCGCTCTTTATGATTCATGAGGTCTGGAATTTTGCAGAAACATCAGTATGTGGTATATTATTAGTTTAGTGGACCCGGCAGGATTCGAACCTGCAACCAGGCGGTTATGAGCCGCTTGTTCTGCCCTTGAACTACGGGTCCATGCATAAAAGTATCATATAAACATCACCATAAAAGGTCAATACCGTATGACCAACTGCGAAACCTGTGGCAAACCGCTTATGGCCACCCAACGGCGCTACTGTTCAATAAAATGCCGCAATCGCGATTCCGGTACAAAGAAAACAGACAGTTCCCCACGTGTTCGACGATCAACCTGTGAAATTTGCGGAAAGCCACTGACCGGCAAACAAACCCGCTTTTGCTCCGTAGCCTGTAAAAATGAGCTGCACCAGGCTTATCCTAACCAGCAAAAACGCGGTCTGCGTCGAAAACTGGAGCTGGTGCAGAAGCTTGGCGGCAAGTGCATGAAGTGTGGCTATGACAAAAATCTGGCGGCGCTGTCATTTCATCATGAGAATGAAGATGAAAAAAACCACAAACTGGATATGCGCAGCCTCTCAAACCGCAAAATAGAGGCTGTCATGCGCGAATTCGAGAAATGTGTGCTGCTGTGTGCCAACTGCCATATGGAGCTGCATTATCCGTATCTGGAAATGAGCGAGCTAAGCCTGGACGCGCTGTAAAAAAACAACCTGTAGATCATACAGGTTGTAGTGCATCTAGCGGGTAACGGGATTCGAACCCGTGCCAGGACCTTGGAAGGGTCATGTGCTACCACTACACCATACCCGCCTGGTCATTGTTCCTGTCGGGGTGCCCGGATTCGAACCGGGGACCTCACGCTCCCAAAGCGTGCGCGCTAACCGGACTGCGCTACACCCCGCCTGCGGCAGATTGCCCAAGTGTACTGAGTATAGCATTATTCAGACAGCGCGTAAACGGTATTTTCTCATCAGCAGCCGGATGTGCCTGCCCGCAATTTGAGTCATAATGGGGGTTGAATTCAGGCATCTCAAATCAGGAGCAGTCCCGTGATAGATCAGAGCGCCATTTTTGAAATCAAGGAATACATGGTCATTCTGCGTCAGTTGGAAATCATGGACTTTCAGGGGGAGCAAATTCGGCTGCGGGGGATGGTGCGCTGTCATGGCGCAGAATATACGCTGGATGTGTATTTTCTGGATGGCGAAGGCCCCTTCCTCGGCCCGGTGATCGACCTGGAAAAGAACAAGGGCTTTATGTTTATGCCGTTCCGTGATCTGCCGGTGCTGGTCGATATTCTGCGCAATGAAAAGCCGATCTACGCCCACCTGCGCGCCGACCGGCCCGAATGGACGAGTATCACCACGACCAAAGAGCCAGTCGGCGAAGGCGAAGCATCCTGATACAGGCTGCTTTTCAGCCACCCGCGCGCTAAGGGGCCGCCGCTGCGATCAATAACGGACGGGCATCGCCAGCATGCCATGAATCACCATAAAGCCGGTCGTCCATTCCAGCGACTCCACCGGCGCGGCCAGTTCAAGCTGTGGGAGGCGCTGCACCAGGGCATTCAGGGCAATCGTGCCTTCCATCCGGGCCAGCGGCGCCCCCACACAGTAATGAATGCCGTTGCCAAAGGCGATATGCCTGTTTGGGTCGCGGGTGATGTCGAAGCGGTCCGGCTCTGCAAAGTGCGCCGGGTCGCGATTGGCCGCCAGCAGCGACGCCCACACCATATCCCCCTGCGGGATGGTCACCCCGCCAATCTCAACATCCTCGAACGCCCAGCGGTTGGTGGTCATATCCACCGGGCCGTTGTAACGCAGCATCTCCTCGACAGCAGATTTAATCAGCGCGGGGTCGCGGCGCAGCTTTTCAAGCTGGTCGGGATGCTGCAGCAGTGCCAGAGTCCCGTTGCCGATCAGGTTGACGGTGGTTTCGTGCCCGGCCACCAGCAGCAGAAACAGCATGCTCAGCAGTTCCATCCGGTTGAGCTTATCGCCGCCTTCCTCCGCCTGTACCAGCGCCGTGATGATGTCCTCGCGGGGGTGGGCCTGCCGGTCATCAATCATCTGGTTCATGTACATGCCAAATTCCATCAGGGCGGCCTGATTTTCCTCGCCATCCGCGCTAAAGAGCAGAATCTTCGTCCAGCGGCGGAACTGTTCGCGATCCGCCGGGGGAATACCCAGCATTTCGGCAATGACGGTGATGGGCAGCGGGAAGGCAAAAGCGGCGATCAGGTCCGTTTCGCCATGATCGCCCATCGCCTGCAGCAGATCATCCGCGATGGCGTGGATGCGCGGGCGCAGACTTTCCACCATGCGGGGCGTGAAGGCTTTGTGCACCAGCGCCCGTAACCGCGTGTGATCCGGCGGGTCTATTTCCAGCAGGTGGCGGTTGATGATCGTCCAGGGGTCATCCGGCGACGGTTCCGGCCACCAGCGTTCGGCCAGTTGGCGCGGCAGCTTTTTATGAAATTCCTTGCCAAAACGTGCATCTCTTAGAAAAGATATACAGTCGTCATAACGGGTCAGCACCCAGACGGGATTATTCGGGTTGGAGCCAACAGCACGATGCACCGGGTCTTCGCGCCGCATCTGTGCGTAAAGGGGCTGAGGGTTGGCACGCGCTTCCTTCGACCAGAAATCATAAACACGGGGAGATTCAATCATGCTGTTCCTCTCGAACACGCCACACCAGAGCGTTATTTACCGGTAAATACGCGCTGCGCAGGGTAAAGGTTGCATGCTATCATTAAGGCGAATTCAGGAGGGAGTTGATTTATGGCCTATCTGCTCTTGCGTTTGCTGGTGAATGCGCTGTCGATTGCCATCATTGCGCGCCTGCTGCCCGGCATCCAC
>CAZQIY010000040.1:14798-37075 GCA_964593565.1 uncultured Anaerolineaceae bacterium
GCTAGTTCAGGGCGGCCTGTTTGCGGGTGTAATCCTGCGCGATGCGTTCATAAGTCACCAGCAGTTCGCCCATGACCTCATCCCACGACATCCGGCACATGGTTTCGCGAGCGGCATGGCCCATCGCCCGGCGCTTTTCCGGGTTATCGACCAGTTGCCGAACCTGCGCCACCATCGTATTCAGGTCATTTGGTTCAAAGACGTAGCCATTGACGCCTGCCTCTACAATTTCCGGCACGCCCCCCACATTGCTGCTGACTACGGGAACACCAGAGGCCATGGCTTCCGCAGCCACCAGCCCGAACGTCTCGATGGTCGAGGAAGGGAACATGAAAATATCCGCAGAGGCATAGGCGCGGCTGAGGTCCTCGCCGGATTTGTAGCCCGTAAATGTGACCGACCGGCCGGCAAAGATTTCCTCCAGTTTTTCGCGATAAGGGCCATCGCCTACAATCGCAAGATGAGTGTTCGGCACCGCATCCAGCACCGGCAGAATATGCTCGACCTGCTTTTCCGGCGCCAGACGCCCCACAGAAAGCAGCAGCACTTTATCCGGGTTGCCGCCGCTTAATTCGTAGCGTACCGCCTCGTCAGCATAATTCGGCGAAAAGCGGGAGATATCGACACCTCGCCGCCACAGACCCACCTGACCGAACCCATGCGCCTGTAGTTCGGTGATGATGCGCCGCGATGGCGCCAGGCAGTAATCCGCATGGCTGTAAACATAGCGATGCAGATACCACAGCGGCTCCTGAAATACCCCAAAGCCATAAAACCGCACCATTTCCATCAGGTGCGCCTGGAACGAAGCGACCAGCGGCTTGCGCAGGCTGCGGGCAAACATCATCCCCTTCAGACCGGTCAGCACCGGGTTCATGACATGCACAATCGTCGGGTCAAATTCCTGCAGCGCCTCCAGCGAGCGCTTGCCTGGCAGCGCCATCGTCACCTCTGGATAAACAGGCAGGGGAACGCCAGGAATGGAAATTACACGGTAGCCGGCATAACTTTCCGGATGCGGCCCGGGAGCGAAAATAAGCGCCTCTGCGCCGACTTTGCGCAGATAATCGAGCAGAATGCAGGTGACGGTGACAATGCCGTCTACTTTGGGGAGAAAGGTTTCGGTGAAGATCGCCAGACGTAAATCACTGGACATAGTTATCCCTGATGCTGACCCCAGAAGCCTGAACGCTAAAAGAATCCGTCATGCAGAACAAATACAAAACCCCCTGTCCCAAATCGCAGGGTGGATAAAGCAGCCAGTACAAAAATCTGCTGGCGGCCAGGCCTGTGATTTCAGATTTGCACGGTCTCGCCAATGCGCCGTTCGTTGCCATCCAGCAGGCGTTTAATATTATCCCGGAAGCGCACCAGAATCACGAAGCCAACCAGATAATACCCCAGGTAAATCGTCTCTAACTGATTCAGCAGCAGCAGGATGCCCACGACCACCCCGGCAGTCAGCACCCCCAGCAGCACCCCCAGCGACATATAGCGGGTCTTGGCCACCGCGAACACCGCCACGATCAGCGGAATCAGCAGCACCTGGAGCGGCAGCAGAATCAGCCACGTGCCAGCCGCAGTGGCAGCCCCCTTGCCCCCCCGGATCGTCCCTGTCAGCAGCGAGGCAAACAGCGACCAGTTGTGTCCTACCACTACCGCCACCGCGCTGATCACCCCGGCAGAAGTGGCAGAAAGCATGGCCGGGTCTACCAGGCGGGCGCTGAGATTGACGGCCAGAATCCCCTTGCCGACATCCAGCACAAACACCGTCAGTGCCCAGCGCCATCCCAGCGTCCGCAGAACGTTGGTGGCCCCCATATTGCCGCTGCCCAGCTCGAAAATATTGATGCCGTTCAGGCGCCCAATGAGGTAGGCGCTGGGAAATGCCCCAATCGCATAGCTCAACACAATGACCAACAGCACATTTACCCAGTCCATTTATCCTCCCAGAAAATCACACCTCTACAGAGACGGCCTCCATAAGGTGCACTACCTCGATGATGGCTTGTGTGTTGGTGTTTCGACTTTACGTTTTGCATAGGTACACAAACAAAGGCGAGGTTGCCCTCGCCCATTTACACTCGCATGCCTGTACTATGGTACCAGTTGTTCTTCCACGCGCTTGACATCGTTTTCAGCCTCGCGCCAGTTGACGGTTGGCATAATCATGCGCTGGTCAATCCGATCCCGGTTTTCCAGCGCCACAGAAATCATATGCTCAATCTCGTTGTCGTCCAGCAGGTGCGGTTCCAGCCCCAGGTCGAGCAGCTTGGTGTGCACCGCGTTGTAGTAATGATCTTCTGCTTCGACACGCGGGTTGGGGATATTGTGGCACTGGACATTCAGCCCCATGCGGCTGCCTACGCGGGTTACCTTGTCGGCAATGTCGTTGATGGAGAACCATTCCGTGATCTGATTAAAGACACGGTATTCGCCGGCCTGGGGTTCAGATTCGATGGCCAGTTCGATACAGCGCACGGTGTCCTTGATGTTGATGTAGCCGCGTGTCTGCCCGCCGCTGCCATACACTGTCAGCGGATAGCCCGCCGCCGCCTGGACACAGAACCGGTTGAGCGCCGTGCCGTAGATCTGGTCATAATCGAAACGAGTCGCCAGGTCCGCATCGAGCAGGGTTTCCTGGGTATCCGCGCCATAAACAATGCCCTGGTTGAGGTCCGTAGACCGCAGCCCCCAGATTTTGCAGCAGAACTGGATGTTGTGGGAATCGTGCACCTTGCTCAGGTGATAGAACGAGCCGGGCTGCTTCGGGAAAGGCAGGACATCTGAGCGGCCCTTGTGATGTATCTCGATAAAGCCTTCTTCGATGTCGATGTTGGGTGTCCCGTATTCGCCCATCGTACCCAGTTTGACGAGGTGGCAGTCCGGCACAATTTCCTTGATCGCATACAACACGTTCAGCGTACCCAGCACGTTGTTGTACTGCGTATAAAACGCATGCTCACGGTCAATCATGGAGTACGGGGCGGCGCGCTGCTCTGCAAAATGCACCACCGCTTCTGGCATAAATTCTTCAAAGGCTTTCGCCAGCGACTCAAAATCGGTCGTATCGCTGTGATAAAGTCTGATCGTTTTGCCAGTCAGGGCAGACCAGCGTTCCACACGCTTATGCAGCATCTTGATAGGAATCAGGCTGTCAAAGCCATGTTTGAGATCGAACTGGCGGCGGGCCTGGTTATCGACAATAGCGACGTCATGCCCCTTCTGAGACAGATATAATGCCTGCGGCCAGCCGAGATAGCCATCTCCCCCCAATACAAGAATACGCATTGAGCTTTCTCCTCGTCATCTGGTAGCGTACACACAAGTATAACAATCTTGCCATAAAGAAGTTACGCCTCTTGCGAGACAATAACCAACCTTTAACATTTCTCAACGCTCTGCTGACAAACAGAGCCGCCGGTTAAATCGTCAGAAATTCGCGCCAGGAATGCCGGGGTTCATAACCGATCAGCCGCCGCGCCTTTTCATTGCTGAGCAGGGTGCCATAGTCATGCGTCAGATCGCGCACCGGCACATCCGGATACACAGCGGCCATCAGGTCGCGACTGGGCCGGTTCATGACCGTATCCCCAGCGGCGATAATCATGGCCTCCGCGCCTTCAAACTCCGCTTCGAGACCCAACCGGCAGGCCTGCGCCACATCCCGATCATCGACATAGCCCCACAGGTTCCACTTGCGCTTGTGGGGGTCATCCCAGAATGACGGGAAGCGTTCGTAAGCCTGCGCGCCGTTCATGATGTTTGACAGGCGAAAACCGACAAAATCTGTCCCGGTCCAGCGGTGGAACTGCCGTGCCATTTCCTCGCTGAGCACCTTGGACAGCGCGTAGCTGGTGTTCGGGTAGAGCGTATGGGTTTCGTCGATGGGCGCAAACTCTGGCGGCGGATCGGTAAACGGCAGGCCCAGCGTGGTTTCGCTGGAAGCCCACACCACCCGCCGGATACCCAGCTTGCAGGCCGCGTTAAACACGTTATAGGTGCTGATGGTGTTGCCGTAAAAACGCTCCGCCCCCTCGATCATCTCATCATCCGGCTTTGGGTTGGCCGCCATATGGACAACGGCATCTGCGCCATGCAGCACCGCGATGGTCATGCCATAGTCGGTCAGGTCGATCGGATGAAAGGGCACCAGATTTTCTGCCGGGCGCACCCTGTCGACATTGATCACTTCGTAATCATGGGCGAGCAGCTCCCGGATAGTGGCCCGGCCCGCCTTGCCGCTGCCGCCTGTTACCACGACTTTTTTCATCTCACCTCCGTGCGGGTTAGAATGATCTGTGTGACTGTCTGGACTCTGGTACACGATTTCAACAGTGGAAGGATGCCTGTCACCAGCATTTGCTCCTGCCATGTGTACCAGCTTAATGACGAAATAGCAAGGACTGGAAGCTGTCCGGCTGTGAGGTGTCGCATGAAGGGTGTGATTTTTAGCGAAACGCTGCGCCGCACCGCAGGCCCCATGCTGTACTGGAGCCTGGGGCTGGGCGTCATGGCCTTTATTGCCGCCTGGATGGTGCCGCTGTTCGACGCGGTTCAACTGGGGGAAGTTCTGCAGAATATGCCCCCGGTTGTGCTGGCCGCCGCCGGGCTGGATGAAAGCCTGACGGCGCTGGCTTCGCCGGAAGGAGTGATCGCAGTCGGCTTTTTTGGCAAGTTCCTGCTGATCTTTGCGGCCTATCCGGTGGTCATGGGCATGCACGTGACAGCCAACGAGGAAGACGAAGGCACGCTGGATGTCCTGCTCAGCCTGCCGGTGCCGCGCTGGCAGGTGATGCTGGAAAAGACTGCCGCCTATGCCCTGACAATTGTGTTTATCGGCGCGGTGGTCTATGGCAGCCTGTGGGTTGGGGTGCGGCTGTCTGGCGTGCAGGTGGATATGGCCCGCATGGCCGGGGCGGTGATTAATCTGATTCCGCTGCTGTGGCTGGTGCTGGCGTTTGCCGCGCTGGTCGGCACGCTGGCCCGCCGCCCGGTCGCGCTGGGGGTCGTCACCGGCTTTGTGCTGGGCAGTTTTATGATCAACACCTTCGCCAGCATGGTCGAAGGCGGCCTGTCCGCCGTGCTGAACGCTGTCTCATTTTTCAGCTATTTCGATGCCAACAGCATCGCACAGCAGGGCGCAAACTGGACTCATGTCACCGGCCTGCTGGTCGTCACGGCCCTGCTGCTGGCCGCGTCTGTGTGGAGCTTCCAGCGCCGCGACGTGGGCCTGTAGCCACATTGGTATTTGATAAGCAGGGATTGCCTTCGCAGCAGGCACTCGATTAAAGTAACAGAAACAACGCATGCATCAGGAGCGCCGTTTATGTGGAAAAGGGCTTTATGGATTTTGTGGCTGCTGGCCCTGGGGATCATGCCTGCCGCCGCGCAGGATGCTTTTGATCCGCTGGCGCTGATCCCGGCGGATTTTGCCGGATTTGTACGGCTTCAGGTGCGCGATGGCGATACCCTCAGCGCGTTAAATGTCGCCTCGTTTGCGGCCTCCTATCTGCAGCCACAGCGCGCCCAGTATCAGCCGCTGCAAGGGCTGGAAGATGTCATCCCGCTGGCGCAGTTTGATGTGGAGGATGTCAGTTTTGCGCAGGATATTTCCCCCTGGCTGAACGGCGAAATCGTCGTGGCCTATCAGACATTCGGGCCAGGGCTGCAGGCCGGTGTGGAGGACCGCGTGCTGATTCTGCCGACTGCAGACGTGCTGCAATCCGCCAGCAGTTTCAGCCGCATTCTCAACCAGCAGGATGTTTTACAGCAGGACACCTACCGGGGCACCACCCTGTATGTGGCGGACAAGACCACCATCGTATTTACGCCGCATACGGTGCTGGCTGGCCCTACGGCGCTGGTCAAAACCCTGCTGGATGTGCAGGCCGGCGATCATGAACGGCTGATCGACAGCGAAGCCTATCTGACCGCGACTGCCAACCGGCCCCAGAATGCTGTGGTTTCCGGCTATCTGGCGGGGGAAGAAGTGCTGCGCGCACTGAGCGTGCTGCTGGAAGGCAACGAATCCGCCGTGCCGATTCTGGAAAATCTGAGCCAGGCGCTGCGGGCTTATCGCGAGGATGCCAGCCTGGAACAGCTTGTTTTGGGCAACGCCCTGGATGGCGTGGCGTTCCATTTGCAGGCGGATACGCTGCGGCTCAATTCGGTGCGTGTCAACCTGACGCTGTACGATGCCGAACATACCGCGCCTGTTGTCGAAACTCGCTTTAATACGGACCTGCTGAATCTGCTGCCGCAGAACGCGATGGTCGTGCACAGCGGCACAGATGCCCCCGGCGCTGTATATGACTTTCTGACCGCGCTGCCGCTGGCCAATTTCGCCGGGCAGGTGGTGGGCGCGTTCCCTATACCGCCCTCCGCCACTGCCACCGCACCCGCGCTGGATGTGCCGGATGCCAGCCACATGACGCAGGCCATAGACGGCCTGCTGACCGCGCTCCGCCAGCAGCGGGATTTTGACCTGGAGGACGATCTGTTACAGCACCTGGGCGGCAGCTACAGCGTGGCGCTGCTGCCGCGCCCCAACGACCCGCTGCTCCCGCTTAATCTGCTGTATGATGTGCTGATCGTGGCGGAAACGGACGATGCGGCGGCGGCACAGGCAGGCGCACAACAACTGGCAGAAGCACTGCTGGCGCTGGACCGTCTGGAAGCGCATATCGTGGATGATCTTGAATTTCAGGCCGTGATGATCGACGGGGAGCCTGTGCTTCAGATCGGCGTTGTGGATGATCTGCTGGTGGTGGCCACCGGGGCGGCGCTGGAACAGGCGCTTGATGCGCGCCGGGGCGATGACCGTCTGATCACCCGCGAACGCTGGCAGGAAGTCAGCGGCGACAGCGTCCCCCAGCTTTATGTGGATATTCCAGCGATCTACAGCACCTTTCTGCCCCAGCTCGCCGGGCCGCAGTTGCAACTGATCCGCCAGCTTAGCGCGCGCACAGAATATCTGGGCGATGGCGTATTTCAGGTGCGCCTGCTCGTCACCCTGCCCAGCCAACTGGGATAAAGTTAGCTGGTTTGCCCAATTGCGGACTTTATCCGATATGCGGTAACATCAGAGTTCGATGCTCTACATTGTGCCAAACCATATTCAAGGAGGTCTACAGGTGGTCAAGAAAATCAGTCTATTAGTTGTAGTTTGTATGGTGTTCATCAGCGCATTTGCACCAGTCGCGGCCCAGGAGCCGCTGATCGAAGATGTCTGCCTGGTTACGGATGTTGGCGACATTGATGACGGCACCTTTAACCAGTTCGCCTATGAAGGTCTGCTGGCGGCAGAAGAAGACTTTGATCTGGATACAACCTACATCGTTACCGAAGATCCGGTCGATTATGCCAACAACATTCAGACCTGCCTCGATTCTGGCTACGATGCCATCGTGTCTGTCGGCTTCCTGATGACCGATGCCACCCTGCTGGCCGCGCAGGAAAACCCGGAGGTCTACTTTATCGGCATCGACCAGGGCTATGAAGATCCGCCAGCCAACCTGGTGGGCGTCCAGTTCCGCGAAGATCAGGCCGGGTTCCTGGCTGGCGTGATGGCTGCCCTGATGACCGAAACCAACACCATCGCCGGTGTGTACGGCATCCCGGTTCCCGCCGTGGTCAAGTTCCAGAATGGTTACGAACAGGGCGCGAAGTACATCAACCCGGACATTGACGTTCGCGGCGTGTCCATTCAGTCCTTCACCGACCCGGCAGCGGGCGCAGAAGCCGCCGGCCAGCTGATCGCTGAAGGCGCGGATGTCATCTTCGGCGCGGGCGGCCAGACTGGCTCCGGCGCGATTGCCGCCGCCGCAGAACAGGGCGCTTATGTGATTGGCGTGGACCAGGACGAATACTTCACCACCTTTGCCAATGGTTCTGTGGAAGGTTCCGAAAACCTGATCACCAGCGCCATGAAGCGCGTTGACCAGAGCGTTTACCTGTCGCTGCAGGCGCTGATAGAAGGCGACCTGGAAGCCTTCAGCAGCGATGGTGTGCGCGTGCTGACGGCAGAAAACGAAGGCATTGGCTTTGCCCCGGCGCATGATGCGGACGTGCCGGAAGAAGTGACCGCCCAGGTCGAAGAAGTTCTGGCGGGCCTGCAGGATGGCAGCATCGAAACCGGCGTGGACCCGATCAGCGGTCTGCTGCTGGATGAGATGGAAGCCACACCGGAAGAAACCCCGGAAGCTGAAGGCTAAGCGGTACTATCCGCAGCCAGCATATACAATCACAGAAGGTCGGGCCACAGCGCCCGGCCTTTTGATTCTGCTGTACCGGATGCGGCCTGAATGCGTTACAATGGCGGTGTGCTGGCGTGTTTCTGAGGG
This sequence comes from uncultured Anaerolineaceae bacterium, assembly GCA_964593565.1. GTDB lineage: Bacteria > Chloroflexota > Anaerolineae > Aggregatilineales > Phototrophicaceae. Next base: position 23,144 of record CAZQIY010000040.1, read on the forward strand.
TCAGAGTCATGAAATTCGGGCGGGTGATCGGTAATCTGGTGGCGTCTCATAAGGTGGACGGGCTGGAGGGAGTCAAGTTTCTCATCATCCAGCCGCTGGATATTCAGCGCCAGCCCAGCGGCGAACCCTTTGTGGCGGTTGATGCCACCAACCAGGCCGGCATGGACGAACTGGTTTTTGTGATTGCGTCCAAAGAGGCGGCCTTTGCCCTGCCGGTGGAATTTGTGCCGGTGGATGCGGCGGTGGTGGGCATCGTCGATGATGTGGATGACCGGCCCCTGTACGATGCGGACAGCGTGGCGTGGAAAGTATTGCTTCAGCAGGCGGAATAACACCATGTATATCGGACGAGTCAAGGGCACGGTGACCAGCACCATCCGGCATAAGCTGTACAACGGCCACAAGCTGCTGCTGGTGGCCCGCCTGAACCTGGATGGCAGCGAAGCCAGCAGTTACGACATCTGCCTCGATGATGTGCAGGCCGGGGTGGGCGATGTGGTCGTGGTGCTGGATGAAGGCAGCAGTGCGCGGCAGGTTATTAAAAAACGCGGCACTGGCCCGGTGCGCGCCGTCATCATCGGCATTGTGGATGAGATCGAACTGTACGGAACTTAAGCCAACACCCCCGCAAACTGGCGTACAATGCAAAACAGGTCCAGTCTGAAAGCACAGCGTACGCCCATGCATAAAATCCCCTGGCTTCATTTGCTGATTATTGTTCTGATCGCGGCGGCAGGCCGGGCGCTGCTGCTCGCCAGCGATACGGTATCCTTTCACAGCGACGAAGCGATTATCGCGCTGATGGCACGGCATATTAACCAGGGGGCGCGCCCGGTGTTCTTTTATGGGCAGGCCTATATGGGCAGCCTGGATGCGTGGCTGGTGGCGCTGGGGTTTCAGGTGTCTGGCGAATCGGTCCTCAGCATCCGCCTGATTCAGAGCCTGCTCTATCTGCTGGTGGTGGCGACGGGCTATCTGGCCGCATGGATCCTATCCGGCAGGCGGGTGGTCGCGGCGGTGGCCGGGCTGCTGCTGGCCGTGCCGACGGTCAACATGGCGCTGTATACCACCGCCACGCTGGGCGGCTATAACGAAACACTGCTGTTCGGCAACCTCATCCTGATCCTGGGTTATTCGCTCGTCAACCCGGAGCGCGAAACGGCGCACTTGTCCTGGCGCTGGCTGGCGCTGGGGCTGGTGGCAGGGGTGGCCTGGTGGACCAACGGCCTGATCGTCATGACGGCCCTGCCCGTCGCGCTGCTGATGCTGGTGGTGTGGCTGCGGCAGCGCGTGCCCCTCATAAAGCTGCTGCCGGGCGTGCTGCTGGCGCTGGTGGGTTTTATAGTGGGCAGTGCCCCCTGGTGGGTCTTTGATTTCACCCACGACCACGCCGCCCTGTCCACCTTTATCAGCAACCGGCAGACCGGCGAGTTTGAGGGAATCGGCATCCCTTATGTGCCGCCGCCCCAGCGCGCGCTGGGCCTCGTGCTGATCGGCCTGCCAACGCTGGTGGGGATGCGCTTTCCCTGGTCTGCAGAATACTTTCTGCTGCCAATCGGCGTCGTGGTGACGCTGCTTTATGGTGTGGCAGTTTACCGGCTGATCCGGGTGTACAACCCCCTCCGGCCCCATGCCCGCCTGCTGGCGCTGCTGATGCTGCTGGTATTCACGGCCATCTTTGTCGCCTCCACCTTTGGCGCAGACCCGACCGGGCGCTATTTCCTGCCGCTGGCGCTGCCTCTGGGCATCGCGCTGGGCGCTCTGGTGGATGATCTGGCGCGGGGCGAACGGCGGCCCCAACTGCGGGCGATGGCCCCGGTGCTGGTGGCGCTGGTGGTGGGCTATCAGGCCCTGGGGCAGATGAGCGCCGCCCGGTCCGATGTGGGCTTTACCACCCAGTTCGACCTGATCTCGCATGTCCCCAACACGCACGACAAAGCCGTCACCGCGTTTCTGGAAGAAAACGAACTCTATCACGGCCATACCAATTACTGGGTCGCCTTCCGGCTGGCATTCCTCAGCGGCGAAAGGCTGCAATACAGCGCCAGCCTGCCCTACAAAGCCGATCTCAGCTATAATGCGGCGGACAAACGCTACAAGCCCTATGTGACCGCCACCGAAAACGCCGAACGAATCGCCTACATTACCACCCAACTGCCCGCGCTGGACGAACAGCTTCAGGCACACTGGCAGGCCGAAGGCATCCGCTACCAGACCGCCAGCATTGGCCCCTACCGTATCTACTACGATTTTTCCGCCCCGCCACCGCCGCCCTCTGTGGTCAGCATCTCGTAATACACTGTGCAATATAACCAATAAGACCGGGGGTTTCGGTCAAAAACCAGCGTATAATGTAGAGCAAAGCCGCTGAAAGGAGACGGTACTGTAATGTATGTACAAAAGACCGTGATTCAGGCACCAATGGGCAAACTCGCAGAACTGCGCCAGATCATTGCCCAGAAATATTTGCCGGTCGTGCGCGCTCGCCCCGGTTTTATGGCCGCCTATCTGCTGGAACAGGTGGATGATGAGAATGCATGCGAGCTAATCCAGTTCTGGGATAACCAGGCGGCGATAGAGAACTTTCACAGCACAGGCATGTTACAGGCGTCGCTGCAGGGCATTGCTGCAGAAGTTCCCGGCACACGCATTCATCGCCAGGGGTACGTGATTCGTGTCGCGCTGGGCACCCTGCCAGTGGCAGAGGATGCCACAAACGTCTAGTTTGACTGTGCAGGTAGAGACTACCTGAGGGAAAACACAAGAGAGGAGACGGTGCTCCTCTCTTCTTGGACAGGCAAACTTCAGAAAAGCTGATTAATCTCCGACCGCGGGTGATTTGGCGCCCAGGACGTCGCTGCCAGCAATCGGCACGCTCTCCGTCATCGGCAGCAGGTCGGGCATCATGGTCGCGCCGTGTTCGTAGACATCGATCCCCACCATGTTGGCATTGGCGGGCATCCGCAGCAGGCCCACTGCACGCAGCGCACCAAACATAATGCTGCTGGTAACAATCGTCCAGGCTCCGACAGCCACCACACCAACCGCCTGGGTTGCCAGCAGGCTGACACCGCCGCCCATGAACAGCCCTGCCGCGCCGCCAGTCAGGGCCGGGTTGCCCCACAGGCCAATCGCCAGTGTCCCAAACATCCCACAGACACCATGCACTGAGAACGCGCCCACCGCATCATCCACTTTGGCGGCTTCCACCACGCGGACCGCGATCACCACCAGGACACCTGAAATCGCGCCAATCAGCAGGGAAGCCACCGGCGAGACGAACGCGCAGCCCGCCGTGATGCCGACCAGCCCGGCCAGCGACCCATTGAGGATAAAGGACAGGTCCCATTTGCCGCCGTTGGTAAAGTAGGCATAGAACATGGCGCCCAGAGCACCTACCGCCGCCGCCAGCGTCGTGTTGACAGCTACCAGACCCATCGCGTTAACATCGCTGGCCGCCAGGGTGGAGCCGACGTTAAAGCCGTACCAGCCCAGCCACAGGATCATCGTTCCCAGGGTCGCCAGGGGCAGGTTAGAAGCCGCTGGCGGGCTGCCAAAGACACGCCCCACACGCGGGCCGACAAAAATCGCGCCGACGAGAGCAATAAAACCGCCTGTCTGGTGCACAATGGTGCTGCCGGCAAAATCCAGGAAGCCCATCTGTGCCAGCCAGCCACCGCCCCAGGTCCAGAAAACGACCAGCGGATAGATAATCAGGGCAACAAGCGCGCTGTAGATAAGTTTGCCACGGAAATCGGTGCGTTCCGCCATCGCGCCGGTGGCAATGGTCCCAGCCGCGCCCGCAAACGCAAACTGATAGAAGAAGCTCACCAGCGCAATTCCATCGCCGGCACCGGTGCCATCAATGCCGCCCAGGGCAAAGACCGGCATCCCAAAGAAGCCGCTGGCCTCCGTGCTGGCATAGGCGATGCCATAGCCGACCAGGAAGAACACCACACCGGAAATCGTGGCGTCGATAAAATTTTCCGCCATCGAATTGACGACGCCTTTAGCGCGGATGAACCCGCCTTCAACCATCGCAAAACCGGCCTGCATAAAGAACACCAGGAACCCGGCCAGCAAAATCCATGTCTGGTCCAGGTTGGACTGCACCATTTCAGCCGTCAGGACTTCTTCCGCCATTTCTTCGACGGCGGCTTCTTCCACCACAGCCGCGTCATCCTGTGCCATACTGACGGTACCCATCACCGCCAGGAACATCACCCCAATACCAATCGACAGCAGCCGAAGCCAGAACCGTCTCGTTTTAGATGCCATTGCGCCCCTCCTCATGATCGCATTGCTTCGTGACGATGAGCAGTTTACTACTGGCACAGCGGCTGAAGTCACGTTTACATGTTATGAACTTTGAATGAATGTTTTGTGAAATTATGACAAGACAACCAGCGCAAAGGGGCTTTCCCTCGTCATTCTGTACGATAAATCCGTCCGGCGTTCAGAAACAACCAACAGAGAAGCAGTGCCATTTGGATGTAGTGCATAAAGCCAGGGTTTGGGTATGCCGTGTTGCTAAATAACCCTGTGGGACTCTTTTTGCTCTGGCTGCCAGCCGCAGTGCTTCAGCCTGCGGGAGCAAAAAAATCAACTCCGGCATCAGATCAGTTGGCGCGGCGGGCCAGCACCAGCACAAAACTGCCTTCGGTATTGGCCGCCCCACTGGTGCCGCTGTAGCGCGCCGCCCGGATAAAATAGGTCCCTGTCGCCGGGATACGATATTCACCAATGCGCGCATTCTGCCCGCCGCCGCTGTCGTCGTCGCTGATGACCGGGCGCTGGTCGCTGTTGAGGATGCTCACGACCGGGTCCAGGTTGCCATCCCCCCGATTCATGGACACGGTAATCGTATCGCCCTCGACCCCCCAGAACGTATACAGCCGTTCCGGAACCTCCTCATCAATCCGTCCGGTCACGGTGGTGCCATAGGCGATTCGTTCCGCACCTTCCGGAATTTCCTCAAAGGCATTCCCCAGGCTTTGCAGTTCCAGTTGAAAACCGCCGGTGGTCTGGCCTTCCTCACGCTCGAACCGGGTGGCGATGATATAGTAGGTGCCATCCGCCGGGATGCGATAGCGGTCAATCAGGGCGTTCTGCCCGCCGCCACCATCATCATCGCTGGTCAGTTCCATCAGCCCGGCATCCGCCAGCACCAGAAATGAATCGACAGACCCTGTCATCCGGCTCATGCGGATGGTCACAATATCATCCGTGCGTGCTTCAAAGCGGTAATAACGGGCAAACTGGCGGTTGGTCAGTTCGCCGGTGACGGTATCGCCCGGCAGCAGGGGGACCGCTGTCTGCGGCGTATTGCCCAGGCCGCTGTTGTCCGCCTCTTCCAGCATCAGGACAAAATTACCAGTGCTGGTGCCAGCGGCCTGTCCATAACGCGAGGCAACGACCACATAGGTGCCATCTTCCTCAATGACCAGCCCTTCCACTGTACTGTCGAACGGCGTGGGCGAACCCAGCGTATCGTCGTTATCCGCCAGCACAAAGGCGTTACTATCGACCACCTGTAAATAAGGGTCCAGGTCGCCAGAAACACGCCGCATGCGCACGTTGACGATATCCCCCCGGCGGGCGCGGAAGCTGTAATACAACTGCGGGGCCATATCGGTGATGCTGTTGATGACCTGATCGCCATAGCGCAGCATGCTGCCAGAAGCGGAGCTGACGCCGACGCGCTCCAGGCGCAGCTCATAGCTGCCGGCGGTGGTGCCCAGACCATAACCAAAACGCCCTACCGCCACGAAATAGCGGTCGCTGCGGGGCAGGCGCAGCGCGGACAGGACAGGCACCGGACTTTCTGCGCTGTCATCCAGGCTGGCGACGATGGCCCCGGCAGCATCAAATACCGTCAGCATCGGGTCCAGATCGCCCTGCGTGATTTCCAGATTGATCGCCACCACCTCGCCGCGCAGCCCTTCAAAGGTGTAAACCTGGCGCGGGTTGGTGTTATCCACGCGCCCACTGACCGTACTGCCATAGATGATGGGAGTCCCGGCGACAGAATCCGTCTGGGCCAGCGCCACAGCGGGCAGGAAAACGCATACACACAGAGTCGTCAGCAGACAGATCAGCAGGCGGTACATCGGGGTCATTTCTGGAACAGCGGCAGGGTGATGGTAAAGGTCGTCCCGGCTCCAAGTTCACTGGCGACGGCAATCGTGCCGCGATGCAGTTCCACCGCCTGACGGGCAATCGCCAGCCCCAGGCCCGTACCCGGCAGCGATTCGGCATTTTCGGCCCGATGGAAGGCTTCAAACAGGCGGGGCAGGTCCGCCGGAGGAATGCCGATGCCCTGATCTCTGACCTTAATCGTGGCGATGTTGCCCTGAATCGACAGATCAACAAACACGCTGCCACCTTCGGGCGAATACTTGATGGCGTTGCTCAGCAGGTTGGTGATGGCCCGGCGCAGCAGCTTGCGGTCAAACTGGGCCTCGACACGGCGCTCTGTGCCGGAAAAAACAAGGCGATGAGTTTTGTGATGCACCCATTCCAGTTCCTCGATGATGTCGCGCAGGTAGGTTTCCAGATCATACACTTCCAGGTTGAGGTCCTCGCCGGTCAGTTCGGTTTTGCTGAGGGCGGTGACATCATCCACAATTTCGGACAGGTGCTGCACCTGGGTTTCAATCGCGACAATCGATTCCGCCTTTTCTTCCGGCGTGGCGCGGTCGCTGTAATGCTTTAGAAAATCGCTGGCCAGGCGGATGGATGCCAGCGGCGTTTTTAGCTCATGCGACATCATGGAAATAAATCGGTTCTTCAGCTTGCGCAGCTCGCGTTCTGTATCCAGCGCGATACTCAGACGCTCTTTTTCCAGTTGTTCGGCTTCCAGTTGTTTGCGCGCTGTAATATCCTGCACGATGCCGGTATACAGCACCTGATGCCCAACCTCCATGCGGCTCATGGCGATGTACACAGGAAAGATGCTGCCATCCTTGCGCTGGCCTTCGATTTCGTGGCCGACCATATTTTTTACGGTGAGCCTGCCCACCTGATCGCCCTTGGCCTGCCGGTGCGGTTCTGCCATAAGCTGGTTGATACTGCGCCCGATCAGTTCGTCCTGCGTATAGCCGAAAATCATTGTCATGGCGTGGTTAGCGGTGCGGATGATGCCTTCGCGGTTGGTGGTGATAATGCCATCAATGACGTTGTTCAGGATCGCTTCAAGCTGGCTGTTGCTTTCTTCCAGTTGAATCTGCACCTGTTTCAGTTGGGTGATATTCTGGTGCGCCATGATCACGCGCACATAGCCATACCAGTCGAAACGAGTCACCCTCACCACATACCAGCGGCGTTCGGTGGGGCTGTGGCAGGCATATTCCATGTAAAATTCGGCCTGCCGCCCTTCAAGCACGCTGCGGATGCCGCTGGCCACCTCCTTCGCTTCAGGGCTGGTGGCACGTTCGCACACAGCAAAGTAATCCATGCCGACACCATAGGCGGGGTCCTGAAAACCGTTGTCCTGTGCAAACTGCCGCCAGGCGCTGTTAACTTCGAGAATGAGGCCGGTTTCATCGAGGATGGCGATATGGGCAGAAATGGCGTTGAGCGCGGAAAAAACGAAGCGTTCAGCTTCCAGATATGCGGGGTTCACCCCTTCCTGATTGCGTAAACTCAGCAGCGTCGGTTCCACGAACTCACCCTGTCAGCATCCTGTGTCCTGGCAAACCAGAACGCATGCACGTCACATCTTATGTTATAGCACATTAGCGGCAATCTATCATGCCGCCGGGTTATTCGCCGTAGCGGCTTTCGCCCGTAAGAATCTGCCGCAGGCGATACAGGTCTGTGCGCGATGTCAGGTCCAGGCTGATGGGCGTGACGGAAATCACCTTATCATGCAGCACCGCATACACATCCGAATCCGGCTCAGCTTTGGATGGGTCGGTATGATAGCGATACCCCAGGCGTCCGGTATCCGTCAGCGAGGCGCGTTCCGGGCGGGTCGGCCAGTAAACGCGGCGGCGCGAAAGGCGCGTCACACGCCAGGGCGTATCCAGCGTCGCCCCGGCAGGGACATCAAGTTTGATAATATCCACATCATCCGGGCGGCGGTTGGCACTGCGCAGCAGCCATTCCCCAAACCTGCGGGCAAAATGCGCCGCCGTACTGAAATCCACCATGCTGGAGTAAGACAGATGCAGGTCGGTGGAGGTTTGCTGCGATATCGCCAGCGCCGGAATATCCAGACTGGCAGCTTCCAGCGCCGCGCCGACTGTGCCGGAAATCGTGACGCCGTTGCCCGTGTTCTCGCCATAATTAATGCCGGAAATCACCAGCGAAGGCTGCCGCGGGGCCAGTTCCAGCACCCCATGCTGCACCGCCTGGGCGGGGGTGCCATCGACGGCATAAACGGTGTAATCTTCGCCGTTGATGGTCATGGTCTGAGAATGAATGCTGCCCTTGCTGGTAACAGGCATACTGCGCCCGGTGCCGGACTGCTGCTCCTGGGGGGCACACACCAGAATATCGCCCAGGTCGGTAAAGGCTTCTACCACGGCCCACAACCCCGGCGATCTGATGCCATCATCGTTGGTGAAGAGGATCAGCGGCCGTTCCTGTGTCATAGCTTAGCTCACCTGTGTCTGAATTTAACCGGTACGCCGATCATACCACAGCGGCAGGCCCAGCGTTTCCGCGATATAAAGCGCGGCGGCCTGCATGTTGGTATGGAAGTTGTGCCGTGTCAGCGCGCTGATGTCTTCGTCTGCGTCGTCCGGCTCGTGATTGTATTCGATCACGTCCTCGCTGCTGGCCAGAAAACGAAATCCGCCGCCGGTCAGATGCAGGTTCAGTTCCGCATACTGGATGGCAGGCTGTTTGCCGCGCCGCCTGTTCACCACCTGAGAGACATACACAGACTCAACTTCATCCAGCGAGAGCGTCCAGCGCACCCGCTGCCCGCGCTGGCCCCGCACCTGCTGCCGGTCCGCATCAAACACGATGCGATCTGGCCGGGTCAGCAGGTGGTACAGATTTTTAAGCGTCAGAAACACCAGCACAAACCCGGCAAACAAACCCACATACGGCAGGAAGGACGGGTTTGGCGGAGCAATGCCGCTGGTCAGGCTGGCATAGACCAGCCAGAAAAATACCACCGCCCAGAAACCATACCACACCGTGCGGCGCAGCGCAGTCCAGGCCCAGCGCCCGGCCCGACCAAGTTGTAACTGCCCGTTTTCGATGCGCTCCAGCCGCCAGTCATCATCCAGCGCCAGCGGCAGCGCCGGCAGGTCTGGTGGAGGTGCGGGCGGCGGTTCGGCAGCCTGGATCTGTTCCCGGCGCGGGGGGACCACTTCAAACGGCCGGATCATCACCTGCGCCAGCGATTCCCCGGCACGCGAGGCCACCTGAGAATACATGGTAGTGCTGGGGTCCGGCCAGCGCGCGATTTCGCACCAGCGGCTGCCCCGCGCCTGGGCCAGGTCTGCTTCCAGCAGCAGCCCCAGATGCCAGGATTCATCCCCCGGCGACCATCCCACGACGATTCGCTGGATATATTTCAGCGGCAGATAGCCAGATTTTGGCAGCCGCCGCGTTACAGCAAAGTCGCTGATGTAATTCACCGGCTGTCCGGCTTCCGCTTCCAGCAGAACCTGAGGTTTGAGGCTGCCGTTGGCAATCATCCGCCAGCGATCATCGCTCACTTCAATCGTGATATTCTCAGCAGCAGAAATCCGTTCCATTCTCGTGCCTGTTGTTTATCTATTGTGCGTCCGGGATGCGGGTTTCGCAGTTTTAACTGGTGAAGGGGCACTGTGATGGGTGCCCCTGTCGAAACCATCTCGCATCACCGCAAAGCCTGGAGCTTGTTGCGGGGCTTCATTGTAGCACGCATTAGCGGCTATTCGTAGCGTAGAACGTTGAGTGCGCGTTCCTGAATAGCCACCTGGGCACTGGCCAGCGTCGCCAGTGCGCCGATCAACACGGCCGCCACCACCAGCCCGATCGCCACCGGAGTCGCATCAGTGGGGATCAGGATCGTCACCTGCAGGCCCAACTGCCCCATGATGAACACCCCCAGCGCACTGAGGCCGATGCCCAGCAGACCGCCCAGCAGGCTGATAAGCACGTTTTCCAGCAGCATGACACCCAGTACGCGGCGTCCCTTCAGGCCCACCGCTTTCAGAATGCCGATCTGGCGCCGCCGTTCCAGCGTGGCCAGCGCGACGGTATTGGCCATAATCACGGCCGCCGCCCCCAGCGAAAGCAGCCCCACCAGAATCGGCAGGGCGCTGAACTGGTTGATAAAGCGCCCGATCAGACCATCAATAAACGAGATGTCGATGGCATAGACCAGCGGCAGCGCAGATAGCGACAGCAGCACATCGTTCAGGTCTTCCGGCGCAACTTCCGCCAGCGTCATCGGCATCTCTGACCCCTGAGTCGCCGGGATCACCTGCGGCGGGGCCAGCGCTTCGCCAAAGTTCATGGCGTTCATCGGCTGCACCCCCACAACTTCCAGATCGTAGCTGCGCCCGTCGATCTCCACCGTCAGCATGGTACCCATAGGGACACCCAGTTCGTTAAAGGTCTCCTCGCGCAGCAGCAGCACCGGCTGGCCGATATCCTCGACGGTCAGGTCGCGCCCAAACAGGATGCCGCCGCCGCCGCTGATATTGGTGCCGGTGGTATCGCGCACAGAGACATCCATAAAATAATCCGGCAGGTTTTCCAACTGCTGCGCCAGTTCGGCCACCCGCAGGAAATCGCCCGATTCTGCCGCGTTCTCGATCTGCTGGCGAAGCTCGCGGCGGCGGCTGGCCGCCTCCTCGCTGTTCACCGGCTCGCCGTTCACCGCTGTGATGCGCCCATTGTAATTGCGCAGGCGCGTCTGCGAAATCACCCCTTCCAGCGTGTTCAGCCGGGCGTTAATCAGCGGGTTGGCAACTGCCGGCGGAATCACTGAAAAAATCATTACGTTGCCCCCCAGCGTGCCGCTGAGAGTCATCTGCATCAACTGGCGCGTGCCCTGGCCGAAGAAGGTAATGCTGCTGAGGGCGAACATCCCGGCGCTGAGCGCCAGCAGCGTCGTGGCGGTGCGCACCCGCCGCGCCCGCAGGTTGCGCAGGGCCAGCCGCAGATCCACACTGCCAAACGACGGAATGCGCCCGACAATCCACACCACAATCCACAACAGACCGATCAGGATGCCAAGCATGGCCAGAGTCACGGCGGTGCCGATGATGCCAATCGTGATGTCGCCGATAATCTGCCCGGCGATCAGCCCCAGCGCCAGCACCACAAACAGCAGCACCAGCAGCGAAGACAGAATGCCCGCGCGCGGGAAGTGAACTTCGTTGGGCCGCAGGATGATGTTGGGGCGGATGCGCACCGCCGTCAGCACCGGCAGCACCCCGAACACCCCCGCCACCAGCACACCGATCACCACCCCGAACAGCAGGGCTTCTGGCTGCAGGCGCCATGCCAGCGGCTGTTGAATGAGAGTCTCGCCATAGGCATTGGCCAGGCGGCTGAGGATAACGCCCAGCAGCGCGCCGATAATGCTGCCCACCAGCCCCAGCAGCAGCGCTTCTGCCATAAACAGCAGCGCCACCTGCCGTCCTTTGAGGCCGAAGGTTTTTAACGCCGCGATTTCCTCCGTGCGCCGCCGCACCATCACCAGCATGGTGTTGACGATGCCCACCCCGCCGATCAGCATGGCGCCCAGGCCCATCACGACGATAAACTGCCCGGTATAATCCGCGACCATCTGATTTTGCCGGCGAAGCTCCGGCACGCTCTGATAGGACCGGAAACGGTCACTGCGCAGCAGCGCGCGCAGTTCATCCTGCACCGCAAAGGCTTCATCCCGCGTGGTCGGCGCCAGATGATCCGGCAGAATCAGGCTGATCGTATCCGGTATCTGGCTGACGGACATCACGGGGGCAGAATCCAGGTCAAAATAGGCAAAGCCGAAAAAGGCCGCAAACAGGTTGCGCAGGCCGGCTTCGTGTTCTGCCGGCACAATGCCCTTCACCACAAATTCTTCTTCCGTACCGCTGACGCGCACCCTGTCGCCGACGGCGATGGTATTCAGGTCCGCCAGCGTCTGGCTGATGACGACCTCGTTACCACCTTCAAACAGGTCTCTCAGCGGCACCCCCGGCGGATCAATCGCGGTGATTTCGTGCGATGGCGGGAAGGTAGCCGGGTCGATAAAGATAGCGGAGGTAAACTGAGGCCGCCCGGCGGTCACGGTGCCCGGCGCGGCGATCTGTACGCCGCTGGTGGTCTGGTAGGCGGTCATCTGCCCGCCGCGTTCTGCCACCCATGCCTGCACCGCCGCAAGCTCCTCCTCGCTGAACCCGCCGGATTCATCTGAAGACTCCATAAAGTCAAAGTCAAAACCCAACTCGCCGCCTTCACTGATTGTAATATCACCATGATTGGTGGCGCGCAGGTTGCTGGTCAGCGAATCGCCAATGGCCAGCCCCAGGCTGCGCAGGGCGACGATGGTCGCCACACCGGCAGCAATGGAAAACACCGCAAATGTGGACCAGCGCCGGTTGCGCCACAGATTGCGGGCTGCATATCGTAGATAAAACATAGAGGTTATCCCCCTCCGGTTGGTTATGTCGTCCGTCATGCTATACGCATAACCCCGGATCAGAGTTCCGGCAGGTACAGCGCACAGCACAAAACTGGCCTATAATCGGAGGGGAAGGACACATTACAGGGATGCATTCATGACACAGGATTTAAGCGGTCAGAAGCTGGGGCAGTACGAACTGCGCGAGCGGCTGGGACGCGGCGGCATGGCGGATGTTTACAAGGCATACCAGCCCGGCCTGGATCGTTTTGTCGCGATCAAGGTGATGCTGGGGCACCTGGCAACGGATCAGGAATTTATTGAACGTTTCCGGCGCGAAGCCAGGGCGGTGGCCCAGCTGCGCCACGCGCACATCGTCAACGTCTTTGATTTTGGCATCGAGCGCGATATTTATTACATGGTGATGGAGTTTATCCGGGGCGAAAACCTGAAAAACTACATCGGCCACCAGCCCGCCGGCCTGCCGCTGGATGAAGCACTGCGTATTGCTTCCCAGATTGCCGATGCGCTGGATTATGCGCACCAGGCCGGTATGATTCACCGCGATGTCAAACCGGCCAACATCCTGTTTACGGATGATCGTCACCAGCATGCCATCCTGACCGATTTTGGCATCGCCCACATCCTCAGCCAGCCCGGTCTGACGGCTACCGGCGCGATGGTAGGCACCCCGGCCTATCTCAGCCCGGAAGTCGCCTCTGGGCGCAGCGTGGACGAGCGCGCGGATATTTACGGGCTGGGCATTATTCTGTACGAAATGCTGACGGGCCGTGTCCCTTACGAAGCGGATACGCCCATGGCCATCATCATGAAGCATGTCAACGCGCCGCTGCCTTCTCCAGCGGAATATGGGCGCGAACTGCCGCATACGGTGGAGGCCGTCATCCTGAAAGCGATGATGAAGGACCCGGCAGATCGTTACCAGACCGCCGCGGAGATGAAGGTCGCCATCGACAGAGCGCGGGACAGCCTGGCAGAGACCGCCAGAAGCAGCCGGGAGGACCTGACGGAAAAAATCCCGGCCAGAACACGGGCCACCCCGCCGGGGCAGGCCGCGCAGCCTATGGACGATTCGGCCACGACGCTGCTGCCGGCAGAGCCTGCAAAAAGGTCGATTTTACCCTGGGCAGCCGTGGGTGCCGGGGGGGTGGCCATCGCGCTGGTGGCCCTGCTGCTGCTCAGCGGTGGTGGCGGACAACCGCCTGTGGAAAGCACGCTGACAGCCGCCCCGACTCAGATCGCAGCGGCGGAAGTGACAGAGACGGTAGAACCGAGTGCTGTGCCCGCCACAGAGACCACCGCACCAACCGAAAACCCACCCACCGCCACCGCGACGGAAACAGCAACGG
>CAZQIY010000040.1:37175-44745 GCA_964593565.1 uncultured Anaerolineaceae bacterium
ACCACCGCACCAACCGAAAACCCACCCACCGCCACCGCGACGGAAACAGCAACGGTAACGGAGACCCCGACGGCAAGCGCTACGCCAACTCTCACCGCGACGCTGACGCATACCGCCACCGCCACCCAGACCGCGACGGCCACGCACACGGCCACCCCTGCGCCATCACCCACCAGCACCAGCACGCCCACCCCGGCAGCAGTGGCCAACCTGCCCGACAATTTCGAGCAGCTTGGCGAAACGGGTTTGCTGTCCGGCCTGACACCGCTGCAGGATCAGATCGACAGCCTGATCCTCAACGGCGAAGTTGAATCCGCGCAGCGCCAGTTAGATCAGATTCTGGCAAATGATCCTGACCATCTGGAGGCGCTGCTGGCGCGCGCGCTGCTGCATGTGGAATTTGGTGATGTGGAAACCGCGCTGGCGGATGCTGACCACATGATTGACATCGCACCGGAGTCGCCGCTGGGGTATATCGCCCGCAGCAGCGCCCTGCAGCACTGGAGCCTGAACGATGAGGAAGGGGCGCTGGCCGCCGCCCAGCAGGCCCTCGCCCTCGCGCCGGATCACCCGGAGGCGCTGTGGCGCGCCAGCATGGCCGCCAGCGATCAGCAGGCCGCCCGTCTGCTGGAACAGGCCGAGGACGCCGGGGCGCAGGGCTACCGGTTTACCGCTTATGCCGGGGAATATCTGTACTTCCAGAACGCGCCGGAACGGGCGCTGCCCTATCTGCAAAGCTGGTACGACGCAGACCCGCAGAACGAATATGCCATGTGGCTGCTGGCGCAGGATTTGCTGCGGCTGGATCAGCCTGAGGCGGCTTATGCCGCGCTGCAAGCGTATCCCGGCGTTTTGATCGACAGCGATGACCTGGGCGCTGCGGCCTATGTCGCTTACCGCGCCGGCGATTATACCCAGGCCCGCGACTGGGCTGATACCGCCCGCGCCCTGTCTGAAGATGCTTACGAGGCGACCTATGTGCTGGGCCTGCTAAGCTGGTACGAAGCACAGGACGCCGAGGCCGCGCTGGCCTACCTGGACTCGCTTCAAGGCGAGGAATTTTACAGCAGCCTGATTAACCTGTCGCTCGGCCACGACCTGCACCTGGACCGGGGGCGCATTCTGGCCGCTGCCGGACAGCCCGAAGCGGCCATCGCAGCCTTTGAAGCGGCGATGGAATCGCTCGGCCAGTATGCGTTCATTTACGAACTGCTGGCTGATGCGCATCTGGCAGCGGGCAGTATCGAAGCCGCCCGCGATAACCTGCGTCTGGCGCTGGATACCACCTATGATGACCCGGGTGAACAGCGCCGCCTGCTGGGTCGCATCCGCACGCTGGGCGCGGCAGGGGCCGCCACCGCCCAACCCACCGTTGAGGAGCCAGTGCAGGACCCCACGGCCCAGCCCACGCCGGAACCGGCGCTAGTGGTGGTCGATGAGGCCATGCTTTCCGGCCTGACGCCGCTTCAGGATGAGATTGACACGCTGATTCTGAACAACCGGTTGGAAGAAGCCAGCAGCCAGCTTGAAACGATCCTGCAGGAAGAACCGGAGAATATCGACGCGCTGACCGCCCGCGCCCTGCTGTATCTGGAAACCAACCGACCCCGGCAGGCGATGGCCGATGCGGATCAGGTCATCGAGCTGGCGCCGGATTCAGCCCTCGGGTACATCGCCCGCAGCGCCGTCCTGCTGCACCAGCAGGCTTATGATGCCGCGCTGGAAGCCGCGCAGCAGGCGCTGGCCGCAGAACGCAGCCATCCGGAAGCGCTGTGGCGCGCCAGCCGCGCCCAGGCCGGACTGGATAACGCGCAGGCGCATCTGCAACTGCTGGAGCAGGCCGAACGTGCCGGGGGGCGCGGCTATCGCTTTGCCGCCTTTGCCGGGGAATATCTGCACTATCAGGGGGCCTACCGGCGCGCCCAACCCTATATGGAACTGTGGCACACAGCCCGCCCGGATGATGTCGCCGCGACCATCCTGCTGGCGGCGAATCTGCTCGAAACGGAGGGGGCAGACGCGGCCTATGAACACCTGCGCGGCGCAGCGCCTGAACTGACAGAGGCGGAACCGCTGGCCCGGGCCGCGTATGTGGCCTACCGGGCGGCGGATGATGCCCAGGCCCGCGACTGGGCCGAAGCCGCCCTGGCCGCCGATGCGCAGTCTGCGGCGGCGCATTATGTACTGGCGTTGATCAGTTGGTCGGCAGATCAGAATCTGGAAGCCGCGCTCAGCCACTTTGAGGCTGTGGAAGCCGCTGCGGATTATCAGGACCTGTTCATCAACCCGGATAAGGGCCACGAACTCGATTATGACCGGGGGCGCATCCTGGCCGAAGCCGGAGAACTGGAGGCCGCCATCGAAGCCTATAACCGCAGCCTGGAAAATCACAGCCGCTACTACATCTACGAGGCGCGGGGGGAAGTCTATGCCGCCCAGGGCGATATCGAGGCCGCCCGCGAGAGCTTCCAACTGGCGCTGCAATCCACCGGCAACCCCAACGAACAATCCCGGCTGGCGCTGCGCATGCTGGAACTGGAGCAGTAATCACTCGTAGCGCAGCACCTGGGTGACACGCTCGTTGACGGCCAGCCGCGCACTGAAAAAGGTCGCGCCCCAGGCGATCAGCACCGAAGCAAGGAGGAGGGCCAGCGCCACCGGCTGGCCTTCTTCTGGCACCGGCACCGGCACGCCCGTGCCCAGCGCCGTCATCAGGGCGACCATGCCCGCGCTGATGGCAATGCCGATCAGCCCGCCCAGTAGGCCAATCACCGTATTTTCCAGCAGCATGACGCGCAGCACCCGCCGCCGTTTGAGTCCCATCGCTTTCAGCACGCCGATCTGCTGGCGGCGTTCCAGCGTGGCCAGCGACACCGTATTGCCCATAATGACCGCCGCAGCCGCCAGCGACAACAGACCCACCACCGTTGGCAGCGCGCTGAGCTGCTCGATCAGGCGCACCATCAGGCTGTCCAGAAACGTCACATCCACCGCCAGAATCAGCGGGACGGACGACAGCCGCAGCAGCACGTTGTTGACGTTCTCCGGCGCGACATCCAGCACCGTCATACGGGCAAAGCCCCGGTCCACATCGACCAGGCCGGGCGGCAGAAACGCCCCGCCAAAATTCGGAATAACGCCGTTGGGGCTGCTGACGATCCCGATCACCTCCAGGTCATGTTCCTGGTTGTTGATGCTCATGCGCACCCGCGACCCCACCTGCACACCCAGATCAGACAGCGTAAATTCGCGCAGGGTCGATTCCACCAGCGACTGCTCGGAAAGCACAATCACCGGCCTGCCGTAATCCTCCGGTGTCAGGTCGCGCCCGGCCAGCAGAGTCCCGCTGCGCAGTTCCGGGCGGTCGCCTTCGCGAATCATCAGCAGCAGCGTCACGCCGATACTCTGGCGGCCATCCAGCATCACCGGCTGTTCATCGACGGACTGAAGGCGAGCGAAAAAGGTGCCCATGCGGGTGCGGTAACGAATATCCCCCTGAAGCGACAGAAACACATCCACCAGCGTCTGGCCCAGCGGTTCGCGCACCAACGGCACCACCAGAATATTGCCGCCCAGCGTTTCTGCAAACTGGAAGCGCAGAATATGGCGCGCCCCCAGGCCAAAGAAGCTGATGCTGCTGAGGGCAAACATGCCCGCGCTAAGCGCCAGCAGAGTCGTGGCGGTGCGCGTGCGGCGGGCCGTCATGTTGCGCAGGGCCAGCCGCAGATCGACGCTGCCAAAGGCTGGCAGGCGGCTGACCAGCCAGACCACCACCCACAGCACCCCCACCAGCAGCCCCAGAAACAGCATCAGCAGCGCCACCATCAGGATGCCGATCAGAAACACGCCGGGGGCATAACCGCCCAGCACGCGCTCGAACAATGGGCCGATGATCTGCCCGGCGATGGCCCCCAGCACCAGCACCAGCACGCCCGCCGCGAACATCACCTCGCGCCAGCCGGTGCGGGGGATGTGGTGCTGGTTGGGGCGCAGAATAATGGCCGGGCGCACCCGCGTCGCGATCATCACCGGCAGCACGCCAAAGACCAGCGTCACCACCATGCCCAGCGCAAACCCGAAGATGGCTGCTTCCGGGTACAGCCGCCACACCAGCGGCTGCTGAATCAGCACCTCGCCATAGCGGTTGACCGCCATGCTCAGCAGCAGGCCGATGCCCACCCCCAGCACGCTGCCCACCAGCCCCAGCAAAAACGCCTCTGTGCAGAACAGCAAGGCGATCTGGTGCCGCTTCATGCCGAAGGTCTTTAACGAGGCGATTTCCAGCATACGCCGCCCCACCATCACCAGCATGGTGTTGACGATGCCGACCCCGCCGATCAGCAGCGCCCCCAGCCCCAGCGTGACGATAAAGCGGCCCAGCATATCCGCCATGACCGCGTTGCGCTCCAGCAGGTCCGGCGTGGTATCCATGCTGAAAATGCGGCCCCGGTTCTGCCACAATTCCAGCCCAAGCTGGCGAATCGTCTCTGTGGGGGTGCCATCCGGCAGAATAATGCTGAGGTGATTCGGCTCCGGGTTCAACTGCATGACGGGGGCGGCCTGTTTGTCGAAGTAGGCAAAGCCGAAAAACGCCGCCGAAAGATTGCGTACGTTGGCTTCGGTTTCGGAGGGCACAATGCCGGTGACGATAAACAGTTCTTCCGTGCCGCTGACTCGTACCGCATCGCCCACCCGCAGGCCCTGCTCCTCCGCCAGATTTTCGCTGACGACGACGGCGCGTTCATCCGCGAAAAGGGCCTCCAGCGGCACGCCGGGCGGATCAATGGCGCGAATATCGCGCACGGTGGCGAAGTTGTGCGGGTCGATAAAAAAGCTGCTGACAAGCTGCGGGCGTCCGCTGCTGACGTAATTGAGGCCGGTGATCTGAATATTGTTGTACAGGCTGTAGGTGATATAGGTGCCGCCGCCATAGCGGGCGATCATCTCTGCGATGCGCTGTTCCTGCGCCGGGCTGAAGACTCGCCCTTCGTACTGCCCCTGGTTGATGTTAAATGCCAGCGGGCCGCTGCCCACCGTGCGCACCGTAATATCCCCCCGGTTCAGTTCGCGCAGGTTAATCAGCAGCGAATCGCTGATCGTCAGGCCCAGGCTGCGCAGCGCCACCACCGTCGCCACCCCGGCGGCCACGCTGAAAATGGCAAAGGTTGTCCAGCGCCCGCTGCCCCACAAATTCCGAAACGCGTACCCTATATAGAAGAAAAATCGCTTCAAACGTCTGTCGCCTGTTTACAATAAACTCTGTTCTTACGAAACCCCGGCACCTATCTGAGGCTGGCCGTCCTTTTATTGTTACCACGAACTGCCTGTTCTGACTATCCACAGACCGCCGCGCCACAATCAGCCTTTGGCCTGCTCCGGCTCTCCGGTACAATAGCCCGCATGACAACCCGAACCTTCACCCTGCGCAAACTGAACAGCCGCAATCTGCCCTGGCCGGTGGATTGGGCACAGCTTTTTGGGGCACAGCGCCCCCTCATTCTGGAAATTGGCTTTGGGCGCGGCGATATGCTGCTGCACCTGGCCCAGCAGCACCCGGACGCCAGCATCATTGGCCTGGAAATTTCCAACCGCTGCCTGACTCATGTCGAAAACCAGATCGAACGCCGCCAACTGCATCATGTGCGCGTCATCCACACCCCGGCGGAAACGGCGCTGCATCATCTGTTCGCGCCGCAGACGCTGGACGAGGTACACATTAATTTCCCGGACCCCTGGTTCAAGTCGCGCCACGAACACCGCCGCCTCATCCAGCGGGATACGGTGGATGTGCTGGTCAGCCGCATGAAGCCGGGCGCGCCGCTGTACCTGGCGACGGATATTCCGGAATATGCGGAAATGGCGCATGAGGTGCTGGATGCCACGCCGGGCCTGAACAATCTGCTGCCAGCGGCCTGGGCGGATTCGATGCCGGGCAGAATCCAGACCAAGTACGAGCGCAAGGCCCGCCAGGAAGGGCGCGACTGCTATTATTTCGCCTACCGCCGCAACCACACCCCCGCCCCACCCATTCCGGTTGTAAAGGAGCTGGAGATGCCGCATATCGTGCTGGAAAGCCCGCTGAGCCTGGAAGAAATGCGCGCTGCCTTTGCGCCCATGAAGACCACTGCTGATGATGTCACCATCAATATTCAGCATATCTACCTGGGCGAACGCGCCCTGCTGTTTGATGCCTATATCAAGGAGCCGACCATCGACCAGCACGTCGCGCTGATGCTGGTCGCCCGCGATGCGCCGCAGGAATATACGCTGCAATTGAACATGATGGGACACCCGCGCCCCACCGCCGGGGTTCATACCGCCACCAACCAGCTTGCAGACTGGCTGATGCGCCTGCACCCGCAGACGCGCATCCTCAAGCGCAAAACGCAGGACACCTAGCCGGGCCGGGGCAGGGCCAGCGTCGCCATCACCGGCAAATGATCTGACCCCAGGTCGGGGCCGGTTACGGCAGAAAGTGCCTGCAAAGCGTCACTGTGCCAGATATAGTCGATGCGCAGCAGCGGCGGGATGCCTGCGGGCAGTTCATCATCCCCCAGCGAGGCGGGCCAGGTCGCGCCCAGGCCGGGGCTGGTTTCACGGAAGGAATCGCCCATGACTGCCGCCATCTCCGCATACATCAGGCTGTTGTCGCTGGTGTTAAAATCCCCGGCGACGACGTACGGCAGGTCCTCCTGCGCCAGCCGCGCCAGCAGACTGCGGATCAGGCGATTGCGGTAGGTTTCGTCATAGCGCAGGAACAGATTGGCCATGCCGTTATTCAGGTCCAGCGAGAAACGTTCATCATCCGGGTCAAGCACCGGCATCGCCAGATGCACGTTGTACACCGCCAGCGGCTCGCCCGCCACATCCAGCACGAAGCGGTCAATAAACCAGCCGCCCAGGTCCACCAACTGCGAATCTGTTACCGCATAGCGCGAGAGCGCGACCAGCGTCGTGCCTTCGATATCGACTGTATGCGGGTACACATCGCCCAGCGCACTGGAAATTTCCGCGCTTTCCATCCCGCCCGTTTCCTGAAGCAGAATCAGGTCGGCCTGTGTCTCGCGCAGCCAGCCTGCCATCCGGTCAAACTGATGGGTCAGCACCAGCACGTTAAACGTCACCACGCGCAGGGTGGGCGCATCTGCGGCGGCGGCCGGGCGGGGCAGCCAGCGCGGGCCGAACAGCAGCAGGCCCACCAGCAGCAGCGGCAGCAAACGCACCGCCGTGCGACGCGCCCCCATCAGCAGCAGCAGCGGCACCAGCCCCAGCAGCGGCACGAAATAATAGGGCGCGAAGTTGTGCAGGAAGGCCAGCCACCACAGCGAATCGCCAAAAATCAGCCGCAGCAGCAGATACAGCAGCAGCGCCAGCCCGTACAGACTGCTGAACAGGGCCAGCAGACGCACCAGCAGCGTCTGGCGACGGGGCTGGTCGCTGGTCTGTGCAGGGGTGGTGTAAATGCTCGTGGCGGTGGACATTGATTTTGTATACTCCCGGTGGGCAATGGACGCAGGCGATGGGCACAGAAGTCTGTTATATCACGGAATATCGCCCGGCGGATAGTCGC